>JACFMY010000134.1:0-5488 GCA_019455155.1 Caldilineaceae bacterium
AAATGGAGGACCAAATCCACCTTTTGCTCGCGCAACGAGTTCACCAGTTCGTTGAGCAACTCTACAGACCACGGCTGAAGCTGCATACTACCGTCGGAGGTCACCACTGGCTCGTCTGTACGCCAAAAATGTGTGTCGGAGCAGACTCCAATTGTGGTGATTCCATTACGGCTCATTTTGCGTCCCTACACTCTCCTGTGCCCCGGAAAACCAGGTTGTTTCCAATCGTTGCATGGCGCCATTGTCCTTTAGGGCTTGTAACGTTGTTTCAATCTGCTGCTGGAGTTGCCCGGCGCGGATCGGTGCAACTATGACATAGGGATTACTCTCTAACGGCATCCCCACCCCGCGGATGGGGATGCCGCTCCGTTGCGCTTGTTGCAGCGTCACATTGTCCACAAACGCCGCGTCAATCGACGCGTCGTTAGCCAACGCAATAATCACTGCGCTGGGCGTCTCGAGGGGCACCAATTCCAACTCCATACCCTCCCGCTGCAGGCGGCGGCCGACCATGTCACCGACGCTCCCCCACTCCACAGCTACGCGTGCACCAGCCAACTCCTCGACACTGGTGACTGGTGCTCGATCACGCACAGCCAGGCGTAGACCGGCCTCGAAATAGGGAGTCGAGAAGGCGAAATCGCGCGTGAGCCGGTCGTCATACGGGTAGGCACTCACAATGCTGTCGATCTTGGCCGCTTTCAGCGCATCAGGCAGACTGTCAAACCCAATGGCTACGACCTCGCTTTCCAACCCCCAGGCGTTCGCCATCGTCCGTGCCAGGTCCACATCGAAGCCAACCGGTACACCTGCCGCGTCGAGCGACTCAAAAGGAGGAAAGCTGGGATCCATGCCAACCCGCCATGTGCCCCGGTTCACCATGGCTTGCCAGGTCTGATCGCGGCGAAAAAAGGAGGCTAGAGGTAGCTCTTGTTGCAGCCAGAGGTATGAGACCGCGCTTATGGCCAGTGTAACCACAAGCGTAATGCCTGCCAACTGGACCTGCCTGCGACTCACCGCACCTCCCCACGTGTGTAACGCTGCACCTCCGTATAAATAGGTTTGGGCTCAAAATCCGTCCGCACAAAGGTATAGTAGTCTTGATAGGATTTCTGATCCCAGGGAAAACGAAAGGCCCAAAGACAAACGGCTTCCATCCAGGGCCATTCTGCTTCGGCGATCTCGTAGGCACGAATCGTGTACGCGATCCGTTGCGATGGACGTACAGCTCGTGTCCAGCGCGGATGGTCATTCCATCCTCCTTCGGTGATCATGGCGGTCTTATTGCCGTCACCGTTGCGCACCATGATCTCTCGCAGTAGCTCAGCCCGGCGAAAATTGACGACCTCCTGGTCCGCGGGGCTTTCCGGTGGAAAATACCATCCGTAGGCATGTATGGCCAAGATGTCAAAGAAGGGAGCAGCTCCCGCGTCATACATGCGCTGCAGAAAGACCAGATCGTCCATCCCGTATTCGCTGCCAGGGGGAGCCAATGTGGGCGCCAGCGCGCCGGCTAACACCTGTACATCCGCATTGGCCGCCTTGATCATGGGATAGACGGTACGCAGCATTTCCGTGTATTTCTCCGGATCGGCCGGCTCATAGCCCCACTCCAGGGCCAGGTTTGGCTCGTTCCAGATAATCACATGATCGATCTTGCCGGCATATCGCTTTACAAACTCGGCCGCAAAGCGGCCAAAGTCAGCGAACTGCTCCTCGTCCAGGTAAAGCGGCGACGAATCTTTCGGCCGCGCCCATTGGGGCACATAGCCCAACCGGGCAATGATCTTCAACCCCTGGCGGGTAGCATGGTTCACAACTTGATCCGCATGCACCCAATTGTACACACCAGGTCGATCTTCAATATATGCCCAGGGGAAATATTCGACAATCCAGGGTGCACCCATTTCGCGCACCATTTCCAGGGTGCGCTTGATCTTCCAGGATTCTACCTCATCGGTGAGACGAGTGTGGACGCCCACTTTCGCGTTGCTCGTCACCACTATCTGCTGCGGGCCCAACGGCACATCGGAGGATAACCATTGGGACGTGGCCAGCACCAGAACCAACAGCACAGCGCCGGCAACGAGGACGAGAACACGACGATTGTGTTTGCTTGCCACATAGCGCATCATAGTGCGGGAATCCACTTTCTGCAACTTCGCCACTCTGAACGTTTAGGTCACACCTATCGCAACATGCTATAATCCGTCAATACGCCGGTTCGCCGGAAGACGGCGCGGGCAAGTCACTGGTTGACCGGGCGCGCGGCGCACGGTTGCCACGCCCCTTGGGTTTGGTCCGCGAGTCCGTTGGGCCATTTGCTCGCTGCTCGTACAAGGAAGAATGATTCTATGTTTCCTGGGTCGATTCGACAACGTTGGGAGTCCCTGAGTCAAGGGCAAAAGCTGTTCATTGGTAGCGTTGGCCTCCTGCTGCTGTATGGCCTGTTCGTTATGTTTAGCAGCGGCAGCGGTGGACGCTACACCAACCCGGCCTGGATCCTGGGCACGGGCGCCATCATCTTACTCGCGCTCCCAGTCCATGAGTTTGCCCACGCCTTCATGGCCGTACGCCTGGGCGACTCGACGCCGCGCCAGCAAGGCCGCTACACGCTCAACCCATTGGCACACATCGACCCAATTGGCGCTCTGTTGATCTTTCTGGTCGGCTTTGGCTGGGCCAAGCCAGTGCAGTGGAACCCGCGTAACATCACGGTGGATCGCCGCCTGGGCGCGATTCTGGTAGCGGTGGCCGGGCCGATCAGCAACCTGCTGTTGGCCGTGATTAGCCTGATTATCATCCGCTTGCTGGGTGTGACTGTAACGGCCGGGCTGTTTGGGGTAGTACAGCAGTCGCTGCTGGCCAGCTTTCTCTATACCTTCGCCACCATCAACGTACTCCTGTTCGTGTTCAACATGGTGCCAATCCCTCCTTTGGACGGCTCCCACGTGCTGTTTGCCTTGCTGCCGGGGGCGGGGCAGACCTACATGGCCTTGATGCGGTATGGTACGCTGATCCTCCTGCTCATCGTCTTCCTGGCGCCCAACCTGATCCTCGTACCCACCCGCATCATCCTGTCCCTGTTGCAAGGATTGATCTTTCTGTGAGAGTCGACGGTCTGCTTGTGGAGGAGAGACAGCCGGCACCGGCGCCAGCCACACACTGGTTGGCGCGAGTCCGTTATCGTATTGGCCAGTTTTTGCGCGGGCTCACTGCCGCCATCAGCGCGGAGGAGCAGCAACTGGTCGCCGGCACACTGCCGCCCGGCGCGCTGGCCCTGTTTTTGCGTATGCCCAAGGACGCCCAGCGGCACAGTTTAAACGTACTGCATACGCTGCAGGCCACGGGCGAGGTGCCGGCCGATCTGGCGGTTGCGGCGCTTCTGCATGATGTAGGCAAGGTGGCGGCTACGGACGCTGGCGCCTATTTGGGGCTCTGGCTGCGCGGCCCGACCGTGTTGTTGGAAGCGGTATGGCCAGGACTGTTGGCCAGGTTGGCCGACCCCACACCCAGTTCGCAGCCGGGCTACGCGCTGTATGTACAGATTCACCATCCGGCTATCGGCGCCGCGTGGGCCAAAGCGGCCGGCTGTAGCGAGCTGGCCTGCTGGCTGATCGAACACCATCAAGATAGCCACCAGCCGGGGTCTGGCACGCGGGAAGCGCTACTTGCCCGCCTGCGTGCGGCCGACGGCGCGAATTGATTTCTGGGGCGTACTGTTGCGGATGATAGTTGGCCGGTGCGCGGCCGGCCAGGTAGAAGCCGGATCCCAGCGCCGGCGCGGTTGGAATCGAGGCAAGACCCAAGGAAACGAGCAAGACTATGGCAAACCCACGCATAACGCTGATTGGATTGGGACTGACCGGCACCAGTCTGGGTCTGGCGCTGACAGAGAACGCCGAAGGCATCGAAGTTGTCGGGCACGACAAGGAGCCCACCGTCGCCCAGGAGGCGCGCAAGAACAGCGCGGTCCAACGCACCGAGTGGAATCTCCACAAGGCATGTGAAGGCGCATCAGCCATCGTGTTGGCCATCCCCCAAGGCGAAGTGGGTGAGACGCTGGAACTCATCCGCGAAGATCTGCAGCCGTCGACGCTGATCCTCGTCCTGAGCAGCGTTTTCCAGCCGGTATTGAATACCTTCCACACTGTTCTGGCGGGCCACCACAACGCCGTGGTAGGCCACCCGATTCTGCCGGGCGTCGCGGGCCCGCTGATCGCGCGGGGCGATCTCTATCGCCAGGCGGTCTTTTGTCTGGCCGCTGGGCCGGATACCAATCCCGAGGCACTGCAGCTGGCCAGCAACTTCGTGGAGACGGCGGGCGCAGAGCCGCTCTATGTGGATCCGGCTGAGCATGACGGCATCGCAGCCGGGGTCGACCTGCTGCCTCAATTCGTAGGCGCGGTTCTCATTCACATGGCCGCGGGGATGCCTGGGTGGGCCGAAGCGCGGCGCATGGCGGGTCAGGCCTTTACCAGGACAACCCGTTTCGACCATAGCGCGTCGAGCCTGTTCAATATGCTCATGGCCAACCAGGAGAACGTAGCCCAGCGTGTGGAGCAGTTTCAGCAGGAGCTTGCAGCTTTCCACCAGTGGCTAACGACCCCAGCCGTCGACGATGAGCATCCCCTGCACGTGGCGTTGGTGCAGGCTGAATTGGAACGCGCCCATTGGGAAGACAATGCCCTGCGCCACGACTGGGATCCAAGCCCGCGACCAGCGTCGGAAGCGGAGGGATCGGGTATTCTGCGCCAGTTGTTCCTCGGCGGTCTCTTTGGGGGCAAGAAGCCCGACCAGGGTAGCAAGCGATAGACGCGTAAACGAACCGACGTGCGGTGAAATGTATCATCCAGATTCCTTGCTATAACGAGGCTGGTACACTGGCCCAGACAGTGGCAAGTTTGCCGCGGGCGTTGCCCGGCATCGCGATGCTGGAATACCTGGTCATCGATGACGGCAGCAACGACGGCACGGCCGAAGTGGCCGCGGGGCTTGGTGTGCACCATGTGGTGCGCCACAAGCACAACCTGGGGCTGGCCAACGCGTTTATGACCGGACTTGAAGAAAGTGTGCGGCTGGGCGCAGACATTATTGTCAACACGGACGCCGACAACCAATATGTAGGCGAGGACATTGCCCGGCTGGTGGAGCCCATCCTGGCGGGCCGGGCCGAGATCGTGGTCGGTGACCGGGGTGTGGGCAAGGTGGAGCACTTCTCGCCATTCAAGCGTAGCCTACAACGGCTCGGCAGTTGGGTGATTTCCCAGGCCGCAGGCACCGCGATACCCGATGCGACCAGCGGCTTCCGCGCCTTGAGCCGGGAAGCCGCGCTGCGCACGCTGGTGTTGAGCAACTACTCCTACACGTTGGAGACGCTCATCCAAGGCGGTGCGCGCCGCGCCGCGGTCGAGTTCGTGCCCGTTCGCACCAACCAGCCAACCCGACCCTCGCGGCTGATGCGCAACCTGCCCCACTATCTGGCCAA
>JACFMY010000134.1:5498-14947 GCA_019455155.1 Caldilineaceae bacterium
GCTGCGTGTCTTCACGATCATCGGCACCATCCTGCTCCTGGCCGGCACAGCAATCGGGATTCGTTTTCTCTACTTCTACGTCAACGGCACGGGAGCCGGACATGTTCAATCGCTGATCCTGGCTGCCGTCCTGTTAATTGCAGGCTTTCAGACCCTGCTCATTGGTCTGGTAGCCGACCTCATTGGCGCCAACCGCAAGATCATGGAAGAGGCACTGTAC
The DNA here is from genome assembly GCA_019455155.1 of Caldilineaceae bacterium. GTDB lineage: Bacteria > Chloroflexota > Anaerolineae > Caldilineales > Caldilineaceae > JACFMY01. The sequence goes on from JACFMY010000134.1 coordinate 5,719, forward strand.
CGGTTGCGACGGCTGGAGATGGCGGCCAGGCAAGCGGAGGCTGCGGACACGCCTGGCGAAAGCGCAAAAGGCGAGCAACCTGCGAGTGCTGCCTCACCGCGTCACTGACCGGCCAGCATGCCTATGCGTATCTGTTTTGTCACCTCGTCCTATCCCAAGTCTGAAAGCGACGGCTCGGCCCGCTTTGTCCGCTCCATGGCTGAAGCGCTCAGCGATCTTGGCCATGAGGTCCATGTGGTACTGCCCTACCGCAGCGATCTGCAGCTGTGGCAGGATCGGGTGCAAATGTATCCCTTTCGCTATGTCTGGCCCGATCGCCTCGCCATCATGGGTTATGCCGATGCCATGACCAGTGACCGGTCGTTGCGGGGCGGAGCCTACGCGTTGGCGCCAGGATTTGCCATGGCCGAAGCGTACAGGGTCCTGCGTCTACATGCCCGCTTCAACTATGACATCATCCACGCCCACTGGGTGATTCCCAATGGCACAGTAGCCGCATGGGTTGCGGGGCGGATCGGGCGCCCGCTGGTCATCAGTCTCCACGGTTCGGATGTCTTCTTTGCCCAGAAGCGGATGGCGCTGCGCGCTGCAGCCCGCTGGACATTTGCTCGCGCTGCCAGCGTCACCGCCTGCAGCCCCGTTCTCTACAAGGGGGCGCTGGCGCTGAGAGCCAAAGCGGCTACCCTGCATCTCATTCCCTATGGCGCCGATCCCATCGCGTTTGCGCCAACGGTTGAGCGGCGTACTGCTGCGCGCCGCGCGTTGGGTCTGGAACCCCACCAGTTGCTGGTTCTGTTTGTCGGGCGGCTGGTGGAAAAGAAGGGCACGGCCTACCTGCTGCGCGCGCTGCCCGCGGTGCTGCAGGCGGTCCCGGGAGTTGTCTGCGCCATTGCTGGCGACGGCCCTGAGCGCCAGCCACTGGAGGCGTGTGCGAATCGTCTCAACATCGAATCCCATGTCCGCTTCCTGGGTGGTGTGGCCTGGTCGGAGCTGCCTGGACTCCTGGCGGCAGCAGATATCTTTGTGGCGCCCTCTATTTACGACAGCCAGGGGAATGTCGATGGGCTGCCCAACACGATCCTGGAGGCCATGGCGGCAGGCTGCGCAGTTGTCGCCAGCGACGTGGCCGGCATAGGCTTGGCCATCGACGACAACGTCCATGGCCTGCTCGTGCCGGAGAAGGACCCGGTTGCCCTGGCGGCGGCGATCACACGGCTGGCAGCCGATCACGACCTGCGTCGCAGGCTCGGCGAGCAGGCGCGGGCGCGGGTGGAGCGCGAGCTAAACTGGCATGCCATGGCCGAGAAGATATCTGCGATCTATGCGACGAGCCACCGCTAGTGTGCCTGGCCCACAGCCGGCAGCCGGTCCCGGGCCGGCCCCCGTACAGGCGGTCCGCGTGCTGGAGATCACGGCTGGATTTGCCGTGGCCGGCCCATTGGGCGGCGCGGCGCGCTTTGTCATTGAGCTATCCCGGGCCCTGGCCACGCGTGAAAGGACGCGTGTGGCACCGCGGCTGGCGGCTTTGTGGGATTTCGCCACGCCCCACGATGAAGAGTGGCGGGCCCAACTCGCGCGTGAAGAGATCCCCGTCTTCACCGCGGCCCCCTGGCAAGCAGGCGCGCCCTTGCGTAGCTGCATGGAGAGCCTGCGAAATCTCTGGCGGCACCCCGGCGCACGGGTGGATGTCATCCACAGCCACGGTGAATTCACCGACCTTGCCGCGATTCTCCTGAAACGCCGGCTCGGTGCCCGGTATTTGGTGCGTACGCGTCACAGTTCGGTGGAGTGGCCAAAACGCCCACGGTTGGGCGCGTTTTTCGCCAATCTACTCTATCCGGCCGTCTTTGACATGGAAGTGGCTGTCTCGCAGAATGCGGTCGAGGCCCTTGATGGGCGCTGGCTTGCGGGCCGATTGGGGCGCAAGGCACGCCGTATCTACAACGCGCTCAACTTCGAGCGTTTTGGCATAGAAATGGCGGGCCGGTTGGAAACGCGCGCGCGCCTGCGGGCCAGCCTGGGCGTGCCGGTGGATGCGCCACTTGTCGGCACGGTGGGACGCCTGGTGCCCATCAAGGGTTATCATGTGTTGCTGGAGGCGATTCCAGCCGTCGCGCAACTCTATCCGCATGCCCGAGTCGTCATTGCCGGCGAAGGTCCTGAACGTGCTGCACTGGAGGCGCAGGCCGCAGCACTGGGTATGGGGGAGCGCGTCATCTTTACGGGCGCCCGATCAGACGTAGAAGCGGTGCTGGCTACGCTCGATCTCTTTGTCTCCAGCTCCTACGTCGAGGGATTGCCCACGGCGATCCTGGAAAGCGTGGCCGCGGGCGTACCTGTGGTTGCCACGGCCATTCCAGGCAACATGGAGATCTTGCAGGATGGCGTCACCGGCCGGCTGGCGCCGCCGGGTGATGCGCCTGCCCTGGCGCACGCTATTGTCGCTGCCCTGCGCGAGCCGGCCGCGGCCAAGGCGATGGCTGACCGTGCCTATCAGGACGCTCAACAGAGATTCTCAATCGAGGTAATTGCCGCCCAGTATGCCGATCTGTTTTGCAATCTGATGGCGAACGCGCCTGGAAGATAAGCATGCTGCTGGGCCAACGAGTTCTTTCACGATGAAGTCCATTCCCTTCGTCTCTAGACGAGAACTGGCAGTCAACTACGGGGCGCTTCTGTCCGGCACGGCGGCTGCCCGCCTCCTGGCCGGCCTGACCATGATCCTGATCGCGCGCCAGGTCGGATCGGCACAATACGGGCAATTCGCCGGCAGCCTGGCGCTGGCCAAGGTAGCGTCCAGCGCCTTTGCTCTCGGACTGGAGAGTTGGCTACTGCGCAATGGGCTGCGCGATGGCAATCGCAGCCTTCTGTCGCGGCTCAGTACGGCCGTACTCGCAATTACCGCGGGGCTTGGCCTGATCTGGCTGGCTGTTTTTGCCCTCTTCGCCCCGGCCTTGAACCAGGATTCCTTTCCCTACATTGTTCTCATGCTCTGCGCCCTCTCCGTCTGGTGCGAAGAGCTCATCAATGTCGTCTCGACAACCTTCAAGACGGCTCTTCAGAACACAGTAACCTTTGCCATTATTACCGGCACGCAGCTACTGCTCTTCCTGCTGGTGCTGGGCCAGATGGGGCTTGGCCAGCAGATGCTGCTGCCCTATCTCTACGTGCGGGTTGGGGGCATGGCCGTCGCGACCATCATTGCTGTGTGGTGGATGAGCCGTACGGTAACGCTGCACATCCAGTGGCCTGATATTCCGGCCACGCTACGCGGCGCGCCGCCGTTTGCCATCTCCCTGGGGCTGGCGCTCATCTACGAGCGGGCCGATGTAGCGATTATCGCGCTGGCGCTGGGCCAGGAACAGACGGGCCTCTACGCGCCGGCCACGACGATTATCATTGCCCTGTTTCTGATCCCCGGCACACTGTTCGGCGTGATGGTGCCGGCCCTAAGCCGTATCCACGCCCAGGAGCCGGCGCGGCTGATGCGCATGATGCGCCTGCTGCTGGCGGGCAGTCTCGGGCTGGCGGTACTGTTGACGGTTACCGTGTACCTGTCCGCCCACTTTGTCATCAACCTGCTCTTTGGGCCAGACTACACGGCCAGCGGCGACGTGCTGGCCGTGCTGAGCGGCGTGCTAGCCTTTCGCTGCCTGACCTTTACATTGGCGGCCCTGTTGATTGCCGTAGGCTGGCAGAAGTGGCGGCTCGTGCCACAGGCGCTGGCGGCCGGGCTCAACGTGGGGCTCAACTTTCTGATCATCGGTACCTACGGCATTATGGGTGTCGCCTACGTGTACGTGTTGACCGAGGCGCTGCTCATGGCCGGCTATCTGGCGCTCGTCGTGGTCTGGCGGCGCCGCTCCAGACTGCACGCGGCACCGGTATGAACATATTGATCACCAACGTCCATTCGGCGCGCAATGCGGGCGACAGCGTGTTGCTGGAAGCAACTCTGGCTGAGCTGCGCGCGGTCTTTCCTGGGGCTACCATTACCATTGCCATGAATGACCCCAAGAGTTACCGGCCTCGCCATGACGAGCGGGTGGTCGCCGCGTTTATGGACTGGTTCAAAGCCACGTCCGCCGGGACCGGCGCCTGGCGCCTGGGCCGCGTCCTGTTGGCGCCCTGGCTGCTGGGTCAAAGCCTGGTTGTGGCCCTCACCCAGCGCTGGTGGGGCCGGCCAGCTGCGTTGCCGCGTTCTGGCGCCCGGCGCGAGCTGTTGCTGGCCTACTGCCAGGCCGACCTGGTCGTGAGCTGCCCCGGCAACTTCTTTTTGAGCGGATCAGGGATCGGTATACCGCTGTTACTGGCGATACTGGCCCTGGCCTATGGTTGGCTGGCGGGCAAGCCGCTCTACATGATGCAGCAGACCATCGGTCCACTGCGGCGGCGCCGTGACCAGCTTGCCGTGCGCTGGGTATTGGAGCGGGTGCGTATCGTGCTGCTACGCGACGAAGTCTCACGTGCGACGCTCACGGAAATCGGGCTGGAGCACCCGTCCTGTCATGTGCTGCCAGATCTGGCCTTTCTCTACCAGGGTGGCGGTGACGTGCGCCCGTTCGCCGCGACCCTCGCCCCGCGCAATGAGCGCCCTTTTTTGGGCATGACGGTGATCAATTTCGGCGCCCACAATCGCTTTTTTCGCCATCAAGCACGTTACGAAGCAGCCGTCGCCGCGGCCATCTGCACGTTTCTACGACGGCATGGGGGCACGGTCTTCCTCTTTCCCCAGGTGCATGGACCCACCTATGCCGAAGATGATCGGCCGCCGGCGCGGCGTGTGGCAGCCCTGGCGGGTGACCTGGCCGCAAACGTTGTCGTCATCGAGGACGAATGGCCAGCCAGCCCGCTCCAGGCAGCCTACGGCCAGATGGACCTTTTCTTAGGCACGCGGCTGCATTCGAACATCTTTGCACTGACTGCGGGCACGCCGGTGCTGCCCATCGCCTACCAGTACAAGACCCATGGCGTGATGCAGACGTTGGGGCTTGACCACTGGGTGCTGGATATCGACAGCGTAGACGCGCAGCAGTTGACAGAGCGGCTCGAGCAGCTTTGGCAGCAGCGGGCTGAGCTACGAGCCTATCTGGCCACCACCATACCGGCCATCCAGCAGCAGGCGCGCCTTGCCGCGCAGTGGATCCGGCGTGATTTCGAGTTGGTGCGCGGCCCATGACCCCTATTCGTGTTCTGGAGATTATCAACGGATTTGCCCTTGGCAGTCGCATGGGCGGTGCGGAGCGCTTTGGCGTCGAGCTAGCAATCCATCTCGATCCAGAACAGATCGCGCCGATCGTGGCCGGTCTCTGGGAATGGGATCCCCCAGTGGAAGCCCAGTGGCGCACGGTACTCAAGCAAAAGGGCATTGAGACAGTCGTAGGGCCGGCCAAAGACGATCGCGCGCCCCTGCGAAACTTCGTGGATGCGGTGCGCAGCATCCGCGCCCAGGTGCGTGAGCCGGTGGACATTATTCACAGCCACTGTGATTTCGGCGATGTCGCGGCGTATCTGCTGCGCCGGCCCCTGCGGGTAAAGGTGTTGGTCCGTACGGCGCACAACGAGCTGGAATGGGCGAAACGTCCCTGGCGGCGTTGGCTCCTGGTCTATGGTCTGTATCCGTTTGTCTATGATGCCGAGCTGGGTGTCTCGACGCGCGTAGTGGAGGTGCTGGACAGGCGACCACTGGCCCGCTTTCTACGCCGCCGGGGCCGGGTCACGTACAACGCCGTCGATCTCGGCCGTTTTGCCCAGCGCACCGCGGCGGACGGCGCGGCCATACGGCACGCGCTCGGCATACCACCTGGGGCGCCACTCATCGGCACGGTGGGGCGTCTCACTGCACAGAAGGGCTATCACATCCTGCTGCAGGCGGCGCCGTTGGTGCTCGCCCAACGTCCCGACGCGCATTTTGTTATTGTTGGGGGCGGGGAGCAGGAAGCGGAGCTTAAGGCGCTGGCACACCAACATGGGATCGAGCCGCGCGTCCACTTCCCAGGCGCGCGCCGCGATGTCGAGGCTATCTACCCGGCTATGGACATATTTGTATCTGCGTCGTTGTGGGAGGGATTGCCCACGGTGATCATGGAGGCCATGGCCTCAGGCGTGCCCGTGGTCGCAACACGGGTGGCCGGCACGGTGGAGCTAGTGCGCCATGGCGAGACTGGATTGCTCGTGCCGCCTAACGATCCCACTGAACTTGCCGGCGCGCTGCTTAAGCAGCTAGATCAACGTAAGCAGGCGTTGGCTATGGCGCGCGCCGCCTATGATTGGGTGGATAGCCGCTTCTCGATCCAAGGCGTCGCGCGCGGCCACGAAAGACTCTATCGTGAGTTGCTGCATACAAGGTGAGCAATGATCCATCGCGGTGGACCCAGCCAACGCGGTCAACCGCGGCGCTGAATGTGCAGCCGTGACCGGATCACGAAGTTGAAGTCCTGCCTCTTGCCGCCAAAATAGTCGTCCACAGCCCGGCGGCAGCCACTCCAGTCGAAGTAATCATCGACAACCAACCAGCCGCCCGGCACGAGGTTGGGCACGATCTGTGTCAGGCAGGTAATGACAGAGTCATACCAGTCGCAGTCAAGGTGGGCGAGGGCTACGGGCGCGTCGATTCGCAGCGTCTCCGCGTAGAGTCCCTTGACCAGACCGACATGAGCGGCTGCCAGGTCAATACCGGCCTGCTGGAAGTTGGCCTGTACCGCGGCCAGCAGATCGGCATCATACCCATAGTAATCCGCCTGGCCCACGCCCTTGGCGCGGCCCTCCACAATCTCGCGATAGCGGTCGTGCGCATCCTGGCCATCGCGGTCAGATGGCGGTGGGATCATGCCAAAGGCATCATAGACCTGGAGCGGGCGCGACGCAGCTTTGGCATAGGCCATGACAATGGCGGAGCCGCCGCGGGCGGTGCCGGCCTCCACAAGGACGCCGGGCAGGTTGCGCTCCTCGACGGCACGCACCCGCGCGTAGAGATCATAAAGCGCGCCGTAGCTGAGAAAGGTCCAACCGTTGGCGCGTACCTGGTGAATCAGCGCATGGCCGTGACGATCTGAGAGCCTGAGTTGCGGCAGCTTCAACCTGGCCGCTGTGAATTGATGTGCTCTTCGCTGCAACGCCTCCAACATTATTCTGGCTCTCTCTAGCGCCCTTTGTGTGTGTGTGAACAGCTAGTCCATGACCGCGACTTGGCCCGGCCACCTACAGCATGCGTCCGGACAATCGCGTCACAAAACCTTGCCATTATCGCGTAGAGTGGTATGGTGTGCCCAATCGACGGAGATAGCAGTCGGTAGAAAGCGCACGCGCGTGGGGCCCCAATAAGAACGAGGGAGGACGATTCTGTCCTCCCTCGTTGTCAGCTGCTAATGAGCGTATGGTGTGCTTAAGGTCACGGCGTGGCGATGGCAATGCCGTTGTAGTCTTCCGCCACGACTGCGCCGCTGGCGATGGACTGGACACGGGCCACCGCGATTAGCTGGCTGCCGGCGGGGCCTTCGATAATGGCTGCGCCACCGAAGCCGCCGCCCGGGTTGGCTTCCGGATTGCCGAATTCCAACAGCTTGGCTGCATCACCGGTCGCAGCGGTGGGATTGGAGTTTTGCTTGGCGCCCCCTGCAATGGTGGCGATCGTGTGCGTGCCCAGGACGGTGCCATTCTTGTCCAGGTACTTCACCGTCACGTTGTCAACCTTGTCGACACCAATGTTCTGGATGGCGATGAAGGTGCGCTGGCGGGTGCCGGCGTTGTAGTTGGCGTCGCTGGTGTAGCGAACATAGGGCAGAGCCAACTTGGAAGCGCCTGCAGCCTCGCCCAGGAACGCTGTGCCGTAGGAGGCATCGCTGGAGAGGAAGACTTTGGCAATCACGACGATGGCGCCGCCGGTGCTGCTGACCTTGGCCGAGCCGCTGAAGTTGGCCGGCGCCTTATCGCAGGCGATAAAGCTCTGCTTACCACCGGCGGAGATTTCCTTCGTCTCCGAACCGACCGAACCACCGCTCAAGTTCTTGTACTCAACCGTCACCGTGGCCTTGTTGGTGGTGTCGGTGTTCTGAACGGCATAGGCCGTGGTGAAGCCACCGAACGCGTTGCACAACGCCGTGGCGACATTCACAGTGGGGTTGCCGGCGCCGACGCCTTCAAAGGCCTTGGCGGCCAGGTTGCTGGTGCCGAGCTCCAACACGGAGCCAACGATGTTGGCCGGTGTGCTCGTGCCGGTCTTGACGGCAGTCACCGTGACGGAGCCATTGAAGCTGGCGCCCAACTGGGTAATGTTGCCGGCGTTGTAATACTTGGCAGCGCCGACTGGGATGTTGGTCTCGTTCAGTGTCGCAGTGGCCGTCGTCTCACCGACACGGAAGAACTTGAGGGTAATATCGACCGGACCGGTGTCAGCATTCTGAATCGAAAAGACCGAGCTGTTGCTAAAGGTGTTCTTCAGCACGGTCGCCAAGAGCACCTGGTTGCTGCCAGAGGAGAAACCATTGGAAAGCGGGCGGTTCTTGACCGGGCTGTTCTGGGGCACCTGCACCAATGTCGCCACGATGGGCTGGTTCGCCGAGAGCACGGCCGAGCCCAAGAAGTTGGACGGAAGTGCTTCGCTGCCGGTCAGGCCACCGACAAAGAGCGATGAGCCGGCGTTGGCATTGAGGGAGCGCTGTACGTTGACAGCCGTGCCCGTCTTCTCATTGTAAAACTGGAACGTGACCAGCGCTGTGCCTGTGCCGACGTTCTGATAGGTGATGGAGGTCGTGTACTGTGTGCTAAAGCCGGTCTGTGCCGAAGCGACTGCGAACGATGCTACGATAAGCACCAGCGCCAGGACCAGCGCAATTCTAAGAGATTTCATCTGTTGCTTCCTTTCTCCGTAACCATGCATCTTCTTAATGCTGCAGAGTGCCGATGTGAACCAGGGTTGGCTTGATACCCACGATTGTCGCCGCGGCGCATACCACGACTACCCGGATTCTAGGCCCGGACGGGAGTAGTATCAATACACCGTTCGGGTTAATTCTTCATCCGCGGCGTTGTGGCGCCCGCCGTCGCCGTCTGGTGGAAGCCCTGGTTGTAGTGCGAGCGGCCGAGCACCAGGCCGACGCGGATCGCCGCTTCCGCGCCGACCAGGAAAGCCGCGACCATGGCCTCGGCGGAGGCGTCGACATCTTCAGCGGCCGCGAGCGCGGCGGGATAGACGCCGACCGACAGATGGCCGACATGGGCGAAATGGGTG
>JACFMY010000135.1:0-4389 GCA_019455155.1 Caldilineaceae bacterium
AGGGGAATTCGACCGTCTTTGTATGAGTAGTGCCGTGCTGGGCGAGCTGACCCCGCGGGGGCTCGACGTCGTGAGCGGTCTGGGCGAACGGCTGGCGGCCCCGCTCTTGGCCGCCGTGCTGCACGCCCACGGGCTGCGCGCTGAATATGTGGATGCGACTGAGCTGATCGTCACCGACCAGATATTTGGCGGCGCGGCGCCAATCATGGAGCTGACCGAGCCCCGCTGCCAGGAACGGTTGGTCCCGCTGCTCCAGAGTGGTATCGTGCCGGTCGTCACCGGGTTCATCGGCGCCACAGAGGACGGCACGCCTACGACCCTGGGGCGCGGCGGCTCGGACTATTCGGCTGCCATTATCGGCGCCGCGCTGGAGGTAGATGAGATTCAGATTTGGACGGACGTCAACGGTGTGATGACAGCCGACCCGCGTGTCGTGCCGAACGCGCGCAGCCTGCGCCAACTGAGCTACGAAGAGGTCGCGGAGCTGGCCTACTACGGGGCTAAGGTCCTGCATCCCAAGACTGTGTCGCCAGCCATCGAAAAGAAGATCCCGGTCCGCGTGCTCAACACCTTTTCGCCCGAACACCCTGGCACGCTGATCGTGGAAAAGACCAAGAGCGACGCGCGCGGCACGGTCAAAGCGATTACCGCTATCCGGGAAATGAACCTGATTACAATTGCTGGACGCGGGATGATGGGGGTGCCAGGCATCGCTGCTCGTACCTTTGGCGCGGTAGCCCGCGTGGGTGCCAACGTGTTGATGATTAGCCAGAGTAGCAGCGAGCAAAGCATCTGTTTTGTCGTGCCGGAAAGCGCGGCGGCCGCGGTCATCAAGGCGTTACAAGATGAGTTTCAACGCGAATTGGATCGCCACTATATTGACAAGATCTATGGCATGTCCCACATCAATATCGTGGCCGTCGTCGGCAGCGGTATGCGAGGCACCCCGGGTCTGGCCGCCCAGGTCTTCACGGCCGTTGCCCAAAAGGGCATCAATGTCATCGCCATCGCGCAGGGCTCCAGCGAGGCCAATATCAGCCTTGTGGTCGTAGATGCCGACGTGACCGAGGCATTGCGTGCTATACACGACATCTTTGAACTGCACCGGCCGACTGAGGAACGTGTCCATCACCCGGCCTGATGTAGTGGTGCGTTGCCGCGATGCTCCGATGCCATGTGATGCCATATTCTGTCGTGGCCGGCTGCTGCGCCACGGACGCGCCGGAGCTCTGTTCTGGAGTTTTGGTGAGGTGATATCACTGAGTTCAGCTTTGGCTGCGGACCGTGGTATAATCTTTCGCCAGATTCAGTTGGGTGGACCGTGAGCGCGGGCGCCCCATAAGAAGTACGCTTCTGATGCGTTGAATCATTCTATCGAAGATCAAAGAGCGGCTGGTACGCTATGTTCACCTTCTTTGATCTTCGATTTTTGTTTGCGGACCGGAATCATGAGTGTAGTGCCGATCATACTACTCGGATTGGGTGGCGTAGGACGGGCCCTGGTGCGGCTACTTGTAGAACACCGCGGGCTCCACGCGGCCGAATATGGCTTGACCTTCTCGCTCCTGGCACTCTGTGACCGAGATGGTGGTGTGATTGCACTCTACGAGGGTCTGGATGACGTTACGCTGCTCGACCTGGTCAGCTTCAAGGCTGGAGGCGGCCGGCTGGCCGAATACAGCGCGGGCGGTCCCCAGAACGATCTGGCCGCCGTCATCGATATCGCCGGGCGCACCGGCGCCGTTGTGGTCGACTGTACGGCCACGGAAGCAACGGTGCCAGCGCTGTTATATGCGTTGGATAAACGCTATAAAATTGTGTTAGCCAACAAGAAGCCACTCACCGTGGAACAGGAGGTGTACGACCGGCTCACCAGAGCCGGTCGCACCGAGGATGGGCGGCCACCGCGGCAGCTAGCACGCACGCGTTGGGAGACGACCTGCGGGGCAGGTCTGCCCGTCATTGCCACCCTGAATCGCCTGGTGGCGAGCGGTGACCCGGTCCAGCGCATCGCGGGTACCTTCAGCGGAACGTTGGGCTACGTAATGACTGGGTTGCAGCAGGGACAGCCCTTTAGCGAGGTGGTGACTCAGGCCCACGAGCTCGGCTATACCGAGCCCGATCCCCGCGACGATCTGGGCGGCGTGGACGTCGCGCGCAAAGCCCTCATCCTCGCCCGGGGCCTGGGTTGGCAAATGGACCTGGCTGATGTGGAGGTCACTGGCCTCTACCCTGCTGAGATGGATGGACTATCCGTGCCCGAATTCATGGCTGCGCTGCCCACGCTAGATGCCGATCTGCGCAGACAGGTCGAGACTGCGGCGGCGACAGGCAAGGTCCTGCGCTACGCCGCAACGGTAGAGAAGGGTCGTTGCGTGATCGGCCCTACCCTGGTCGATGCCGCCAGCCCGCTGGGCCGCCTGACTGGTACAGACAATCTGGTCGAGTTCCACACCCGCTGGTATGCCCCCACCCCACTGGTCATCCAGGGCCGCGGGGCCGGTGTAGATGCCACCGCCGCTGGTGTGTTGAGCGACATCGTTGAACTGGCAACTATGGGGAAGGAGTGAAACTCCTTACCTGTGTTCAATTGGAGCTACTACAATCATGGAGAAAATCAAAGTAGGCGTATTGGGAGCCACGGGCGCCGTGGGCCAACGCTTTGTCCAGCTGCTCGAAGGGCACCCCTGGTTTGAGATTACGGCGCTCTGCGCGTCCGAGCGCAGCGCGGGTAAGCGCTATGCCGATGCCTGCCGCTGGAATCTGCGCGGCGACATGCCGGCTTCGGTGCGGGACATGGTATTGCTCCCATGCGAGCCTGGGCCAGACTGCCAAATCGTATTCAGCGCCCTGCCCTCGGAGACGGCCGGTGAGATCGAAGAGGAGTTTGCGGCCGCTGGCTACATCGTGTGCAGCAACGCGCGCAATCATCGCTACGATCCTGATGTGCCGTTGCTGATTCCCGAAGTGAACCCGGAGCACCTGGGGCTGATCGAAGTGCAGAAGCGCGCGCGGGGCTGGCATGGCTTCATCACCACCAATCCCAACTGCAGTACGACACATCTGGTCTCGGCCCTGCACCCGCTGCATGTGCGCTTTGGTGTCAAGAAAGTGTTTGTCGTCACCATGCAGGCCGTGAGCGGTGCCGGCTACCCGGGAGTCAGCAGCATGGACATCCTTGACAATGTGATTCCCTATATCGGCGGTGAAGAGGAGAAGATCGAGCACAAGGAGCCCCACAAGCTACTCGGCGCCTTCGATGGCTCAGGCGTGCGTCCAGCGGATCTGCTCATCAGCGCCCATTGCAATCGCGTTGCTACCCGGAACGGCCACCTGGAGGCCGTCAGCGTCGAGTTTGTGGAAAAGCCGACGCTGGACCAGTTGCTTGAGGCGTGGCGGGACTATACGCCGCTGGCCCAGCAGCTCAGGCTGCCGAGCGCGCCACAGCCCGCGATCATCTATGACGAACGGCCAGACCGGCCGCAGCCCCGGCTCGACCGCATGGCTGGCAGCATCCCTGGCATGGCCACGGTAATTGGGCGTCTGCGCCCGGATCCGCTGCTGCACTATAAGTTCATGGTGTTGGGCCACAATACCATCCGCGGCGCTGCGGGCGGCAGTCTACTCAACGCTGAATTGCTGGTTGCTCAGGGGTATCTTGGCCGTACGCATGCTTTTCTGGCTGAATCGGTACAAATGGCGTAAAATATGTTAACCTACGGTAGCTGCCTGACCCCCAAGGGGAAGGGCAGCTACCAGCAGATGCAGTGTGCTCGCACACCAGCCGGTGTGCTGAACGCGTTGTCGATAGGAGATTAGCTGAGGTGCCTTCACCATCTAGTGTCAGCAGTACGCTGGAGAACGAGAAAGCCTCCATGTATGAGAACTTTGGGCCTGCCCGGCTCGCTGATTTTTGCAGCGATTGGGTGATCTATCGGAACCTGGAACCTCTTGACAAACGACTGCCAGGGCTGAAGAGCGCATTCTACGAAATGGAGTTGCGCAGCGATCTGATCCCGCGCAAGCAAGAGCGCGAATACGGGAAGGCCGCCGTGTGGTTCATCCGGGAAATGCAGAAGATGCGCGAAGCGAAACAGCCGATCAGCGAGTTGCTGATGTTGGGCGATACCCTCTTCAACGACGGACAGGCGTTTGTGCATATGCTCGACGCAAGCGGCTGGAAGGGCGCATGCTTCATTGGCGCCGAGCGGCCTGAACAGGAGCCGAATACACGTGTCGAGGGTGACAGCGTTTACATCGCAAACCGTTGGGCTGCCTTGGGTGATTGGCTGGGCTGGCTGAAGGACCAGGGTTTCCACCTCGATGAACGCACGGCCGTGGTTATCGATATCGACAAGACTGCACTAGGTGCAAAGGGGCGGAACGACA
>JACFMY010000135.1:4399-14814 GCA_019455155.1 Caldilineaceae bacterium
GTCATCGACCGCGCGCGCCTGGCTGGCATCTTCCGTACCATGGACGCCGTGCTCGGGACAGCATTTGACCGGGAGAGCTTCGAGCAGCACTATGCTGAGCTCAACCGCGCACGCTACCATCGCCTCACCGAAGATAACCAGGACTACCTCGCCTATATCTGCATGGTGCTCAACACCAACCTGATCAGCATCGAAGAGGTTGTCGGCGAGGTCCAGGGAAGCAGCCTTGACAACTTCGAACAGTTTATCCGGTGGGTAGACAGCCGCATGATGCTCAACCCGGCTGCGGGCGAATCGCTGCGCGAAGTACACGAATCGGTCAATGCCAGCGTCCGTAACGGCGATCCCACACCATTCAAACGGTTCCGCCGGCAGGAGTTTATCTGCACCATGGAACGCATGGGCAATATGCCGGACGCGACCCCAGCGGACGAGCTGCTGGAAGAAGAGATTACCATTACGGAAGAAGTATATGAGTTGGCTCTGTGGCTGAACGAGCGGAACGTTTTGCTTCTCTGCCTGAGCGATAAACCGGATGAAGCCTCCTGCCCACACCCGCGCGTGTCGCCCGAGCTGCCGCCACTCCATGAGGCCGTGACACATCGGGTCGGTACAAGCATCGAGGAGCAGCTCGCACGGTTCTAGCGTATGCGCCGGTCTCAGCGGCGCGTGGGGGCTACTCGTAACTCGAATTACTGATCCCATTCGCCCGGTATGCCATGATGGCGTAGGAGACTTGTATCCGAATGAGGTAAACATAAAAACATGGCTGATAAGAGACCGAATTTCCCCCGCCAGCAGGAGCCGGGCGATCGAAACAATCGAAACCAGCCGCCAGGTGGGAACTGGCTAAGTCGCGGCTGGTTTTGGATCGTATTGATCATCCTCCTGGTGATTGGCTCCCGCTATCTGTTCAGCGGGTCGGGCGATGCAAGCGAGCTGGTGGGATTGAATCGTATCGCGTCCTATATCGAACAGGGACGTGTGCGAAGCATCACCGTGCAGGGGGACGTGGTCACGGTCCAGCTTGATGATAGCCCTGCCAAGCTGCACACACGCAAGGAGAACGACGAAAGCGTGCTGGACACATTGCGCGCCTTAGGGGTGAGCAATGAAAAGCTGGAACAGCTGCCGATCCAGGTCGAGAGTGCACCCAACAGCGGCGCCATTTTCAGCTGGCTCATGATGCTATTGCCTATGCTGTTGGTCTTTGGCTTCTTTATCTTCATCATGCGCCAGGCTGGCGGCGGCGGGCAGAACCGGGCCATGCAGTTCGGGCGCAGCAGGGCGCGCAAGATGGAAGGCGCCGACCGCCCAACCGTCACATTTAGCGATGTAGCTGGCTCTGATGAAGCAAAGCAGGAGCTGGCAGAGGTTGTCGAGTTTCTCAAGGAACCACAGAAATTCGCGGCGCTTGGGGCACGGATTCCCAAGGGCGTACTGATGGTCGGTTCGCCTGGCACGGGCAAAACCCTGCTTGCCAAGGCCGTAGCAGGTGAAGCGGGCGTTCCCTTTTTTGCCAGCTCAGGCTCCGAGTTCGTGGAGATGTTTGTCGGCGTCGGCGCCAGCCGCGTGCGCGACATGTTCGAACAGGCGAAAAAGAACGCGCCGTGCATTATTTTTATCGACGAAATCGACGCGGTGGGCCGCCACCGTGGCGCCGGTTTAGGCGGCGGCAACGATGAACGCGAGCAGACGCTGAACCAGATCCTGGTCGAGATGGACGGTTTCGATACCGACACCAATATTGTCATCGTTGCCGCCACGAACCGGCCTGATATTCTGGACCCGGCTCTTCTCCGCCCTGGCCGCTTTGACCGCAAAGTGGTCGTGGATCGCCCCGACCGGAGAGGCCGCGAGGCGATTCTCAAAGTCCATGCCCGCGGCAAACCACTGGCTCCCGACGTCGATCTGGCCCAAATCGCCGCGCAAACGCCCGGGATGGTCGGCGCTGATCTGGAAAATCTGGTCAATGAAGCCGCGATTCTCGCCGCCCGGCGCAACAAGCGTTCCATCGGCATGTCCGAGTTCGTGGAATCCATCGAGCGCGTCATGGCCGGTCCAGCGCGACGGAGCCGCGTCCTTGACCCTGAAGACCGCCGGCTCGTCGCCTACCATGAAACCGGCCACGCCATCGTGATGGAAGTGCTAGAGCACACGGAAGGCGTCGGCAAGATCACGATCATCAGTCGAGGCCAGACGCTTGGCTATGTCATGCCGCTGCCGGAAGAGGACCGTAACCTCCGCAGCAGGGCAGAGTACGAGGACACCCTTGCGGGTTTGCTGGCGGGCCGTATCGCTGAAGAGCTGGTCTTCCATGAACCCTCTACAGGTGCTGCGAACGATATCGAACGTGTGACCAAGCTGGCTAAGGCCATGGTGACCCGGTTCGGCATGAGTGACGTGATCGGTCCCCTGCAGTTGAACCCTGGCGAGTCCAATCCCTTCATGGGTATGGAGATCGGGGAGCAGCGCTCCTACAGTGAGGATGTGGCCCGCAAGATCGACCGCGAGGTGCGCAGGATTGTCGATTCGGCTTACCGCCGCGCCAAGGAGATCTTGATCAGACGCCGCGACCAGCTTGAGGCGATTGCCCAGGCGCTGTTGGAACACGAAGTGCTTGACCGGCAGGAATTCCTGCGCCTGTTGGAGGGCAAAGACCTGCCCGTGGCTCCCGCACCGGCTCCGGCTGACTGACGGAAACACCCGGCGCCTCAACAGGAAGTCGTCCATAGCCGCGACATCCAGGGCGCGTTGGCAAGAACTTACCAGGTCCGTTCCATCCGCGGCCAGCCCACTGGGCTGGCCGGCTCTGTCTAGCCAGCTGCTGTCACAGACTCGCCGCAGAGGGCTACGGCAATCTCGGACGCCACGCGGGCGTTGTTCCTGAGGAGCGCCAGGTTGGCGTGCAGGCTGCGTTGTCCCGTCAGGGCGCCAATGCGTGAGAGCAGAAACGGCGTTACCTCAGCGGACCGTAGGCCCCGCGTCTCCGCTTCCGCCACCGCCTGTTCGATGGCGGGCTCAATCTCAGCTGCTGGAATCTCGGCCTCTACCGGGATGGGCACAGTCACCAGCAGCCCGCCCGGCAACGCCAATTCCCGCCGTGCACGCCAGATCGCTGCAACCTCCCCGGCAGAATCACACCGCACGTCCACTGGCAGGCCACTGCTCCGGCTGTAGAAGGCTGGGAATTCCTCAGTGCCGTAGCCCACAACGGTGACGCCGAAGGTCTCCAGGTATTCCAGGGTCGCAGGCAGGTCAAGGATGGCCTTGGCGCCGGCACAGACCACGATTGCCGGCGTCTGTGCGAGCTCCTGCAGGTCAGCGCTGATGTCGTTGCCGGCGCCCCGATGAACACCGCCAATGCCGCCTGTGGCAAAGACTTCGATGCCATGCTGGCTGGCAATCCACATGGTGGTGGCTACTGTGGTGGCGCCGTCCAGGCGGCGAGCCACCACGACAGGCAGGTCACGGCGACTTACTTTGCGCACATGCTGGCTTGTGGCCAGCCGCTCCAGCTCTTGTGGGGAGAGCCCTGCCCGCAGTTCGCCGTTGATGACCGCCACTGTGCGCGGTTCCGCCCCGTGCTGCCGCACAATCTGCTCCATTTCCCGGGCAAGCTCGAGATTCTGTGGATAGGGCAATCCATGGGAAATGACGGTGGATTCCAACGCAACAATTGGTCTCTTTGTACCATCCATGGCCGGGCTATTTCTCACTTTCTCATCCTTCAGCGACACGTTGCTGTGCATAGGCCAACACTGCTTCTCCCTCTTCTGGCGCAATGCCACCTCCTTGCGCAAACTCCGGCCGCCCGCCACCGCCGCCGCCAAAGGCTTTGAGCGTTTCGCGCAACAACGCGCCCATGTTGAGGTCGAGATCCTCACTGCGGCTGAAAACGAGCGCCAGTTTGGCGCCGGCGGTAGTACCCAACAGGGCCATGGTGCGGTCCTGTTCACGCAACAGAGACGCCAACGTTTTCAGCGCGTCCACATTCTTATCAGGGTACAGGTGTGTGACAATCCGTTGGTCACCATACCATTGGGCTACTGCCAGCAGCGTTTCCACTTCAAAGCTTAGCAACTGGCTGGTGAGGGTCTCCACCTGCCGCTGTAGATCGCGGTTCTGCTCGAGCGCGCGCTGTGCCAGCTCCGGCACCGCGGCCATCTCATTGTTGTACAGGTTCGCTGTCTCCAGCAGCACGCGGTGTTTTTGGGCGTAGTCACGATACGCTCGCAATCCACACTTGAAGGTGATGCGGGTCTGGCCACGTCGCCGCTCCTGCTTGAGAATCTTCACAGGCAGGCACTCCGCGGTGGTATGCACATGGGTGCCGCCACAGGCCGAGTAATCGTAGCCGTCTATCTCCACAATGCGGATCTCGCCGCTGACCTTCGGGGGGCGACGCAAAGGCAGCTGTGCCAGCTCGCTGTCGTTGACAAAATAGGCCTTGATGGGCAGCGCGGTGGCAGCCACGTGGTTGGCCGTCTGCTCGGCCTCGTCCAGCTGGACCAGATCAACCTCCGCGGCGTCCAAATCCAGTGTCGAGTCGTCGACCCCAAAGTGTACCGAAACAGTCTCAAGGCCGAAGAGGCGGAAGAAGACTTGCGAGAGCAGGTGCTGGCCCGAATGTTGCTGCATGTGATCGAAGCGCCGTGGCCAGTCGATGCGGCCCTCCACGGATGCGCCAGCTGCCACCGCCGCGGCCGCGCCCAGCACATGCAGCACGGCGCCGTCCAGGCTCACCACGTCGATCACCGGTACTCCGGCCAAAACGCCTGTGTCGTTGGGTTGTCCTCCCGAGGTGGGGTAAAAAAAGGTACGATCCAGCACCAACGCTGGACGTTCTGCGTACATGGTCACATCTACGACCGTCGCCGCAAATGTTGTAGTATACGCGTCGTGGTAGTAAAGCCGGTTAGTCATATGCGCGTGGTTTGAATGTTTCTCCGATAGGCCGGTTTTTGCCGGAAAGCCATTTCCTGCGATTATAGCAGGGGCGGTTGTCCCCTGTCATTTTGCCCTGCGCGGATAAGCACAGCCGTCACGGGGGAAACTGCGTGGCCGTGTTCGATAAGATTTGGAGCACTTCACCGAACACAGGCGCGCCGTGCAAGACCCTGCACATCACCAATTGCCAATGTACGCGGTGTCGCCGCACTCCGGCTGTGCCGCGGGAAGTGGGAAAGGACCGAACCTGTGGACCTCTATTTGATTCGCCACGGACAGAGCTACGTCAACCTGCCCGACTGGTCTGGCGCCAACTGGGAC
This sequence comes from Caldilineaceae bacterium, assembly GCA_019455155.1. GTDB lineage: Bacteria > Chloroflexota > Anaerolineae > Caldilineales > Caldilineaceae > JACFMY01. Next base: position 9,671 of record JACFMY010000135.1, read on the forward strand.
CAACCGCTCACCGATCTGGGGCGTCACCAGGCCACGCTGCTGGCCCAATGGCTCCCGAAGCACTTGCCTGAAGTGCATGCCATCTACGCCAGCACCATGCAGCGGGCACGGGAGACCGCACTCCCGCTGTCACAGGCCTACGGGCTGGAAATCCGGTACGAGAATCGTGTACGCGAGATCGGGAACAACCGTCTTGACCACACGCCTTGGGCGCCAGATGAACAGCCCACTTATCATGAGTATTGGGCCAGTGCCCGGCCCTTTGCCCCAATCGTCAATGAGCCGCGCAGCGAGACACTGATGCACTTTCGCGCACGTGTGGGTGTCTTTATTGAAGAGATCGTGGAGTGCCACCGCCATGAGACAGTGCTTGTAGTATGCCACGGCGGCGTCATCGAGTTTGCCTTCGATCACATCTTCAATATCGGCCCGTGGCGGCGCTCTGAGGTCTGGACACACAACACGGGTATCACCCACTTTGAGTACGTCGAGCACCCGGATCGGGAAGTATGGCGGCTACACAGCCATGACCGGATCGACCACCTGGAAGAGTAGAGGTGACTTTGCTCCACCTGCACTTCGGTGCGGCCGGCTGCTCCGCCGCCAACCTAACCAGCCGCAATCGCTGGCCTGGCAAAAGCTGCCTGCTACTTGATCTCGGTCACCCGCGCGCCATCTGCCGCGGTCGTGACGTACACCTCGGGCCAGATATTCGTGACCTTGGGATATTGCTCGAAGATCGCGTCGGCAACAGCCTGTTCGGCACCAGGGCGGACCAGGGCAACAGCACAGCCGCCAAAGCCAGCGCCGGTAAGCCGTGCGCCGTAACAGCCCGGCACGCTCTGCATGGCGTCGACCATGGCATCGAGTGCCGGGCTGCTCACCTCGTAATGATCACGTAGGCTGGTATGGCTCGCATTCATCAGCCGGCCGGCGGTGGACAGATCACCGTTGCGCAACGCCTCTACCATCTGCAAGACCCGCGCGTTTTCAGACACGACATGTTGGCAGCGCCGGTAGACGCGTTCCGGCAATCGCTGCCTATGCGTCTCCAGCTGCTCGCTCGTCACATCGCGTAACGACCGAATCCCTGGCAATACTTCCTGCAGCAGGCCTACTCCCGTTTCGCACTCCCAGCGGCGCTCGTTGTAGGCGCTGTTGGCCAGCGAGCGGCTGGCGCGTGTGTTGCCTATGACCAGCGCAGCCTCCGGCGGTACCGGCACCAATTCGTAGTCCAGCGAGCGGCAATCGATGAGCAAGGCGTGGTTCTTTTTCCCCAGCACGCTAATGAACTGGTCCATGATGCCGCAGTTGACGCCGACAAATTCGTTCTCAGCACGCTGGGCGAGCTGGGCGAGCCGCGTGCCGGCCAGCACCCCATGTTTGCCGGCCGCCGTCAAAAACGCTTCGGCGGCCGCAATCTCCAGCGCTGCGGAGCTGCTCAGGCCGCTGGCGCGGGGAATGTTGCCGCTCAAGACGGCGTCCAATCCCACGAGATCGAGACCTTCCCGTTGGAGGCTGGCGGCCATTCCCTGGATATAGTTGGCCCACAGTCTATCGCCATCGTAGGCGATCTTGTCCAGGTCAAAGGTAAAGCCTTCGTCAAAATCGACTGAATACAGCCGTACACTGCGATCTGCCCGCGGGCGGATCACAAAACGCACATCGCGTTCCAGGGCAACAGGCAGCACAAATCCATCGTTGTAATCGGTATGTTCACCGATCAGATTCACCCGGCCGGGGCCCCTGCTCACGTGCGTCGGTGTGTCGCCAAATCGGCGGCCAAATTCGGTAACCAATTGTTCTGTGCGTGCATCAAGCAGCTCGGACATGCATCATTTCCTCTCAAATAAGGTGTATAAGTTGAGATTTCCTTCTTTCCCGTCTGCCCGAAACTGGTCGACGATGCGAAGATCCAGGCCGGTCGCCAAGGCCTGAATCTCATCCGCGTCGATCTGGTGCACGTAGCGCAGTGCATACTGCCCCTGTTTCCACGGCATGAGTGCATCGCCCGCCTCTACGTCGTCGGGCGATAACCCTATTACGGACCAATCGACCAACTTGCTGGCCAACCGGGCAGAGTCAAGAAACTGCCACGTGGAAAGGGCCAGCAGCCCAGCGTGCTTCAGCAGGCCGGCCAGCTCACGCAGGATGCGCCGGCGCAGGGCATGGCCAGGAAAGTGATGCAGCGTTGCCAGACAGACGACGACGTCAAAAGGTTCCTCACCAGCCAGAACTGCGCTCCAATCCGCCTCTCCCAGATTGGCCGTCACAAAGCGTGCCTCGATGGGCGCCAACGTTGCCGTCTGCTCCGCAGCCATGGCCAGCAGCTGTTCGGCCTGGTCAACGCCCACATAGACTGCAGTGTGTCCCTGCTGCGCCAGTACCGCGGCAAAACGACCGTTGCCACAGCCGGCATCTAACACACGGAGAGGAACAGACTCATGGGGCAGTTGCTCCACCAACTCAACCATGCCGGACTGCACCCCCTGCCGCGTGCGGTCGAAAGGTCTGGCTACCGTCGAGTAAAATGTGCGGTTGAGGGCAAGCAATTGGGCCTGAACTGCCTGGCTCATTTCACCCATGCGCGCTGTGTCCTGTGATATACTTGGGCTAGATTGGGGCGCAAGCAGGGAGCAGATCTGTAACGCTGGCTCATCTCAAGATGTTGTGGTGCTGCCGGCTCGAACGCTTCTCTGTTCATGATTATAGCGCCTCGTTGCCGAGTACGTATAAGTCCGGTCTACTGTTTGCCCTGTTCCAGGCAGCTTCTCCTGCGCATGCCGTATGAGTGATGGAACAGGAATGGTTCACAAGGGTGATTGAGTGAGCAGTGCAGTGCCCTCATCCACCACTCGCTCGCAGCTATGAAGAGAATCCTCGCGCCAAACGAGATCCCAACCGATGTATTGCAGAAAAGCGCTGAATGGCGTGCCAAACGGGGCGATTTCGACCCAGCCAGCCATGCCAGCACGTTCCTTGCCCTCTTTAGGGCGGTGATGGAGGTGTCAGAGGCTGACTGGAACGACCCGCATAGCCTGCAAAACATTCTCTTTCGGTTTCCCCGCAATGGCAAGGGGCTCTATTCCAAGGCCAACCTGGTCGCCGGCTATCGCCACCTGGTCGCCGAAGGCGATATGGAGCCTGACCCGCTGCTGGAAAAGCGCATTCGCATGAAGCCAATGCGGACCCAAAGCGGGGTGGCGCCGGTGACGGTGCTGACCGCGCCCGCCGGCTGTCCAGGGAAGTGTATCTTCTGCCCCGACGACTGGCGCATGCCCAAGAGCTACATCTACGACGAGCCAGGCTGCCAGCGCGCGGAGCGAGACGGGTTCGATCCCTTCCGGCAGACCTTGGGGCGCATCCAGTCCTTCGAGAGCATCGGCCATGACGCCGGCAAAGTAGAGCTCTTGATCTTGGGCGGCACCTGGAGCGCCTACAGCCGTGACTATCGAGAGTGGTTCGTCCAGCGCTGCTTTGACGCAATGAACGCGGCCGGCGACCCCAACCTTGCCGCCTCGCCCACACTGGCTACTGCCCAGGCCACAAACGTCCATGCTGCGCACCGCAATGTTGGTCTCGTCGTTGAGACGCGACCGGACTGGGTGACACCCGACGAGATTCGCCACCTGCGCAAGCTGGGCGTCACCAAGGTGCAGATTGGCGTGCAGAGCCTGGACGATACGATCCTGGCATCGAACAAGCGCGGCCATGATGTGGCAGCGGTTCGCCAGGCTCTGGGCTTGCTGCGTACGGCTGGCTTCAAGCTTCATCTCCATTGGATGCCCAACCTGTTCGGCGCGACACCCGCAAGCGATCGCCAGGATTTTGCCCGTTTCTTCCATGACCCTGCCATTCGCCCAGACGAGCTAAAGATCTATCCCTGCTCCCTGATCGCCGGGACCGAGTTGTACGAGCTCTATCAGGCCGGGCACTACCGGCCTTATGAAGAGCACGAATTGGTCGATCTGCTGGCAGATCTCAAGCCAACGATTCCTCCCTATACGCGCGTCAACCGGCTCTTCCGTGACATACCCGCCCATCACATCCAGGCAGGCGTCACGCTGAGCAACCTGCGTCAGGTGGTTCATCAAGAACTGGCGCGCCGCGGCCAGCGCTGCGGCTGCATACGCTGCAATGAGATAAAGCGCCGCACTGTCACCGCGGAGCAGCTTGAGCTGCGCGACTATACCTACGACACCGACCTGACACGCGAGCACTTTCTCTATTTTGTAACCAACAACCGGCATGCGGAGCCGGGTCTCATCGCCGGCTTCCTACGGCTAAGCCTGCCGGTGACACCGGACGCGGGCAGCCGTGCGTTTCTCCCGGAGATCGCCGGCTGTGCCATGATTCGGGAAGTACATGTCTACGGGCCTGCGCTCTCCATTGGCTCGGAGAGTGATGGCCAGCCTCAGCATGCCGGGCTAGGCACGCGTCTCATCGAGGCAGCCAAGCAGATCAGCCGGGACGCCGGCTTTGGGCGGATCAGTGTGATCGCCGCGACGGGCACCCAGGCCTATTATGCGGCGAGGGGGTTTGAGCCGGGTGATCTTTATATGACTGGTACACTCGGCTAGTTCAACATACCAGACCCACCTGCGCAAGCGCCTGCTCCGGTGACCGTTTGACAATCAGCGGTACAAGGTAGATGCTTACGCATGACCTCGTCGTTTTCCTATGCTCCTCTATCACCCAACTACTAACGGGAGGTATGCACGATGTTGAACGAGTACGACGTCCGTCGGGCAGTTGAGTTTGAAAGCCACGATGCGCCGGTGCTCAGTGTCTATCTCAATGTAGACCCCCATCGCCGGACGGTGGATAAGTACAAATTGGCCATGCGCAACTTGCTGAACAAGGCTGAACACGCCGATCCGGAAGACGTGCGCCGTGTCCAAAACTATGTTGAGATGGGCTACAACCGGACCGGTCGCGGCGTTGTCATGTTCAGCTGTGCCAAGAAGGACTACTGGTGGGTCTACAATTTTGCCGTACCCGTGGAGGATTTTGTATTTGTTAGCTTTCGCCCCTATGTGCGCCAGCTGGCGCGGCTGCTTGACACCTACGAGCGCTACGGGGTGGTCCAAGTAGACCAGGAAGGGGCACGGCTGTTTCTGTTCAACATGGGCATTCTAGAAGCC
>JACFMY010000766.1:0-1059 GCA_019455155.1 Caldilineaceae bacterium
TGGCAGGAACGCACCGTTACCATCGAGGAAGGTCCCGCGCCGACCAACCACTATGCCCTGTCTAAAGTCTGGGGCGAGGAAGCAGGAAACATGTATGCTCGCGTCCACGAGCTTTCGGTGATCAATGTGCGCATTGGCTGGCTACCTCGCAACGCCGACGAAGCAGCCCGGCTCAACAACAGCGCACTGGGACCAGATACCTTTTTCAGCCACGAGGACGCCAAGCTCTTCCACCAACTCTGTGTGGAATCGCCCCTGCCCGCCCGCGGCGAAGCGGTGACACTCTTCGCCACCAGCCGCCCCAAACGCATCGAGCGCATGGATCTAGAACCGGCGCGCCGCGTCCTCGGCTACGAGCCGCAGAACGTCTGGCCGGAAGGGCTGCCGTACGAGAGTCCGTTTGAGGCGAAGTGAGAGAAGATGACAAGATGACAAGATGACAAGGTGACAGGGGTGACATGGTGAGGGGAATTGCGGATTAACGGTGTATTGTCCGTCGTCGGTCGTCTGCTGTCTGGAGAAGATCATGGACTACAATCTCAACGGCAAACTTTTCCGCTCGGTGAGCAACAGTGAAAACAGGGATGTGGACGCAGCCACAATCTTCTACTATCAGCAGCAGGGGGAGATCGTCACGGCGCGCTATATGGGCGGCTCGATTGTAGAAGGCCACTTGATCGCCAAAGTGCTGCCGGGCGGCCAACTCGACATGCGCTACCATCATCTCAACCGGGCGGGCGAATTCATGCTGGGCAAGTGTCTGTCCACGCCGTCTCAGCTCCCTGATGGACGGCTCAAGTTCTCGGAAGAATGGCAATGGCTGACCGGGGACGGATCCACCGGCAGGTCAGAAATCGAGGAGATAGGAAACTATGATAGAACGAACTCTCAATGAACCCCACTGGCGCCCGCTGAAGTTGGGGACAGTCCGCCCGTTGGGGTGGTTGCGATCCCAACTGCGGCTGCAAGCGGACAGCCTGAGTGGTCATCTCGACGAATTCTGGCCCGATATTGCAGAGAGCCGCTGGTTCGGCGGTGAACAGGAAGGCTGGGAACGCG
>JACFMY010000766.1:1069-1629 GCA_019455155.1 Caldilineaceae bacterium
GGCCAAAGTCACCCGCTACGTCGACTACATCCTCACCAGCCAGCAGGAGGACGGCTGGTTGGGTCCCAAACAGTCGTTCATCAAGGCAACGGATCAGGAGCACTTCGACATCTGGTCGCTCTTCCTGGCGCTAAAGGTGCTGGTGCAGTTCCACGACGCCAACGGTGACGAACGGATCGAGGATGCGGTGCGTCGCTGCTTGCAGATGATCGACCGCCACATCGACCGTCAGCCCCTCTTCAACTGGGCGCAGTTCCGCTGGTTCGAGGCGCTGATCGCCATCTTCTGGCTCTACGAACGCAGCAAAGAAGCGTGGCTGCTCGACCTGGCCGTAAAACTCCATGCCCAGGGCTTCGACTGGGCCGACTTCTTCAAGCGCTGGCCTTACACTGAAGCCGTCGAAAAAGGACGATGGAGCTTTATGAGCCACATCGTCAACAATGCGATGGCGATCAAGGCCCATCCACTGTGGGGACGACTGAGCGGGGAGAGCCGCGACCGCGAGGCTGTTTATGTCATGCTCGAAAAGCTGGATCAGTATCACGGCATGGTCACCGGCG
>JACFMY010000136.1 GCA_019455155.1 Caldilineaceae bacterium
TTCAATCGCCCTGGATCAGGTGAACCACGAATAAATTCGTTACTACGCGTGCACGATAGACCGTAGTCGCGATTTCAATCGCCCTGGATCAGGTGAACCACGAATGATTTCGTTACTACGCGCGCACGCTAGGCCGTAGTAGTGTCTTCAAAGGTTAGCAGACTACCCCGTGCCTGGAGAAGGGATGCGCTGCTCGACTACGGTAGGTGTACAGAAAAGGGGAGCGCTGCTGGCGGCAGCGCTCCCCTTTTGATGCTTACCAGTTGGCACGATTAGCGCCGGCGGCTATCACGCCCGCCACGTGGTCCCCGGTCACGGTCACGGCCGTTCCGGTCACAGCGATCGCCGCGGTCGCCTGGGCGAGATGAGCTGCGCGAGCCCCGATCGCGGCGCTGCGCCTCTTCCACGGTCCAGCCCTCCAACACGGCCTGGCGGCTCAAGCGTACCTTGCCACTGGGGTCCACATCGATGACCATGGCCGTGAGCTCGTCACCCAGCTTGGCAATATCCTCGACCTTGTCCACGCGATAATCAGCCAGCTGGCTGATGTGGACCATGCCGTCCACACCGGGCAGAATGTTGAGGAATGCCCCGTAGGGCTCCACACGAACCACTACACCGGTGTAGATCTTGCCGACTTCAATGTCCTCGGTCATGCGCTGGACGTCAGCCAGCGCCTTCTCGGCATTGAGGCCGTCGCCGGAGATGTAGACCGTGCCGTCTTCTTCGATGTCGATCTTGACACTGTACTGATCCTGCAAGCCGCGCACCGTCTTGCCCCCTGGGCCGATAAGTTTGCCGATCTTCTCGGGGTCAATATGGTGAGTGAGGATACGCGGTGCATACTGGCTCAGGGCCGGCCGCGAGGTTGGGATCACCTCGAGCATCTTGCCCATGATAAACAAACGACCTGCCCGCGCCTGTTCCAGGGCCCGGCGCAGAATCTCGAAGTCCAATCCCTTGATCTTCAGATCCATCTGGAGCGCGGTGATACCGTGCTCCGTGCCAGCCACCTTGAAGTCCATGTCGCCCAAGGCATCTTCCATACCCTGAATATCGCTGAGCACCTGGTAATCGCCCGACTCCATGTCCTGGATAAGCCCCATGGCGATGCCAGCTACCGGCGCAGTAATGGGCACGCCGGCGTCCATCAGGGCCAGTGTGCTGCCACAAACTGAGCCCATGCTGGTAGAGCCGTTGCTGCTGAGTACTTCACTTACCAAGCGCAGGGTATACGGGAAATCTTCGGGGATAATCGGAACAAGGGCCCGCTCAGCCAGCGCACCGTGGCCGATCTCGCGACGCTTGGGGCCACGCACAGGTATCGCCTCACCGGTGCTGAAGGGCGGGAAGTTGTAATGGTGCATGTAGCGCTTCTCTTCGCCCGGCAACAGAGTATCCAGGCGTTGCGCATCGCCAGGCGTGCCCAATGTGGCAATGGTCAGCACATGGGTCTCGCCACGCATAAAGAGGCCGGAGCCGTGCACGCGGGGGATACAGCCGACCTGCACGCTAATGGGGCGAATTGTCGTCGTATCGCGGCCGTCAGGACGCAGACCCTGTTCCAGGATGCGTTTGCGGGTCAGCTCCTTGAGCACGGCTTCATAGGCGTCGTCGATCCCGGTCTGGGTCGCCTCACCCGCCTCCAGCCGTGCGGCAAAGGCCTCGTTGACCTCAGCCTTGATCGCGTCGAGACCGCTGTTGAGCTCGACCTTGCCCAGCCCTTGCTCCAACAGCGCGGCAATCTTCGACGTGGCGAGGTCAGACACTGCCTGTTGCACCTCCGGCGACGGCAGGAAACTGGCCACCTCAACCTTGGGCTTGCCAACCTGGTCACGCATCTGGTTGATGACGCCGATGATCGCCTGATTTGTCTCGTGGGCCAGCTTGAGCGCTTCCAAGATCATATCCTCAGGCAGCTCGCGGGCGCCGGCCTCGACCATGAGAATGTTGTCAGCAGTGCCGGCGGCCACCAGATTCAGGCCGCTGCGCTCCAACTGTGCCGCAGTGGGATTGGCAATAAACTCACCGTCGACAAAACCGATGGTGGTAGCCGCAATGGGGCCACCCCAAGGAATATCGCTGATAGCCAGAGCCGCGGACGCGGCGGTAATCGCCATCGGATCCATCAGGTTCTCACCATCGGTGGATAGGGCGGTGATGATCACCTGCACATCGTTGCGCATACCTTTGGGAAAGAGCGGGCGCAGCGGGCGATCGACCAGACGTGATAACAGGATCGCCTGCTCACTCGGTTTGCCCTCGCGCCGGAAGAAGCTGCCCGGAATACGGCCAGCCGCGTAGAGACGCTCTTCGAAATCGACAGTCAGCGGGAAAAAGTTGATGCCAGGACGAACGTCCTTACTCATTACGGTGGTGGCCAACAGGACTGTGTCGCCGTAGCGGACGGTGACAGCGCCATTGGCCTGGGGGGCGAGCAGACCAGCCTCGATACTCATGGGCCGGCCGCCTACCTCCGCGGTAAATACCTTTGAACCTTGAAAAAGCTGCATAGTTTTCTACCTCAATGTTACGAACAGTGACAACAAGCGGCCTGGACAGGCCGCTCTGCTGTGCATGTACAACAGCAATTCTGAACGTTCATCCACTGGCAGAAAACCGGGTCGAGGTGCGGAACTGGAGACCGAATCCAAGATCACCGCTTGGCTGCGCTCTCCAATGCCGGACCCCGAACCGCAAAACGACAGTAAGACTGCCATTCTGTCAGGAATGACGTTCAGGATCTGCACTTATGGTACAGAAACGACAATACGAAACCTATTCTGCCGGTTTACAATCCTCCTCCACGAACACCCTTATTCACACGTCACCGTTATTCACATGTCACCGTTATTCACACGTCACGGTCACTTCACCTGCGGACAGATCAGCTTCACACTCAGGGTAGGAAGAAGCAAAAAGGGGCGAGAGTCTTTTGATGCTGACTAACTCGCCCCTTCCAGCTCTCCTATTTGCGCAAACCTAGCCGCTGAATCAACTGTTGGTACCGCTGAGCATCCTTGCGCTTGAGATAAGCAAGGTGGCGGCGGCGTTGGCCTACCAGCTTCAGCAACCCCCGGCGCGACCCCTCATCGTGCTTATGCGAGTTGAGATGGTCAATCAACGCATTGATACGCGTCGTCAACAACGCAACCTGCACTTCAGGCGAACCGGTATCATTCTCATTAATCCGGTACTCTTCAATTAGCTGCGCTTTTTGCACTCTGCCGATACTCATTGGTACTCCTTCGTGAACCTTGGTGACCAACAGGAAATTTACGTGCCCATCAACAGGACAGCCTTAGCCGGATCACCGCTGTACCGGGCGCATGATCCAGCCAATAGCTGTTCCAGTATACCACCAGTTTGACACGATACCAAATTTTGGTGAAGATGCCTTTTTTGCACCTTGCCGAGCTTATACCAGGTGTGCTGTTTTGCCTTCACCTGGTGAATCTGCTAGGCTTTGCCTGATCGACCGTTTTGATGGTTGTTGCGGCTCAAATCTTCACTCAAAACCAGGCAGGTCTATGCGTCACCAAACTATCGCCGTATTGGACTATGGCAGCCAGTATAGCCAGCTAATCTGCCGGCGGGTACGGGAAGTCAATGTCTACGCCGAGTTGATCTCTTGGGATCGGGCAGACGAAGCGCTGCCTCGCCTCAAGCCTGAGGGCATCATCCTCTCCGGCGGCCCCAACAGCGTCTACGAGCCAGGCGCGCCGTCGTTGTCGCCGGCCGTGCTGGCGGCGGGCGTGCCAGTGTTGGGCATCTGTTACGGTCTGCAGCTGCTCGCACACGAGCTGGGCGGCCGTGTTAGCGCGAGCAGCGAACGCGAATATGGCGCCGCCACCATTCGCGTGACCGGCAGCGAAGCGGCCGCTGACAACGGGCTCTTTGCCGACCTGCCTCCGGTGCTGGACGTGTGGATGAGCCACGGCGATCGTGTGGAGCGCCTGCCCGAAGGTTTCCTGGCCATTGCTCACAGCGACAACTCGCCGCTGGCCGCAATCGCCAACGAAAACCGCTGTATCTACGGCATTCAGTTCCATCCTGAGGTTGTCCATACGCCCAAAGGCCGCGATATTCTGTCGAATTTTGTGAAGCGCATATGCGGCTGCAAAGGCGACTGGACGGCTGGCAACTTCATCCAGGAAAGTGTAGAAACGATCCGCCAGCAGGTGGGCGAAAAGGGCCACGTGATCTGTGGCCTGAGTGGGGGCGTGGACAGTGCGGTCGCAGCGACCCTGGTGCACCGGGCCATCGGTGATCGCCTCACTTGCGTCTTCGTCGATCATGGTCTGCTGCGCGCTGGGGAACCAGAACAGGTCGTGCGTACGTTCGAACAGCACCAGGGCATGCAGCTTGTGGCCGTGGATGCCAAGGAGGACTTCCTATCCGACCTGGCCGGCGTCAGCGACCCGGAACGGAAACGCAAGCTGATCGGCAATCGCTTTGTGCGGGTCTTCGAAGCCGAAGCGGCGCGACTGGCGGCTGAGTGGGGTGGAGAAGCGCCGGCCTTTCTGGCGCAAGGAACGCTCTATCCTGACGTCATCGAATCGGCTAACAGCGACGATACGAAGAACGCGCGCACGATCAAGACCCACCACAACGTGGGCGGCCTGCCGAAAGACATGACCTTCCGGCTGATCGAGCCGCTGCGCATGCTCTTCAAAGATGAGGTCCGCGCGGTCGGCGAAGCCTTGGGTCTGCCCGAAGAAATCGTCTGGCGCCACCCCTTCCCTGGACCGGGTCTGGCCATCCGCATTCTGGGCGAGGTGACCTGGGAGCGGATGGAAACAATGCGCCAGGCTGACGCTATATTCTTGAAGGAGCTGCGGGAAGCCGGTCTCTACCGCCAGACAAGCCAGGTGTTTGGGGTGTTGCTGCCCATCCGCAGTGTCGGGGTCATGGGCGACGGCCGTACCTATGCCAATGCCCTTGCTCTCCGTGCCGTGACGACCGATGACTTCATGACAGCCGACTGGGCTCGCCTACCCTATGACCTGCTGGCCCGCATCAGTAACCGTATCGTAAACGAGGTAGCCGGCATCAACCGTGTGGTCTACGACATCAGCAGCAAGCCGCCGGCCACAATCGAGTGGGAATAAAGACGAGTGACACACGCGCTTCATCGTTTCCCACCCTTTTCCTTCTACGCCTGCCATGCGCCGGGTTCCACCATCCCGCTTTTGGATCTTCACCATTCTCCTGGTTGCGATCCTCTCGCTCTTTCGACTGTACGGCTACTACAAAGGGATAGCTGCGCCGGTTCCGCCCGGCGTGCTGCTGGGTGGCGTGGACGTGAGCGGGCTGAAGAGCGCAGCGGAAATCCGCGCTCACATGGATCCCATCTATCACCAACCCATTGGCGTCCGCTTTCAGAATCGCCTGCTGCTCCTTGACCCTGACGATCTGGACTTTGTCGTTGACTTCGACGAAATGGTGGCCGATGCCGGCCGCTATCTGGAAGGGTGGAGCTTCCTGGATATTGCCGTGCGCGAGGCGATTGGACTGCCCCAGCATACCCGCACCGTGGCGCTGCGCTATTCGCTCAACGAGGCCAAGCTGCGCACTTGGTTGGAAGAACAAGCCGCGCAGCTCGACTATGCCCCGATTCTGGCCAGAGCCGTGCCCATCGAACCGGAGCCAGCTTCGCTCGGTACACCAGAAGCGGACCCAGCGACCCCCACACCCGGCGCCAGCGCGAGCGCTGGTAGCCAGGAAAATGCCTTTACCCTCGCCGAACTTTCCGGGCCAACGCTGGTCACGGACTGGCGTTGGATACCAGGCGCGTCCGGCTACCAGATCGACGTGGACGCTAGCCTGGCGCGCATTGTCGACACTTTGACAGCCAGTGAAGCACGTATCGTAGATCTCGCCCTGATCGAGAAGCCTACACCGCCACCCAACATGGCGGATCTGGCCAACATGATCGAACGGCGCCTCGCCGATTTTCCAGGCGTGGCGGGCGTCTATGTGTATGACCTACAACATGGCGACGAAGCGGGCGTCAATGCCGGCGTGGCCTTTTCTGGCATGTCTACCCTCAAGGTGGCGCTGGCGGCCGCGCTCATGCAGCAGCTCTCCGACGGCGTAGCTGCCAACAACCCGGCGGCCCAGCAGCTCGGTCAGTGGCTCGATTACGGCTTGGGCGAAAGCAATAACTACGCCGCCAACCAGATTATCAGCTGGCTGGGCGATGGTGACGTAGATGCCGGGGCCCTGCGCTTCACCGACTTCGCCCGCAGCCTCGGCTTCGAAAACACCTATATGCAGACCGGCTACGACAGTGGACCGCGCCCCCAGGTGCCGACGCCCGCCAATCAAGGCACTATCGAGACTTCTCCCGACACCAATCTCCAGACAACTCCGGCTGAACTGGGCCGTTTCCTGGTTGCTATCTATGAGTGCACCCAGGGCAAGGGCATCCTCATCGAGATATACCCGGCCCAGATTAAGCCCGAAGAGTGCAGCACTGTCTTGTTCTATATGACCCACGATGAGTTTCGAGAGATGGTGTGGGGCGGGCTGCCGGATCGCGATGAACGCTGGATCGTCCACAAACATGGCTTCTCGGCCCTGCAGCACAGCGATCTGGCGTTCGTATGGGGCCCCAATGGGCCCTATGTGATCGGCGTTTTCCTGTACCGTCCAGGCTGGCTCGATTGGGGCACCAGCAACGACACCTTTGCCGATATCAGCCGCCTGGTTTGGCGCTTCTTCGAGTTTCAGCAGCGTCTGGCCCCTGCCAACCCGGGACCGCCGCCCGACCTTACGCCGCCACCTGGATATCTGGCCGTAGCCTCCTACGCGCCGTCGGCCGCGAACCCGGGCGGGCGGTAGGGAGCAGGATGGGCGTGGCCGCGTGCGCTGGGGCAAACGAGCCTGACCAGCGCGCAACTACGCGCGGCGCGCAGCCGGTCCGATCGAGGAGCCAGTTACCGGGCCTCAACCAGATGAACCCGCTGCATGCGCTCATCATAAATGGCATACCTTGGTGACGGCCCATCTTGGGGCTGGCCGGCGCTGCCGACGCCGACCAGATAGCGGGCGCCCTCCATAACCGGTATCACATCGACGCCTGTAATGGGTCGCAGACGGCTGGAACCCGCAGATCCGGGCTGCCATTGCCACACCATCTGCACATGGGTATGGCCGTGAAAGGCAAGCGACACACCAGCCGCTTCCATCCAGGCGAAGGCCTGCCAAACGGCCTCTTGATCGAGATGCAGGCGCGGGAAGAGGGCACTCCACTTCTGGCCGGTTGCCATCCAGCGAACTGCCTGGTGGGTCGTGGCCGCGGCTGGCGGCATGTCCGGCGTGGCATGGCAACAGACCGCCGCGCCAACGTGTAGCAACGCTGGCCAATTGCCCACCCAGGCAGCCAGATCGCGGGGTAGACGCTGCAGCCCGCTTACCTCCCAGTTGCCATAGGTACAGGCGATCCGGCGGGCACGCAATTCCTCGTACAATGTACGCTCGTGGCCGACATCGCCGAGACAGATGAGCCGTTCTGCCCCCTGAATCAGTGCGTGCTGGACGACAGCTTCCATGCCACGCCGGTTGTCGTGCAGGTCTGAGAAGATAGCAAAACGCATCATCGTCTTTACGCGCCGGAAATCCCTGTTGTGCCCCATAAATAGCACCCGTGCTATGATCGGGCGCTGAATACAATACCATGCAAAACCGCCAGGGGCGTTCCCGCGCCGCTATAGATTCTACCGCGACTTGAAAGGAAGAGATAGCTATGCGCGCCATGCAACTGCACAGAACAGGGGCCATCCTCCAAGACCGGCTCGTGCTGGCCGATGACCTACCTGCGCCGCAACCGCCGCCCGGCCATCTGCGGGTACGCGTCCAGAGCTGTGGCGTCTGCCGCACCGATCTGCATACGGTGGAAGGGGATCTGGCGCTGCCGCGTTTGCCGCTGATTCCAGGCCATCAGGTGGTGGGCACGGTGGATGCCCTAGGCGAGGGCGTCACCAGCGTTGCGACCGGCGACCGCGTGGGCGTAGGCTGGATGAACTGGACCTGTGGCGAGTGCGCGTTCTGTCGCCGTGGCCAGGAGAACCTCTGCCCCCACGCGCGCTTTACGGGACTTCACGTCGACGGGGGGTATGCCGAGTGGATGGTGGTACACGAGCGGTTTGCCTACCAGGTGCCCAGCAAGCTCTCCGCCGTCGCCGCCGCGCCGCTCCTGTGCGGCGGCGTGATCGGCTATCGAACGCTCTGTCTCAGCGGCATTGAGCCAGGGGGCCGGCTTGGGCTGTATGGTTTTGGCGCCAGCGCACACCAGGCTTTGCAGGTTGCCGTTCACTGGGGATGCGAAGTCTATGTCTTTAGCCGCGGAACAGAACATCGCCGTCTGGCCGAGGCGCTGGGCGCCACCTGGACGGGCGATGCACATACTGCTCCGCCTGTGGCGCTGGATGCAGCCGCCATCTTCGCCCCGGCAGGCTCAATCGTCCACCAGGCGCTGGCCCATGTCCGCCCCGGCGCCACCGTGGCCATCAACGCCATCCATATGAGCCCCATTCCCGAGCTACCCTACGATAAGCTCTATGGCGAACGGGTCCTGCGCAGCGTCACCAACTTCACGCGGCAGGACGCCGAGGAATATCTGCAGCTGGCAGCCGAGATTCCAGTCCATACGGAGATCGAGACCTTCCGGCTAGAGGAAGCAAACCACGCGCTGCGTCGCCTTGCTCAAAGCAAGCTGCGCGCCGCCGCCGTATTGGAGGTAGGTGAGGGGCCGGCAGTTCATGGCTAGTACTGTTGAGCGTAAGTGGGCCGGTGGTTGGTGCGCTTCTGACCGCCAACTCATTTCCGCCGCTATACACTAGCCC
The DNA here is from genome assembly GCA_019455155.1 of Caldilineaceae bacterium. Lineage (GTDB taxonomy): Bacteria > Chloroflexota > Anaerolineae > Caldilineales > Caldilineaceae > JACFMY01. Next base: position 8,850 of record JACFMY010000136.1, read on the forward strand.
TCCAAAATGCAGGTTGCCGTCAACGGAAAACTGTCGATAATATCCGGTACGTGCCGGCCATGGCCGGCACGTACCGTCTCTATACCTGCTGCCAACTCGACCAAAGGAAACCAGATATGTCGTACAGACTGCTCAGTCGTTGCGCGACGATGCTCGCGATCGTAGCGCTCATGGCCGGCGCACTCCTGCCGCGCTCCGTTGTGGCCGCGCCGCCCCGTCTCCAACAGGAGGCTGAATGGCTCGTCATGCTTTACCAGAATGCCGACGATGAGATTCTCGAAGGCGACATCTATACCGACTTGAACGAGGCCGAACTTGTGGGATCCACCGACGATGTGGTGATCGTCTCGCAATTTGACCGCTACGACGGCGCCTTTGACGGCGACGGTGACTGGACGACGACCAAGCGCTACCTGGTGACCCAAGACGACGACCTGACTGCCGTCAATTCGGAGGAGCTTGAAGATCTTGACGAGGTAGACAGCGGTGACCCCGAGGCCCTGGCCGACTTCCTGATCTGGGCGATTACCAACTTCCCTGCCAAGAAGTATGCGCTCATTCTCTCGGATCACGGCGCCGGCTGGATGGGCGGTTGGAACGACAACGCGCCCGTCGAAGGCAGTTCGCTCTCCATCAACGAGATCGACCAGGCGCTGGCCTACGCCATCGCCGAGACAGGCATCGAGCAGTTCGAGTTCATCGGCTTCGACGCCTGTCTGATGAGCCAGGTGGAGGTCTTGAGCGGGGTGGCGCCATACGCCCGCTATGCCGTAGCTTCCGAAGAGGTCGAGCCGGCCATCGGTTGGGCCTATGCCCAGTTCCTCGGCCAGCTTGCCGACAGGCCGACTATGAACGGCGCCACGCTGGCCAAGAACATCGTCAAGTCCTACATCAAGCACGACATTCGCATCCAGGACGACGCCGCCCGCGCCGTCTACGTCCTCGACAACTACGGCATCGAGGAGGAAGTGTCGCCACAGGAGCTGGCGGCCCAGGAGATCAAGGGCGTCACGTTGACGGCCGTCGACCTCCAGGTCATGCCCGCGTTCATGGACGCGCTCAACGAGTTCGCCTTTGCCCTGGCCTATGTCGATCCGGCTGCGGTGGCCCGGGCGCGCACCTACGCCCAGTCGTTCGAAAGCGTCTTTGGCGAGGAGGCGCCATCGCCGTACCTGGACCTCGGCAACTTCGCCAGGCTGGTCGCCGAGTTTGCCGCATCCGATGACCTGGATGCGGCCGTGAAAAACCTTGAGAAGGCCTCCAAGAAGTTCATCCTGGCAGAGATGCACGGCGAAGACAGGCCCGGAGCCACCGGCTTGACGATCTTCTTCCCGGTGCCCGAGTTGCTGGTAGCAGTCGGCACGGCCGACAGCGAAATCTCCTACACCGACTACGTCAGCCGTTTTGCCGGCGCCTCGCTCTGGGACGACTTCCTGGTCTTCCACTACACCAACCGCGACATCGATCCGGATATGGTCAGCACCGACCTCCTGACGCCCGAAGAGGGCCAGGCTGCGGACCTGGCCGACTATGCCACGCCGCTGTTGGAGGATGTGGAGTATGCCGAAACGCCCGGCATCGAGTCGGACCTGACCCTCACGCCTATCGAGGTGAGCAGCGAGGAGATCGCCGTCGACGAGACGGTATTGCTTGCTACCTCCATTTCCGGCGCCGATGTCGGCTACATCTATGTGATGGCCGCCCGCTACGACTATGAAAGCGAGAGCTTCAGCATCGAAGACATGGATTTCGTGGCCGCCGACGATACGCAAGAGTTGGATGGCGTCTTCTACCCGGTCTGGAACGATCAGGATCTGGAGGATTTCATTTTTGAATGGTCGCCTACCATCTACGCCCTCAGTGACGGCGAAACCGAGGCCTTTGCGCTGCTGGAGCCCACGGTCTATGGCGCCAGCGGCGAGGACGCCGAGTACACAGTCCGCGGCATCTACACCTTTGCCAGCGGCCAGGAGCGGTACGCGATCATGTACTTCGACGGCAACCTGGCCTACAAGAGAATCGTCGGTTTCAGCGGCGAGAATGGCACTGGCGCGCCGCGTGCGATTACGCCGCGAGCGGGTGACACCTTCACCATCCTGGAACAGTGGATCGAAACCGACGAGGACGGCAACGAGGTCATCAACGAGTATCTGGGCGAGACGCTGACCTTCCAGGGTATACCCTTCGAGGTTATCGCCTACGAGGGTTACCCCGGCGACTACTCGCTTGCGATCACGGTGACCGACCTGAACGGCAGCGAAGTCACCGAATACGCGGCCATCACCGTGACCGAGTAACGACGCGACCCCTCTACCGTTCCTCCCCCGGCACGCTGTCCCAACCAGGGTGTATCGAACCGGCCCTGCCAGGAGCCGGAGCCATGGCTACGCGCGATCGTGCACCGTGATCAAATAGCCGTCAGGATCGGCAAAGGTGAAGGTCTTGCCAAAGGGGCTCTCGCCGATGGGGCGCACGATGGGAACACCCGCTGCCTGCAGCCGTTCGTGGAGCGCGAGCGCGTCCTCGGCGTGGAACCACAGCGCCACACCGTGGCCCAGACGCGCTACGGCGTCCAGATCAACCAAGGGCTTGCGAACTGCGAAGGCTATAGGCTTGGTAGCAAAGACCACAGCATCGGGCGGGCTTGCAGGCGCCAGCGTCAAACCAACCACCTCCCGATAGAAGCGGGACGCCGCGTCCAGATCGCGCACCTGAAGCGCCACAAAGTCAGGACCTGTCAAAGTACCCATTGTATTGTTCTCCTGTTTACGTCAAATCTAGTCCATGATATATTATCAGCACACTGACATAGTGTCAGGACACTGATAATATATCAGGACACTGATAATGTCAATAGGCACAGGGAGCGAAAATGGAGACCGAAACCAACAGCCAAAGGATCGGGTATTTGTTGAAGCGAGCACAACAGGCGCTGCGCTTGGCCATGGATGAAGTGCTGAGATCGATCGGCTTGACCACGCCCCAATATGCGGCCCTGGCGATCTTGGAGGAATCACCGGGCATCTCCAACGCAGAACTGGCGCGCCGGGCGTTTGTCACGCCGCAGACCATGCATCAGATCATCTTTGCATTGGAACGGGCGGGGTATGTCGAACGGGAACAACATCCCCACCATGGCCGCATTCAACAGGCCTGCCTGACAGCAGGAGGGCAGGTGGTTCTCGAACAGTCACATGAGGTAGTAGACGATGTGGAACAACGTTTGCTTGCGTCGCTCGAGGCCGAAGAGATACCGCAGCTCCAGAGCATCTTGCAGAGGTGTATAGCAGGGCTCGAGGCAAATGCTGGCACAACTGGCATTCGCTCCTGATACACGGTTCCTGGTAATCGAAGCTGCCATCTACATCTGGCCATACATTGGGCAAAGACGGGCGCTCATTTATACTGCACTGCATAATTCGCACGCAAAAGTAGAAGGCCTGGGACATGTATAAACGCATCGTCGTCAAGCTCGGAACCAGTGTACTGACCAACGGTGGCCGCCAGCTCAACCAGGCGCGCATGGTCGATCTGGCGCGACAGTGCGCCACGCTCTATCACGCTGGGTATGACATGGTGGTCTGCAGCTCCGGCGCGGTGGCCGCAGGCCGGGCCTATCTCGAGTTTCCGGCGTTACCACCTACGATTCTGAGCAAACAGCTCTTTGCAGCGGTAGGCCAGCCGCAGCTAATGCGTATGTGGGAGCGCTTCTTCGATATCTACGGTGTGCGCGTCGGTCAGATTCTGGTGACCCGGGTCGACGTTGAGAACCGGCAGCGCTATCTCAACGCCCGCGACGCGCTGACCGCCCTGCTAGAACACCGCATCGTACCCATTGTCAACGAAAACGACGCAGTCGCAACCGAGGAGATCCGTGTCGGCGACAATGACAATCTGTCCGCGCTGGTCGCAACGTTGGCCAGCGCTGATCTGCTGATCCTGCTCACCGACCAGCCAGGACTTTTCACTGCTGACCCGCGCCGCGATCCGGGGGCACAGCTTATTCCCGAAGTACGCAAGATCGATGACACGCTCAAAGCATTGGCAGGTGGCAGCGTCTCCGGGTTGGGAACAGGCGGTATGATGACGAAGCTGCAGGCTGCTAACATCGGGCGCCATGCCGGCGCTGATGTTGTCATCGCGGCGGGTAGCGAGACGGATGTCATTCTGCGCGTTGTGGCTGGCGAGAGTGTCGGCACACGCTTCCCGGCCCTGGTAAGCCGTCTGGAAAGCCGCAAGGCATGGATCTTAGCCGGTCCCAAACCGGCTGGTCGTCTTGTTGTCGATCAGGGCGCGGCCAACGCCATTTGCCATCACGGTCGCAGTCTGCTGCCGGCCGGCGTGCGCCGGGTGGAAGGCGATTTCCTGCGCGGGGACACGGTGTTGATCGTCGATGAGGGAGACCATGAACTGGCGCGCGGGATCGTCGGCTACACCAGCAACGATTTACGTGCCATTGCCGGCTGCCATTCAGCCGAGATCGAGGCACGGTTAGGTTATACCTACGGCGATGTGGCCGTGCACCGGAACGATCTGATCTTGTTGACCGATTAGCGAGGTTGGCGCACAAACGGGGCAACCAGTGATCCGGTTAGCTGGTTGTGCCAACCTATGGTTGGTCGCTGATGACCCTGGCCCCAGCTTATCTCCCCGCACCGCAACACCTAAACACCTAAACACCTATTCAGAATCCATGACTCCGATTATCCGGGTAGAGAAACTGCACCATACATATCAAAAGGAAGGTGACAATCCAGTCCGGGCGCTGCGCGGGATCGATCTGGCGATCGAAGAAGGTGAGTTTGTGGTGATCCTCGGGCACAACGGCTCAGGGAAATCCACTTTAGCAAAACACTTCAATGCGCTGCTCCAGCCTACGGCCGGCGATGTCTGGGTCAAGCAATGGAACACGAAAGAGCCCGCGCACGTGCGCGATATCCGGCGCACCGTGGGCATGGTCTTCCAACATCCTGACAACCAGATTGTGGCCACAATCGTTGAGGAAGACATTGCGTTTGGCCCAGAGAACCTGGGACTGCCCCGCGAAGAGATTCGCCGGCGCGTGGACTGGTCACTGGCGCGCGTAGATATGCAGCCTTACCGGTTTCGCGCCCCTCATTTACTGTCCGGTGGGCAAAAACAGCGCGTCTGTATTGCCGGCGTCCTGGCCATGGAACCGCAAGTCCTGGTCATGGACGAGGCCACTGCCATGCTGGACCCGGTGGGACGGGAGGAGGTGCTGTCGATTGCGCACCGCCTCAACCGGGAACAAGGTGTTACTGTCATTGCCGTGACCCATTTCATGCGCGAAGCCATCACCGCCGACCGCCTCATTATCATGGCTGAGGGGCAGGTAGTGCTGCAGGGACCGCCTCGTGAAATCTTCCAGCACATCGATCTGCTCCGCAGCCTGCAGCTCGATGTGCCGCACGTGAGTGAACTGGCATTGGCGCTGCACCGGCGCTTTCCAGCGTTTCCGCCGGACCTCCTTACGCCGCGGGAGATCGCCGAAGCGACCAGCAAGCTCTATCGCGCGGCCGGCGTCACACCCCAGGCAGCCAACCACATCAACGCGAATATGGCGGCAGAGAGGCCGCTGGCGGGTGAACCCGTGATCTCGCTGCAGCACCTGGCCCACTACTATATGCGCGACACGCCCCTGGAAGTGAAGGCCGTTAGCGATGTGAACATTGATGTCCACCCTGGGGAGATCGTGGGTATCTTGGGCCACACAGGGTCCGGTAAGTCTACCGCTATCCAGCATTTCAATGGTCTGTTGCGGCCCCATGAAGGCAAGGCGCTGGTGCTGGGACAGGATTTGAGCGATCCGCGGGTTGATATC
>JACFMY010000137.1 GCA_019455155.1 Caldilineaceae bacterium
AAGCAATGCTGCTGCCAAATCAGCACGCGTGATATTTGAGCGAAGTCCAGTATATAAATCTGCCCCTATTTTGTAACGGCCTGTTCCCGGGCGATCCACCAATTGCGGGGGACGAAGTATTGTCCAGTTGAGCTTCGATTGCCGGACGATCTCCTCCTGTCGCTCTGCCTCCTCAAGGCGTTCGGCTCCAATGATTCTCGGTAGCAGGAACCGGGCGACCCATGAGAGTCGATCCCGACTGTCTCCAGCACCGATCGTCGATACGCTGACAAAACGTTCTATCCCGGCCTGGGATAGGGCGTTCACAATGTTTCGTGTACCTTCTGACCGGACAGTGCCCGGAGCCTGCCCCAGCCTTACACCCAGGACTGAAATGGCTGCATCCGCCCCGGCCACAGCATGGCGTACCGCGTCAGGATCCAGCACATCACCTTGAAGCACATCAAGGCAGGCGCCTGAAACGGAAACCATCTGCGGATTCCGTGCGAACGCAATGACCTTGTGGCCGCGTTCCAGGGCTTGTCGAAGCAAAATGAGCCCTGTGCCGCCCGTGCTTCCAAAGATTACGATCTTCATTGCTTATCTTCTCCTCTCGATATCTTAGAGCCATGCCACCCAACGTTTCGTGTAGGGTATGCCGAAGCCTGCGAAGCGTGCTTGCCCGGGCACTGTATGCCTGCTGCGTAACGGGTGACGCGGCCGAACGCATCCCCACGCCAGCGCCTTTGACTTAAGCGCTGGTACGCGTCGACGGCCGTTCTCCTTGGCGCCACAGCAGTACCACCAACACGCCGGCGGCGATCGCGGCTCCCAATGCACCCAACGCACCCCACGTCAGCGCATCAGGAGCCACAATGGACTGCGCGCGTAGCGCCTGCCATGTCAATAACCCCGTCAGCGCGCTGTAGCCCACGCCGCCGATCCAGACCAGCGTAGTTCGCTGGCCCGTGGCCAAACGCCGCCGCGCAGCCGGCCGCGACAACAGGAAAGCCAGGAGTGGCACAAGCTGCAATGCATGGAGTCCAAAGAAGTGAGGAACACGCAGGTCACCACCTTCGGTGCTCCACCCCAGGAATGGCAGCCCAGGCCCGCCGTCTAGAACACCGACACTGTGGGCGCCAACCATCGTCAGCTTGGCGCCGGCACGTGCAGCCTCAAGCTGCAGGGGCGTCGGCCCCATCGTCATCAGAAACGCCACCACCATCCCCAAAAACGAACCCAACACACCTAGCCGCAAACCCCAGGCAATGACTGGGTCGGGCATGCGCTGGAAAATCAGCCAGACGGCCAACAAAAGGTTCATGAACGCTACCAAGGTTATGAGCAAACCCATGGTCGTGAACACCATGCCGTCGAAAGCAGTGGCGGCGTTGAAGTGGCTGGCTGTTCCACGGAGGACCTGCATCGTAATCAGGACCAATTCCCCGATCAACGCGATGCCCGTCACATTGGCAGCCAGCTGAACCCAGCGTTGACGCCCCTGTACCAGGCTCAAGAACCAGCCAAACGTAATCGTGTAGACGGAAATGGAAATGGCGAACTTGAGTGGCTTAACCCAGGCCGGCGCGCCGGTGATTACCTGCGGATCGACGACCAGCCCCGCGAGTGCAATGGGAATCAGGGCTAAACTCAAGAAAGTGGCCACGGTCAGCACCCGGTTAAAGCGCCACGCCCGCGCCAGCAAGGTGCGTCCGGCGCCTGGCGTGTCATGCGGCGCTGCCTGTAGAGTCTTAACACTCATAGGGTTTTCTCCTTCGTACAATGGTTCAGTGAGTGAGCAAGTTTCACGAAGCTAGTGTGCTTGCGCTGGCTCCAGGCGTGGGGAAACCAACGCGCGGATCAGGAGATAGATGAGCAGTCCCAGCGGCCCGACCATGAGGACAAAGATCAGGGCTGGCGAGACAAGCCAGGCTGGAAGTCCTCGCTGGCGGCTGTCTAGATAAGCCCACCGGCCGGCAAACAGATCAAAGGCCAGAAAATGCACCCAGGCGATGGTCGCGAATTGCTCCGTTCCCAACAGAGCGGCCACGCTGGCCAGCGTTGGGTTGGCTAATTGCGGCAGCAACACCGCCAGGTTTGGCACGACGAGCAGCCCGTAGAGTGCAGCCGCCGGCACTACTGTCCACAAGGAACTCATGATGAGCCGGCTCCATCTCCAATGGGGCAGCAGAATCATGAGCAACCAGAAGGGCAGGACGAGGAGGTTGCTGTAGAAAAAGAGCCGATCCATCTTTGCTCCTAGCGCTAATAACGATGGTTGGTATATGAACAGCATAAAAACTATGAACGTTGTTCGGTAAAGCTCAAAAAAATAGCCCCGCGGCTCTATTGGGGACTCTGGTATCAAGTATCGTAATCAGCCTTGGATAAAGCCGCTGAGCAAGGTTCGCAACGTGACACGCTGCCGGGCAGGGTCGATTGGCTTGATTCGCATGGTGGTAAGATTGAGCATGGAGATCCCGTGTACGATCTGCCAACAGGCGATGGCGATGCCCAGAACGTCGAAATCTGGGCGTTCGATAAAGACGCCCGCATCCACACAGCGTTGGACCGCGCGATACAGCGACTGAAATGCCGGGCTGCGGCGGAGGAGCGTCTCCGGCGCTTCGTCCTGCGGAAAATTGGCGGGCGCTACCAGCGGTGCATTCGTAAACATGAGCATAAAGAAGTCACTGTTGCTCATAGCAAAGCTGATATAGCTCAGGCCCATCTCCACCAGATAATCGAGCGGTGGCAGCGACGGGTCTGTGCTCTGCAGCCGCTGCGTCAGGCGCAGAAAACCCTCACTACAGACACCACCCACGATCTCCTCTTTGCTGCCAAAATATTCATAGAGCCCGGCGGGGCTGTAATCGATGCGATCGGCGATAGCCCGCATGGAGAGGGAATCCACGCCTTCTTCGCGAATAATCTGCCGGGCAGCCTCGAGGATTGCCTGTTGGGTACGTTGGTGTCGTCGCTCACGCGGGCTCAGCTCTTCTGGCATCTGCTCCTGCTCCTGCCATAAACATCGATTATATTCTGAACAACGTTCGGAATATAATCGATGTTATCACATTTGTCAAGCCCCAATACCACGTCTATGCCCAAGCCTGGTGATTGTCCTTGATTGTAAGGGCAACTGACACGTGTTCGGGCCATATCCCGCTATGTTATAATCAGCGGCAATGCGCCCGAACCTGTGAGTGGCCACATCCATGCAAACTCTGAACGATCTACTTAGTGTTTCGGCTGCCCTCCATCGCCATCTCTGCCCGCGCCAGGTGCTTGGGGTCCAAATGGGCCGGTGGGCTGCTGAGCTATTGAGTATTGATCTGCCACAAAGCGATAGACGACTGCTGACCATCGTGGAAACAGATGGCTGCTTTGCTGATGGGGTGTCGGCGGCTACCAATTGCTGGGTCGGCCGGCGTACCCTGCGGGTCGAAGATTATGGCAAGGTAGCCGCCACCTTTGTCGATACCAGGACGCGCCGTGCAATTCGCCTGGCTCCACTGCCTACGATTCGAGATACAGCTCCCACCTTTGCGCCTGAAGCGCGCAACCGTTGGGAAGCGATGCTGCTCGGATACCAGCGCATGGCGCTCGCTGACCTCTTCTCCTGCCAGCCAGTCGAGCTGGAAGTGCCCATCGAGGCTATCATCAGCCGGGCGGGTCATCGTGTCTACTGCGATCGCTGTGGTGAAGAGATCCTGAACGAGCGCGAGGTGGTGAAAGCGGGGGTTACCCTGTGCCGCCCCTGTGCAGCGGGCGCGTACTACCGTCCGGTTGCTGGCTTTGGACAAGATGGGGCAGGCCAACCGCTGCAGTCATTGCCTGTTGCCGGTTCCTGCTACCCATAGTTCTGCGTCGCGCTAGCACCTGGCCGGCCAACCCCTCACTTTACCTGCTACACCACATTGTACTCCTGGATCAGACGGCCCGCGGCAAATCGGGCGTAGTCGAGGCAGGAGATGTCCAGCGTCGTCGCCTGGCCGTCGAGGATGATCTCCGCCATGAGGAGACCGGCGCCTGGTCCATGCATAAAGCCGTGCCCAGAAAAGCCAGCCACCAGATAATAGCCTTCTACCTCAGGCACGGCCCCAATGATCGGGTGGGCGTCGGGGGTAACCTCGTACAAGCCGGCCCAGTGCGCTGCCCGTCCGGCCGTTTCCAGCAAGGGCAGCCGGCGCAGCGCGTTCTCCATATGTACCATTTCCCACGCCAGGTCTACACTTTCATCGAAACCGGGCTGTTCATGGGGATTTGATTGGCCGGTCAGCAGGCCTTCGCCTTCGCGATGAAAGTAAAGACTTTGGGCAAAGTCGATGATGAAGGGAAAGTCCGCAGGCAGGGCAGGTATGGGCGTTGTCGTCAACATCTGGCGACGGACGGGGACGACTGGCAGCGGGACACCTGCCGTTTCGCTGAGAGGAGCGGACCATGGCCCCGCGGCGTTGACCACAGCGTCACAGGCGATCGAGCCAGCGGGCGTGCGGACACCGGCGATTCGTCCCCCTTCCACCTGGATCGCAGTCACCGGCAGATCCGTGAAGGTGCGTACACCGAGCCGCCGGGCGGCAGCAATGTAACCCATGACAACGCTGTTTGGATCGGCAAGGCCGTCTTTGGCATAGAAAGTTGCGGCCAGCACGTCGGCGGCCGCAAGCAGGGGCACGCGGCGCCGCACTTCGTCGCCATCAAGCCACTCAGTTTCAACCCCGAGGCTGTGCTGCAACGCGACATTGTGTTGAAACTTGGCTATGTCCGCTTCGTGGGTCAGGAGGAAGAGATAGCCGTCCTGGCGCAGGCCAATGTTCTGGCCCAGCTCTTCCTCAAAGCGGTCGAGCATGGGCAGGCTTAACAGGGAGAGCTGGATATTGATCGCGGTGGAAAACTGGTAGCGGATACCGCCTGCGCATTTGCCGGTGGCGCCAGCGCCGTAGAACGGCTGCTTTTCTAGCAAAACTACGTCTTTGCAGCCTCGTTTGGCCAGATGGTAGGCGGTGCTGGCGCCCATGACACCGCCGCCGACGATGACAACTTGCGACGTGGTTGGTAACTGGCTCATAGTGGTATTCTGTTGCCAATGCAGCAAGACGCGGACATAGCGCGTCAGCGCGGCATATGATACTCGCCTGCGCGTCTTCGCCTGGGCGCGTCGCGGTTTTACAGACCAAGGTAGGCTTTGATGACTTTGGGATCGTTGAGCAACTCGGCGGCGTTCCCGCTCATGGTGATCCTGCCCGTCTCGAGCACGTAAGCGCGGCTGGCGATCTGAAGCGCCATCTGCGCGTTCTGTTCTACCAGCAGGATCGTGATCCCCCGTCTTTTGTTCAGCTGTTCAATGGCGTCAAAAATCGTCTCTACCAGCACAGGGGCAAGCCCCATGGAAGGTTCATCCATGAGCAGCACCTTGGGGTCCGCCATCAACGCTCTTCCGATGGCAAGCATTTGCTGTTCGCCGCCGGAGAGCGTGCCGGCTTGCTGGACACGCCGTTCCTTGAGCCGCGGGAACAGCTTCAGGACGTAGTCCAGGTCTTCGCGAATCCGGGCTTTGTCCTTACGTGTATAGGCGCCCATGGTCAGGTTTTCCTGCACACTCATGCGTGCAAAGACGCGCCGTCCTTCCGGCACATGGACAACGCCGCGATCGACGATCTGGTGTGGGCGCAGGGTCGTCAGGTCGACGCCATCATGCACCACAGAGCTGTTTTCTGGTGTGCGCAGGAGCCCGCTGATCGCGCGCAAGGTTGTGGTCTTGCCGGCGCCGTTGCTCCCGATTAACGTGACGATCTCACCGTCATTGACGGTGAGATCGATGCCCTTCAGTGCGTGGATGTGACCGTAATAGACGTGCAAATCATTGATGCTTAGTAAGGCCATTGTCGGTCCCTTGCCGATCTATGCTACTTTCTGCCCATAGCTCTCGCCAGCTACCGCGCCCCGGCCCAGGTAGGCCTCGATGACGTGCGGGTTGGTACGGATAGCGTAGGCGTCACCCTCGGCGATCTTTTTGCCAAAGTCCAATACAGTAATAATGTCCGACACATTCATCACGACGCGCATGTCATGCTCGATAAGCAGGATGGTGATGTCACGTTCATCGCGCAGGCGGCGGATCAGATTCGTCGTTGCTTCCGTCTCGCGTGGGTTCATGCCTGCTGTCGGTTCGTCCAACAAGATGAGCTGCGGCTTGCTGGCCAGGGCGCGGGCAATCTCCAGCCTTCTCTGATCGCCATACGAAAGGTTCTTAGCGATCTCGTCAGACTGTTTCGCCAGCTCGACGAAGCGCAAGATTTCCATTGCCTCTTCTTCAGCGGCCCACTCTTCCGAGCGCACACGTGGCGTGCGCAGCACGGCCCCGAACCAACCGGTGCGCAGATGGCGGTGCATGCCCACCAGTACATTCTCCAGCACCGTCACATTAGCGAAGAGCCGGATATTCTGGTAGGTGCGCGCGATCCCGCGCTGGGCGACACGATCCGGCGGCATGCCCTGGATCGGCACGCCGTCGAAGACAACTTCCCCTTCTTCAGGTTTATAGAATCCCGTAATGCAATTGAAGAACGTTGTCTTCCCCGCACCATTCGGGCCGATTACGCTGTGGATACTCTTGCGTTCGACGGTGAGGTTGAGGTCGGTCAGCGCCTGCAGACCGCCGAAGCGCTTGGTGATAGTTTTGGATACCAGGAGACTCATTCTATATCGGGCTCCATCTGGATTAGGATGAACCGGTGGCCGCGAGTTTTTCCAGCTCTTCTGCCGGAACCGCCAACTCGTCCTCGTGTAGCTCACGTACCCGGGTCGCTTCGGGCCATAGACCCTCGGGTTTGTACAACATCATGGACACGAGCACCGCGCCGTAGACCCACCACCGGAACTCGTTGAACTCACGGAGCAGCTCCGGCAAGCCAATGAGCACGACCGCACCCACAAGCACACCGGGCAGACTGCCCATGCCGCCCACGATGAGGACAGCCAGCACGTTGATGGAGACCAGCACATTGAACGAGGCAGGTACCATAGAGCCGAGCTTGGAGGCAAAGAGCGCACCGCTCAAGCCCGCCAGCGTGGCGCCAGTGGCGAATGCCAGCAGCTTGTAGCCGACTAGATTGATACTCATGGCTGCGGCGACATCTTCGTCCTCGCGGATCGCCATCCAGGCCCGGCCCAACCGTGACCATTTGAGCCGCGCAGTGACGAAGAGGGCGATAAAGATGCCGACGATGATGAGATAGAAGAACTGCTGCGGGTTGGCGATGGTCAGAGGTCCCATCACGGGACGCGCAATCCCGGTGATGCCCTGTGCTCCCCCCAGGAAGGGCTTCAACGCGTCGGAGAGCACGAGCAGTCGGATGATTTCGCCAAAGCCCAGGGTAATGATGGCCAGGTAGTCGCCCCGTGTCTTGAGCACCGGAACACCCAGGAGCACGCCCGCCACGAGCGAGGCGAGTACCGCAAAGGGCAGTGCTTCCCAAAAGGTGAGTTGGGGGATCACGGTACGGACAACCGGAAGCTCTGGGGTGGTGAGAACGGCCATCGTATAGGCACCGATAGCGAAAAAGGCTACATAGCCGAGATCCAGGAGGCCGGCAAAGCCGACTACCACGTTGAGTCCCAGGGCCATAATGATATAGAAACCAACCAGGTCAGATACCTCGCTCAGGTAGGGGCCCACAAAGAATGGCAGCGACGCCAACACCGCGAGGCCGACTAATGAACTCACCAGCCGTACCCCCTGCTGCTGGGCGGCTGGCAGGCTGCCGATTCGATTCTCGACGGGGCCTCTTTGGGATATCCACAGGTAGGCAATCAGAAAGCTGATGACCAGGAGGGCCGCAGCACCCGTAGCAAAGAGCCCGTTGGCTGCATAGAGAAAGTCATCGATAGTAGTGGGTAGAATAACCGAGAGTACGCTCTGCAACAGGCCGATCAAGATGACTGTGACCAGGCTGATCAGGCTGGCCGCGCGCAAGTGGCTAGGCAGCAGCGCAATGAGCGCAACAACCAAACCGACAGCGGCGCCAAGTCCGACTGCCAGCGCGGCGCCGGCAATACCGCTCGATCCCGCCGGCACCAGGAGATCAACGAGCTTGGGCGTGGCATTGACAAAGATCGCCCGGAGATTCAGGGGGACGATAATGAGCGACAAGATCGCCGGCAGCAAGGCAGCCGCGGCGCCGGCAATGGTGCCCGCCAGCACCATCATGAGCGCGCCGCTGCGCTGGCCGCGGCTGGCGGCCGTGAACGCCGCCACACAATAGGGGCCAATTAACAGCACCTGACCCATGGTCAGGACACCTGCTATGATCTCTCGTTTGCTGAACGCACTGACCATGCCAACCAGCGCAATCAGAACCGCCGCCGCGCCTGCGTAGAGCCCAAATCGTACAGCATCTGTTATGCGAAAGGTCTTATATACCGGCATATGATAACTCTCCCAAACTTAGGCCCGCTTCGACAGTCGCTCGCCCAAAATGCCTGTGGGGCGGAAGATCAGGATCAGGACGAGTACCGTAAAGGCAATGCCGTCTTTGAGTTGATGGGGAGCCGGGATGCCCAGACCGTCCAGAAAGAGGCTGGGGCCGAGCGATTCAATGACGCCCAGGATCAGGCCACCCAAGACCGCGCCAGTGAAGTTGCCGATGCCGCCTAACACCGCCGCGGTAAAGGCCTTAAGCCCCGGCACAAAGCCCATGAAGAAGGAGACCTGACGAAAGACGAGCCCATACAACACGCCAGCGGCGCCAGCCATGATTCCGCCAATGGCAAATGAAATCGCCACCGTGCGATCGACGTCTACACCCATGAGGGCAGCGGCGTCTTTATCTTCCGCAACGGCCCGGATGCCGCGCCCGATCTTCGTGCGGGACACGAAAAGATAGAGGATCAGCAGCAGGACGGCTGTAGAGACGAAGACGGCAATCTGGCTACGCTGAATGGCGACGAGCCCTAGCGAGACGCTGCCGCTCAAGGCGGGCACCGTCGGGAAGGCTTCCACGCCCGAGCCAAAGAGGCCGCGCGCGGTATATTGGAGGAAATAGGAAACGCCGATGGCGGTAATAAGCGGCACCAGGCGCGGCGCACGGCGCAGCGGCCGGTAGGCGATGCGCTCCATGAGAATGGCAGTAGTCGCTGACACCAACATGGCCGCGGCCACCATAATAAGAATCGCAAGAAACGGATTGTTCTGGAGCAGGCCATTTTCGACCAACACTTCGGACATGAAAAAGGCCCCAAACGTTCCTAACATGAAAATCTCGCCATGGGCAAAGTTGATCATGCCCAAGAGGCCATACACCATCGTATACCCCAACGCGATGAGGGCATAGATGCCCCCCTGAGCCAATCCAAATACAACAAAATTCAGCCATTGCTGCAACGTATATTTGCCGCTCGCTAGCGTGACATAAGAACCGTAGACGATGCTGATCACGAGGCCGGCGCCAATCAGCCAGAGCATGACATCCGTGAAGTCGTACTTGCGTCGCAGTTGTGCGTACATCTGTTTTTCTAAGCTCCTTTGCGGACCAGGTTAAGAGAAGGGGCGGGGCCTTGTCGATCCCCGCCCCTTCCGCACCCAACGCTTGGGGCCGTTACGGCCCCCAAGTGTTGCTTACTGCGGATAGATCTTCATGGGCGACGTCACGTTCGGATCCCACGCGGCTATGTCCGTGACCTCATAAATGGCAATCTTCGGGTCCGCGCAGTCACCGTACTCATCGCAGTTGATGTTGCCGGTCAGGCCCTGGAAGTTCGCCGTCGTGCCAATTGCCTCGCGCAGTGCCGTGCGCGGGATGTAGAGCGTACCGCCATCCTCGACGGCTACCTGCTGGATGCCCGCGGCAATCATGTTGAACGCATCGTACGCATGGGCATGGAAGGCGCTCAGTGGTGGCTCACCATACTCTGCCAGGTGCTTCTGCAAGAAGCCACCATATTGGTCGCCGAAGGCGCTAAAGTCCGGGCTGCTCAAGTACATGCCCAGAGCAGCCTCGCCGGCGGCACTCACAAAGTCCTGTGAGAACATGCCGTCGGAACCGATCAGGGTAACTTCCTCCAGACCCGGTACTTCCTTCGCCTGCGAGGCGATGAAGCCGCCTTCCGCTGTGAAGACAGGGAAGTAGACCAGGTCCGGGCCCTCTGCGGCAATGGTGGTCAATACCGGGCGCATGTCGGTGTCGTTCACATTGACCGCCTGCTCTGAAACGACCTCACCGCCCAGCGCCTTGAAGTTCTCGGCGAAGGCATTGACCAAACCCTGGGCATAGACCGAACCATCGTGGATGGTGGCGGCGCGGCGCAGGCCCTTCTCGTTGTACGCGAACTCGGCAACCACCCGGCCCTGCACCTTGTCGTTATGGGCCGTGCGGAAGTAGCCTGGCGAATGGCTGGCCGGATCGGTCAAATCTGGCGCCGTGTTCGACGGGGAGATGATGCTCATGCCAGCCTCGCTCAAGATCGGCACACCGACCCGGGCGGCGCTGGAGCAGCTCGTACCAATGACAGCGACGATGCTCTTGTCGGAAGCAAGCTTCGTGGCTGAAGCCTGGCCACCTTCGGGTGAACAGCCGTCGTCTTCACCGACGATCTGTACCGGATGGCCCAGGAGCTCCCCACCGACATCGGCTACGGCCAGCTCGATACCGCGTACGGAGTCCACACCGAGCGATTCATTGGCGCCTGAGACCACCAGGGCATAGCCAACCTTGATGGGATCGCCTGCTTTCACCTCAACGCAGCCCAACGGATCGTCACAGGTGAAGCCGCCTGCTGCAGCTTCTTCCGTTGCCGCGGCCTCCGTTGCGGCTTCTGTCGCTTGTCCAGCAGGCGCAGCAGGCTGGGGGGCCGGCGCACACGCCGTAACAACCAACGCCGCAATCACGAAGACTGTTAGGAACAGTGTTCGGATTCGCATTTACACGTTCTCCTTTGTTACATGTGAATTGGATTGAAACCACGGTTGAACGTACGGCATCATGCAAAGCACAAACCTGTGCATCTATCTCAAAGGCGCATAGCATTGTATGCGCCAAGGAGGACGAAGAAGTGGTTAGACTTCGAATAGGCTCTTTTTCACGATGCAATTTGGGTGATTCAAGGCAGTGCTGCGTTGTCAGCGACGGTGGTCAGCGGCTACGCTGCCTCTGTCCACGCGATTTTTCAGAACAGGGTTGTTCAGCGGCTAGGCCTGATGACGATGACTCTGCGGCCTGTATGAGGGAGTATTCCGCAAGATCTATGCCGCGTTTGTAATGGGACGGATTATAGGCGAGTATCTTTGGCTTTGTCAACCATAACAGATTGTCTCTGACAGTTTTGATGGTTCACGTACACAGGCAGCCTGTGCTATAATCCCCCCTTGTGGCTCGACCATTGATTATTGGCTTAACAGGCAATATTGCGACAGGCAAGAGCACGGTGCTCGCGTACCTGCGGCGTCGCGGCGCTCACATTATCGACGCCGACCAGCTGAGTCACCGCACGCTGGCGCCGGATGGGGCTGCCTATGCCGCTGCCGTGGAGCGCTTTGGCCCCTCCATCGTGCGCGATGACGGCACCATCGACCGGGCCGCGCTGGGGCGCATCGTCTTCGCCGACCCGCAGGCGCTACGCCAGCTTGAGCAGATTATCCATCCCGCGGTCTTTGAGCTGGCCCAACGTGAGCTGCCAGAGATTACGGCGCCAGTTGTGGTCATCGAGGCCATTAAACTGCTCGAGTCAGGGCGGCTGCGTACGTTGTGTGACGAAGTGTGGGTGGTGGCGGCTGATGCCGAAGTGCAGCTGGCGCGCTTGATCCGTGACCGTCAGATGAGCGAAGCGGATGCCCGCCAGCGTATGGCAGCCCAGTCGCCCCAAAGCGAGAAAATCAGGCAAGCCGACCGTGTCATCTATAATAATGGCACAGCCGAAGAGCTCTTTCTGCAGCTAGACGCCATTTGGGCCGAATTGATGCAGCAACACCGGGCGGACGCAGACGGTTCATTTCAAATATCAAGAGGGCAATAATGGATGTGCTAAGACGATTCTGGACTGACCATCCAATCCTTTCCAACTGGCTTATTCTTGCAGTGGGCATGGTGATCATTCTCGTGTTTAGCGCCCGCCACGTTGGCTTTGAACCCTTGCAGTGGGGCGCGCTCATCGGCGCCACTGTGCTGTTAGCTGGGCTCTGTGCGTGGATCATCAATTGGGAATAACAGTGGAGAGAGCCATTTCGCGTCTTCGGAGTTATGCTTGCGGATTCGGCCCGTTTGTACGCTTATGGTATATGATGGAATGTCATCGATCGCGGTTACGCACACTGATGCTTTGGCAATATGGATAAACGGGACTATTACGAAGTATTAGGTGTCCCCCGTGACGCCACAAAAGACCAAATCAAAAAGGCCTTTCGCAAACTGGCCCAGCAGTACCATCCTGACGTGAACAAATCGCCGGAGGCGGAGGTTCAGTTCAAGGAGATCAACGAAGCGTACCAGGTACTGATCGACGACCAGCGACGCGCAGCCTATGATCGCTTCGGCCATGAGGGGTTGCAAGGCGGCGCCGCCGGTGGCTTCGGAGACATGGGCGGATTTGGCGATCTGGGAAGCATCTTCGAGGAGCTCTTTGGCGGCTTTGGCCGCTCCAGCGCTGGGAACCGCCGGCAACCTCGACGGGGCGCGGACCTGCGCGCCGATATTCGCCTCTCCTTCGAGGAGGCAGCATTTGGCGCGGACCGCGAGCTTGAAATTCCGCGCATGGAAAGCTGCGATCGCTGCGGCGGCAGCGGTGCTGAGCCGCCCACCAGCTCCGTGGTTTGTTCCACCTGTAACGGCTCCGGTGAGGTCAAGCGACGGCAGCAGAGCCCCCTCTTCGGCACCATCATTACTGCTACTACCTGCCCAACCTGCGGCGGCTCCGGCGAAGTGATCCCATCGCCGTGCAGCAAGTGTCGCGGCCGCAAGTTCATCCGTGTGACCCGCAAGCTCAGCGTCAAGGTGCCTGCCGGTGTCGATGAAGGCACGCGCATTCGCCTGGTCGGCGAAGGCGAAGCCGGTCACCTGGGCGGGCCACCTGGCAACCTTTATGTGGTGGTCTCGGTCGAGCCCCACCCCTTCTTTGTGCGCAATGGGTCGGATCTGCTCCTTGAGATGCCCATCAACATCGCCCAGGCCGCGCTTGGGGCTAGTATCAAGATCCCAACCCTGGATGGCGACCAGGAGACCCTGGAGATACCGGCCGGCACGCAGACCGGCGCACAGTTCCGTAAGCGCGGGCTCGGGATCCCTCATCTCCAGCGGAATGGCCGTGGTGATATGCTCATTACTGTGCGGGTCGAAACCCCGACCAAACTCACCAGCGAGCAGAAGGAACTCTTCCGCCAGTTGGGCAAGACCTTAGGTGACGGTACGACCCGAGAAGATGGCAAAGGTTTCTTCGACCGGCTCTTTGGGGCATCGTAGCCCTACTGACGACCATGGCCTACGGCGAAATTTTGGAAATCTCTGTCGAGTGCGATTCTGAGGCTGCTGAGGCCGTCAGCGAGCTTTTTAACCGCTACAACGGTGGCGACTACGACGACGACAGCGCGGCCGGTGAAGCCAGCGGCGGCGGCGCCGTTATTGAGGCCGTTGGTTTTGATGACTTTGGCCGGCCCCTGCCGGGCGAATACCGGCTCTGGGTTAAGACCTATATCAAGCCGGGGCCCCGCGGTGACCAGATTCGCCGCCAAATCGAAGAAGGCCTTTGGCGGCTAAGCCTGCTTTATCCCATTCCCGAACCGCAGCTCCGGACGCTGCGCGACGAGGATTGGGCGCACGCCTGGAAACGGTTCTACAAGCCGCTGCGTGTTGGACGGCGTGTCGTGTTGAAACCCAGCTGGGAGGAGTTTGCATCCTTGCCGGACGATCTGGTGATTGAGCTGGATCCCGGCATGGCCTTTGGCACGGGACTCCATCCGAGCACACGTCTCTGCATCGCGGCACTGGAGGAGCTTGTCCAGCCAGGTGACACGGTGCTTGATCTGGGCACAGGCAGCGGTGTACTTGCCATCGTGGCCTGCAAGCTTGGCGCAGCACATGTCTTTGCCACCGACATCGATCCGCTGGCCGTGGAGATAGCCCGCGAGAATGCAGAGCGCAATGGCATCCCAACGGAGGCAGATGGCCAGATGGTGGTGGAGCCAGGCAGCGTTCCCGCCGGCATGGCTGGCCGCTATTCTATCATTGTGGCCAATATTCTGGCCGAAGTGCTGGCCAAGCTCTTCGATGCTGAATATGGTTACCCTCCCCTGGCCGAGCCGCTAGCGCCGGCCGGCCATATTATTCTCTCGGGTATCATCGAGGAACGTGCTGGCCTGGTGCTGGATGCAGCCCAGCGTCATAGGTTTCGCCTTGTGGACCGCAAACAGGAAGGTGACTGGGTCGCCCTTGTCGTAAGCCGGCAAGGGTAGCCATGTGCCTTTCGAAAGCCAGATGATCTATGTACCGTTTCTTCGTGCCTGGGCTTTCCCTGCAGCCCGGTGCCGTCGTGTCGATTGAGGCATTGGCCCATCAGTTGCACATGGTCCTGCGCCTGCAGCCGGGCGACCAGGTGGCGCTTCTGGATGATACCGGCCGCCTGGCGGTGGCTCAATTGGAGAGCCTGAGCCGCACGCATGCAACCGCGCGGCTTCTGACCGTGCAGGAGGGCACGC
>JACFMY010000138.1:0-3516 GCA_019455155.1 Caldilineaceae bacterium
GTTCTCGTAATAGACCACCATGGCGCTGTCGTGATAGGCGGCCAGAATGTCCAGATCGCCATCATTGTCTAGATCGGCGGCGGTGGCGACTTTGGCGTGTATGCCGTCGGCGCCCACAAAATGCTCCACGAAGGTGGCCCCTCGCTGCTGGTTCTCATACCAGCCAACCAGGTTTTCATCTTCAGAGGCGAAAACAATGTCCAGATCGCCGTCGCCGTCCATGTCACCCACCTGCACGAACTTGGCGTAGTCGCGGGTTGGGTCGGGTACCGCGCCGTTCCGGATCACGCGGCCGCTAAAGGTTGCTGGATGGCCTCCCTCATTGCGAAACCACACAATCCGGTTCACGTCCTCCCCTGCGGCGATCACGTCAAGCCGGCCGTCGCGGTCGAGATCGCCGGTGGCGACGGCGACCGCGCCCGGCAGGGCATTGGTGAGCACATGGGGTACAAAGCTTGGGGCGCCGGCTGCGCCGTTGTTTTCATACCAGACCACGCGACCATCATCGCGGGTCGGGACGATCAGATCCACGTCGCCGTCATTGTCCAGGTCCGCGCTGTGGACAGCCACAGGATAGGCCAGCCCGCTCGCGATCTCATGGCGTGCAAAGGTCAGCGAAGCCGGGATATTGTTTTCCAGCCAAAAGAGCGTGCCCACGCCCGCGTCCGGCGCAACCGCGTCCGCGCCGGATGCCGCCGAGGGGTCAAGCACACCCACCGCCACAGCCACAATATCGGGCCGCGCGTCGCCGTTGACGTCGGCAGGGATTGCTTGGTAGACGCCCGGCGCGATAGCGAGCAGATATTGCGCGAAGCGTAGGTTCCCCTGGTTGCGGTGCCAGACGATCTGCCCGTCCTCGCGCGAGGCAGCCAGCAAATCCCGGCGGCCGTCCCGATCGATGTCGGTTCCGGCGACGGAGTGTGCGCCGTCGGCGTTTGCTGTCACAACCACCGCGGTGCTGAAAGGCGACGCCACATAGCTTTGCTGCAGGGGCGCAGCAACTTGCTCACCTGGCGGCGCTGCCATGGGTGCTCCAGTCGCCAGGAACGGGGTAAGGCTGCTCGCCAGACCCCACAGCACGGCAGCAAACAGCATTGCCATTTTATTGGTTGACTTCATAGTGAATTGCCTGTTGCACCTGGAATTGCCGGCTAAGAGGAAAAACGTTACGTTAACGGTGCTGGGTTCCATATCCAAAGCCGGACACTGGCAAACGGATTGGAGCAACATGTGCTCTGTCCGCTATAATAGCGAATACTCGATGGCAGGCCAAAGTCCCGATGGCCCTGGTACGCGCATGGTTGAGCGCCGGCCGGGGGTAGCAATGCTGCCAGTGGGAAGCTGCGATGGCCATGCTGGACCGGCCTGTCTGAACAACAACGCGGAGATGAACGATCGGTTCTTCGGGCGATTCTTATGTTGCAACGGATTTGCGTCCTGTTGACAGCGCTGGCATTGATTCTTGGCACCCTTGCTGTACCCGTTCCCGCTCACACTGAACCTGCCCTCTCTGCTGGCATCATCATCAATGAAATCCACTACGACCCCTCGCCCCGTTCGCCTCTCCATGAGTATGTGGAGCTGCATAATCCCACGGGTAGCCGGGTCGATCTGAGCAGCTGGACGCTGGACGGGGGCATTCACTTTACGTTCCCACTTGGGTCATCTGTGGCTGCGGGCGGCTATGTTGTCATTGCCATCGACCCACCCACGATGCAGGCCAGCTATGGCGTCAACGCGTTGGGGCCCTTTGCTGGTCGCCTCTCTAACGATGAGGACAGGCTGATTCTGCGCGACAGCCAGGTCAACGTTGTGGACGAAGTCTCCTACAGGGTGGGTTTTCCCTGGCCCGTGACGGGCGCCGGCGCGGAACAGTCCATTGGGCTGGTCGCGCCGCAGCTGGACAATGCGGTTGGCGGCGCCTGGCGCGCGGGCTCCCCCTCGCCGGGGCGCGCCAACGCCGTGCTGCTGGCCAACCCGCCGCCTTTTGTACATGACGTCACCCATACGCCGTCCAGCCCAACCAGCCGCGATACCGTACGGGTCGCAGCACAGGTGACCGATGGGGATGGTGTGGCCGCGGTGACGCTTTGGGTGCAGGTGGTGACACCGGGAAACTATATTCGCATCTTCGATCCGGCCTATGCTACGCAGTGGACAGCCTATCCCATGCAGGCCGCCGGGAACGATGTGTACGTGGCCACATTGCCGGCTGAGATCGTGCGTCACCGCAACCTGCTGCGCTATCGCATCGAAGCCAGGGATGGCGGTGGGCGGAGCGTGACCGTGCCCTACAGCGGCGACCCACAACCTAATTTCGCGCTCTTCGTCTATGATGGTGTGCCGGTGTGGGTGGGTGCCATCAACCCCCGCGAGCCGGGCCCTCTTGGACAGCTTGCAGGCTACGATTTCAACAACATGGGCAAGCTGCCCGTCTATCATTTTATCGCCAATCCCGCCGATGTGGCCGACGCCCAGTTCATTCCACCCTCTACGTTTACGTCAGGATACATGGGCAGCGACTATCTCTGGCGCGGCACGCTTGTCTACAACGGTGTGGTCTATGATCACATTGGTTTTCGCGCGCGCGGCCAGGCCTTTCGCTATGGAGCCGGCAAGAACAAGTGGAAGTTCAACTTCTGGCCAGGCCATCGCTTCCAGGCCTATGACAACGATGGGCGTCCCTATCCTGAGCGTTGGGATAAGCTAAACCTGACCGGGGGCTTCCAGCATGCGAACCGGGGCTATCGCGGCGAGCATGGGCTGTTTGAGGCGCTGAGCATGCGGCTCTTTGCCATGGCTGGTGTGCCCGCGCCAGCCACCCATTTCGTCCACTTCCGCGTGGTGGACCAGGCTGTTGAACAAGGGCCTGGCCAATATGAAGGGGACTTTTGGGGCCTCTATATGGCGGTCGAGGAAGTTGATGGTCACTTCCTGGATGCACACAACCTGCCTGACGGCAATCTCTACAAGATGAAGGACTGGACCGGTGAGCTCAACAATCAGGGTCTGCGCCAGCCTGCGGACAAATCCGATCTGAATGGCTTCATCGGTACCTATACCTATACATCACCTTCTCCCTTCTGGTGGGAGGCGGTCTTCGATTTGGAAGGCTATTACCGTTTCCGATCGGTCCTTGAGGCGGTTCACCACTATGACGTGGATGAGGGAAAGAACTACTTCTATTTCAACAACCCTGAAACCGGACGGTGGTCGATCCTTCCCTGGGATACGGATCTCACCTGGGCACTTTCCTTTTTTGGCCAGGGCAACGAGCCGTTTCGCGATCACGTCTTGACCAATCCAACGTTCCAGGTTGCCTATCAGAACCATCTGCGCGAAATCCGGGATTTGCTCTTCAACCCGGAGCAGGTTTCTCTCCTCGTCGACGAGTATGCTGCGCTGATCGACACGCCCGCCGGTGGGCTTTCCATGGTGGATGCGGACCGCGCGCTCTGGGATTACCACCCGATCCTTGTCTCTCGCTATGTCGAAGAACGGCGCGCAGGCTGGGGT
>JACFMY010000138.1:3526-4785 GCA_019455155.1 Caldilineaceae bacterium
ATCTGCAATCGCCGGCACGTGATTTCGCCGGCATGGTCCAGCTGATGAAAGAGTGGGCAGTCTCGCGCAGCGCGTGGATCGACGTGACATTGCTTACTGACCGGGAGATGCCGGCCACGCCGACGGTGCAATATGCTGGCCCGGCTGGCTATCCCGCTGACCAACTGGTCTTTCGCCCCTCTGCCTTTTCCGATCCCCAGGGGGCAGGGAGTTTTGGTGCGATCCAGTGGCGGGCAGCCGCCGTGTCATGGCCCGGACTGCCAGGTCACGTGCCTGGTACGCCCAATCGTTACGAAATAGACAGCGCGTGGACCAGTGCACCCATGGCGGCATATACTTCGTCGCACGTGATCCCGCAGGGAGTCTGCCAGCCGGGTGTTGTCTGCCGTGTGCGGGTGCGCATGCAAGACAACAGCGGCCGCTGGAGCCACTGGTCTGCGCCAATCCAGTTTGTAACCGGCGCGCCGTCTCTGGCGCCAACTCGGGATCTTCGGATCACTGAGATCATGTACCACCCAGCGCCGGCGGGCAATGTTGCAGAAGAAGATCTCGAGTTCGTTGAGCTGAAAAACGTTGGCGATCGCCAGCTAGATCTTTCTTTCATGCGCTTTAGCGAAGGTATCGAATACACCTTTGCGCCGGGAACCCGGCTGGAACCCGGCGCGTTCCTGGTCATTGCCCGCAATCCTACCCAATTCACCGCACACTACGGTTTTGCCCCCTTTGCGGGGTTTGACAAAGGGTTGAGTAACAAGGGGGAGACGCTTGCGCTGGAGGATGCCTTTGGCCGTTCTGTACTCACTTTTGCCTATGGAGACGACGGCGGCTGGCCCGACGCCGCGGATGGCCGCGGATACTCCCTGGTGCCAGCCAACGCACGCGTGCCTGGCGACGCCGCCAACCCTGCGTCCTGGCGCGCAAGCACTTCACCCGGTGGCTCGCCCGGCAGCGACGATCCGGTGGCTGTTCTGGTGAACGAGCTCCTATTCGATCCCGATACCATGGAATTTCAGGCTGTCGAGATCTTCAACCCGCATGCGGTCGATGCGGACATCGGCGGCTGGTTTTTGCTGGACACACCGTTGGATGGATTGGCGCGCTATGCCCAGAACAGTAGATTGAGCACTTTGGGCGTGCGTGTGCCGGCAAATATCGTGGTGCCGGCCAATGGATACTTGGTATTGACTGCGGGCCAGCTCGCGCGGGCATTACGCTTTCACAACGGCCAGGGCGCGCTCTTCCTGGTGGCGGCCGGTCCG
>JACFMY010000138.1:4795-14649 GCA_019455155.1 Caldilineaceae bacterium
CAGTGCTGAGCGGGTACCAGCATGGTTTTCAGTTCATGACGCCCGCATCCTCCACAAGTCTGGGCCGCCACGTCGCGGGTGACACCCGCGAGCATTTCACGGCCCAGCGTGCCGCCAGCCTGGGGGCGGCGAACAGCGGCCCACAGGTTGGACCGCTGATCATAGAGCGCCTGCGTGTCGATGCGAGCGACGGAACAGAATGGATTGAAGTGGTGAACCATGGCGCTGAGCCGGTCCTGCTCTATGATCCAGCAAATCCGAGCCTAACTTGGCTGCTCTCCGGCGTGGGATTCCAGTTTCCTTCGGGTCTCGAGATCAAGCCTGGGCAACGGTTGCTCATTACGAATGTCGAGCCGGGGCAGCTTTGCAGCCAGCAGATTACGTCGCAGAGCTGGCAGGTCACAGGCCCCTATGCGCGGCAACTGCCGGAGGAGCGTGGCGAAGTGCATCTGCTTAAGCCACGTCTGGCTGGTTCTGCCAAGGCGCTCCTCTACGAAGTCGTTGATTCTGTCCTCTATGATGCCAGTCTGGTTGCTCCATCTCCCCCTGGCGTGGATGGATGGGCGCGCGTCACACCAGACGCCTTTGGGCAAGATCCGTTGAACTGGGTTCCCGACGATGGGGCGCTGTTTGAAGACGAATTGGGCGCGCAGGCCGGGGGCCCGCTTTGCTCATTTGACGCGGTCCGGCGTTCCAGCACTGAAGTCTCGTTGTCATGGACGGCCCACGCCGGAACCACAGAGGGTGAGTTTGAGCTATGGCGCAACGACACTTTCCACATGGACGGGGCAAAACGCGTGGCGCAGGGTATTCCGGGCGAAACGATCGGCGTGGTGACCCGGTATGATTGGACCGACGCAACGGTGAACAGCGGCGATAATTGGGTATACTGGCTGAAGGTAAAAGGCGGCGATTCATCCACGCCTATCGCATTGACAACCCTGAGAAAGCCTTATTCGCTGCAGTTCCTACCGCTGCTACGCCGGTAAAGTGACTGGCACCGGTTGGGCCGGCCCAGATTGTGCAGGACAGTGATGCTGTTTCTCTGCTGCAAGGGCGCAGGGAAAACGAGCAACGATACATAGATCAGATTGGAGATTAAAGAGTAGGCCTTGACTGCACCAACGGGCAGAGTAACCCAGCGATTACCCATCCAAACAGCGCTAACCATTGCTGTTTTTCTGTTGCTTGTCCTGGCACTGTTGCTGGGCTTGAACATGCGTCGTGGACTCAACCACGACGAGCACCAATTTGTCGGCAGCGGCGTGCTTATGGCCCGCTACGGCCTATACCCCTACGCTGGCTTCGCCTATTTTCACGTGCCCGCCCAGACCTATCTGTATGCCCTCATCTTCGGCGTGGCCGACCGGTTCCTGCTTGCGGCGCGGCTGGTTTCTGTAGCTGCCGGCTGGCTCACCCTGGCCGTGATCTTTAGCATCGCTGTGAAGTATGCGCCGTCTGGCCGCCCGTGGGCGCGCGCTGGCTACGGCGCGGCGGCCGCTGTTCTATTGCTGGCCACGCCCCTGTTCGTGCATACGAGCGGCAGGGCATGGAACCACGATTTGCCTGTGCTGCTGACGCTCATTGCCTTTGTCTGCCAGCTGCGGGCGCTCGAGAACGGTGAGCGTGCCAGCCCGCGGCGCGTCCCGTTGTCGTTCTGGATCGTTGTCGCCGGTATCTTGGTAGGCCTGGCTGCAGCCACGCGGCTCAGCTATGCCTTTCTGGCGCCCGCTTTTTTGCTTGCCATCTGGGTGCATCCGGCCTGGACCGTGCGGGAGAAAGTGCTTGGTACCGGCTGGCTGGCAGTGGGGGGGATCGTGGGGATGGCGCCAGTCTGGGCGGCCCTGCTCTTTGCTCCCCAGCAGTTTTGGTTCGGCAACGTAGTCTACAACCTGCAACTCAACCCGGACTACTATGCGTCGCTGGCGGACAGCCAGCGGGCGATGACACTCGCAGGCAAGCTGGCATATGCCGGCCAACTGCTGGTTGATCGGCCCGGGAATCTTGTCGTGCCGTTCCTCTTTGTGGCATCGTTGGTAGCCGCGCTGCCCCGCATTCTGGCGCGCGCAGCCTTCCCGCTGGTCTTTGTTCTCCTCCTCCTGCCGTTCGCGTTGCTCAGCGCGTTGAGCCCTACACCTTCACAGATTCAGTATTACTATTTGCTCTATCCATTACTCTTGCTGGCTGCCCTGTATGCGGCGGCGCTGTGGCCGGCGCGGCGGGGCTGGTTTTCCAGCATATTGGTCGTAGCTGCATTGGTGACGGCCATGGGCAGCGCGCTCCAATATGTCGAGGGCGCCGAGATCCTCCTGCAGCCCGGCCGCTGGTACCCCAACCAGGTGCACGACCGGGGCAGGCTCATTGGCACCCTAGCGGGCCACGGACGTGTATTGACGCTGGCGCCCATCCATCCCATGGAAGGGAATGTGCTTACCTATCCGCAGTTTGTAACCGGCCCGCTGGGCTGGCGGGTGGCACCGCTGCTTGCGCCGGAAGAACGCGCTCGGTTTGGCCTGGTGGGGCCAGGGGAGTTTGATGCGCTGCTTGCCGGTGACCCGCCGCGCGGGGTATTGGCCGGATTTGAGGAGGACGACCGCGAGCTGGAAGAGGTTCTGGTCGACTATGCTACTGTTAACGGTTATGTGCCGGTTGAACTGCCCGACGAAGGTGTGCTCTGGCTGTCACCCCTGGCCGAGTGGGGGAGTGTCTTACGACTTGGCGCGCAGATTCTGCCTGACGCCCCGCTGCGCCCTGGCTCAACGGTGGTTGTTACCTTCTACGAACAGAAGATTGCGCCCATCACAGACAATTTGAATGTGTTGGTCCGTGTGGTCGCCGCGGATGGTAGCGAGCTGGTACGGAGCGAGGGCTGGCCCTATGGGGCGCCTACCTCCACTTGGCCGGTTGGCGAAGTACGGCCTGACGGCCACACCCTTGAGATGCCCGCAGATGCTGCCTCCGGTTACTATCGCGTGGATCTCAGCTTCTATGCGCCCGATACACTAGAGTCCGTCGGAGGCGCTGTGCCGGTTGGGTTCCTCTACGTGAGCGACACGGCCACAGAGGGTCCCGGCTCGCCGGCAGTGGCTACGTTTGAGGGGGACATACGCCTGGAGTCAGTGCATATGGAGAGCGCCGTCTGGCAAGCCGGAAGTGAAGGATCTGTCGAGCTGACCTGGCGGGCTGGCTCGCCAATTATGCGTGACTATACGGTTTTCTTGCACCTTACTGGTCCGGACGGCCAGCTGGCCGCGCAACGAGACCGGCCTCCATTGAATGGCTTCTATCCAACCAGCCGTTGGCAGCCTGGTTTGCCCGTGCGCGATCGAGTTGAGCTAGCGCTTCCCCCGGAGCTGGCCCCCGGCACGTACCGGCTGGTTGCTGGGCTCTACGACGCGGCGACTGCAGAACGTTTACCTGTGCAAGTTGCGGGCGCGCCGGCCGGCGATTCCGTGGAAATCGGCGTGATTCAGGTAGAATAGTTCTCTGCATGTCGAACGATTGGCGCCGGCAAGGAGCGGGATTCGGAGCCGCGATGGAGATAAAACAGAGAGATGCCGCGGGGGACGGCCGGCAGCCGCTGCCCGCGCGCGGTGAACAACCCGCCGTGCGCATAGGCCTGATCCTGCTCGCCGTCATGGTGGTGAGCGCCCTGGGAAGCCTCTACTGGGTGCAGCGCAATGTTGTTATCATCGGCCATGATGCGGCCAGCTATCTGGAGAATACCCTCAAATATACGCGTTTCTTTACGAATCTCTCCATCCCCACCCTCTTTCAGGGCTTTACCTTTCCTGACTATCGCACACCGGCGCTTTATCTGGCGACCCAGCCTTTCTTTTGGCTCTTCGGCGCGGACGCGGACAGCGCACAGCTCTTGAACATAGCCGTGCTACCCGCGGTGATCTTGCTTACGTACTATCTCGGCAAGGCGGTGGCTGGTTGGCGCGCGGGTGTCATCGCCGCGATTGGCGTGGCATGGCTACCTATGGTTGCAGCCATGGCCAGGCTCTACTACACGGAGATGTTGCTCACAGCCGCGCTGACCTTGAACCTGCTAGGCCTTTACAAGAGCCGCCACTTTGCCGCGCGCGGCTGGTCGCTGTTGTGGGGCGCCTCCCTCGGCGTGGGACTGCTCATCAAGTGGACGATGCCCATCTACATTGCCCTGCCCGTGATCTGGTCTTTGTGGCAGGGCGGGCTGGTCCAACGACAATGGCAGGCGCTACGCAGCTGGCGGCCGGCCGGCCGCGCGGCGGTGCTGGCGCTCTTGATTGGCATGCTGCTGGCGGCCATCTGGTATTGGCCGAGCCGCTCCCTCGCCCAAGATTTCCCTTTGGGTGACTGGCTGGCCGTTGCTTGGACGATTCTCTTTGCCGTCACCGCCTATGCGCTGCTCACCGCACGGTCCGCCACCGGTCATTGGTGGGCCGCCCTCTCGCTGGCAATCGCGATTGCCAGCCTCTGGTATTTGCCCCGGTCAGATTTTCCGGCCAGGCTGCTATATTTCGATCAGGTTCGCGCGCCGGAAGGCGCCAGCCCCGCCAGCCTGAGCAACTACACGCGCTATATTGGATTCTTCTATGACGAGCATCTTGGCCCGCTGGCATTTTGGCTCATCATTCCCCTTGCCCTGGTGCCGTGGCTGAAGATGGCTTGGCAGCGTAGCGGGCTGAACCCAGGCGCCGGCATGTTGTGGCTGAGCTTGTTGTCCGCGTACCTGGTGCTTTCGCTGATTCTGCAGCACAATGCAAGAAACCTGGTGCCTCTGCTGCCGGCTATGAGCATTCTGGCCGCCATGGCACTGCTCGCCTACCCGCGGCCATATGGCCACGTGCTGGGCGCAATCTGGCTGCTAGTCCTCGTCGTCCAGTGGAGCCTGGTCACCTTCCAACCACTGGCGCCCCTCTTCGCCCAAAGCCGGGCAGCATGGGTGCGCTCTGACTATGTGATCCCTCCGGCCAGCGGCGCCACTGACCCTGGATACTGGGTCGCGCCCGATGTGCTCGCCACGATCGGCAACGAAGAGGGCGAGCCCGACTCCTTGGGGATTCTCGTGGATACCTGGGAGCTTCATCGCGGCCTCTTCCGCTATCTGGTTGAACGCGATGGCATGAATCTGACGATCATGGCGCTGACGGAGCAAGATAGCCGGGGCTGGAGCGACGCGCTGGCCAATCGCTGGCTGCTCGTGAAGGATGGCAATAACAGCCACGTTGGCGCGCCGGGCCAGGCGGTATTGGAGCGGATTGCCCGCGGTGATTCGCTCTTTCACCAGCTCTACGTAGCCGCCAGGCGCTATCCGTTGCCCAACGGCGACACGGTGACCCTGTACCATCGGGCGGATGGACCACGCCAGCCACAGGACTATCCAGTCATCACCATCGAGACGACACCTATCGCCGATGCGCTAAACATGTGGTGGCGCGACGGGGCAACGGTGATCTTCGGTGATCGCGACGTGGCGCTCTGGACAGGGATCCACGACCTGCGGGCTGACCACGTGTTGATTCCAGATCGCTTGGCTGGCGCCTATACAGAGCTACCACGCGATCTACAGGGCACGATCTTCGCCGTGACTCGATATGAACGTGGTGTACTGGACGAGCTGCAGGACGCTTACTTTGCGCGCGACCTCATATCGGGCGATACGGTATTGAGTGTCTTTGGCCGGCCCGCGCAGCCGCTGGCGTCGCTGCCGGTGACGTCCCCGTGGAGCGAGGTGAGTATACCGGAGCTTCGTGGCCGGCAGGCCATTGAACCGGGTGATGTGCTGCCGCTGGAGGTGACTATCACACCCCAGGCTGCGCGCCCGCTCAAGCTCTCCGTGCGGCTATTGGCGGCGGATGGCGCGACGGTCGCCCAGAATGACGTGATTGCTGAGGGGAGGGTACGTCTGGGACTGTTGGCGCCGCCCGATCTAGCGCCCGGTACGTACAGCCTGGGCGCCGTGCTCTACGATCCGGCGACGCTGGAGACGGTCGCTACCATAGAGGGCGAGGAAATGGGAGTGTTGGCGCCGATCACGGTAGTTTCGCCCTCTTAGGGCCTGGCGCGGGAAGAACTAGTTCTTGGGCAACGATCTTGCGCAGCGAAACCCAACCTGGTCGTTGCGATAGTAGGGCGAATCACCGCCTACGCTGTCACCATGGTGGCCAAAGTGGCGGTGGAAGGTCCGCGGGTAGGTGAACCGGGGGCGGTAGCTGCCTCCACGAATCGTGAAGTACAGGTGATCGTCGTCTTCATCCCACTCTGGCCCCAGGGGATTCACGTACGGCGCCTGGCTGTAGTAGTACTCATCGTAGCGGTCAGACACCCATTCGAAGACATTGCCGCCCATGTCCATGGCGCCATAAGGGCTGGCGCCAGTGGGGTAACTGCCAACACGCACCGTGTCCCCCACACATGATAGCCACGGTTCTATGCTGTCATCCGTGTAGTTCAAGC
Organism: Caldilineaceae bacterium; assembly: GCA_019455155.1. Classification (GTDB taxonomy): domain Bacteria; phylum Chloroflexota; class Anaerolineae; order Caldilineales; family Caldilineaceae; genus JACFMY01. The sequence goes on from JACFMY010000138.1 coordinate 11,240, forward strand.
GCGAACAGTCAATCGGTTCATTGCCCCACGGCCAGCGGCGGGTGTCAATGACGCCGCGTGCGGCTTTCTCCCATTCCGCTTCTGTAGGCAGCCGCTTTCCCACCCACGCGCAATAGCGGTCACCGTCCCAGCGCGAGACATACAATACAGGGTAGTGGGCGTAGGCGGGATTGCGAAAGTAGGCATCGCGTGTGTGAGAGTTGTTGCGGCGCGGTGGCGGGCAGGCGCCCGCGTCTACACAGGCTTGGTACTGGCCATTGGTTACCTCATATTTGTCGATCTGGAAGCTGTCGAGCCAGACCGCGTGCAACGGCGTATCTTTGTAGTTGCAGCTGGTACCATCATTGGCGTAGTCACAGCCCATCAAGAACTCGCCCGCCGGTACGGTCACCATAGACCCGACCTTGGCGGGATCGAATGGTCCTTCAGTGCGAAAGGACCACACCCGACTTTGCGCCTTTTTTCCGTTACTGCCTGTGGCAACCACACGCCAGTAATAGACCGTATCCAACGCAAAGGTGTCAGGATCGAGCGATCTGCGCTTGAGATCGCTGGCCAGGAGTGTGTCGGGCGTGCTGTCTCCTGCTTCCAGGTATACAGCGAAGGACGGATCGGGTATCTGGTCATTGGCAAACTGCCAGACGAGATAAGCGTTGGGGCTCTGTTCTACTGCACCGTCCGCAGGTCGTGGGTTAAAGAACCCCGGGTCGCGCGCGACGAGGGGCATAAAGACAGTACCGGTAACCGCGCTACCCAAGGTCAGGCTATAGGGGATCTCAGCCACACTTGAGCTGGAACTGGTGGTGGTAAAAACCGGCAGCTCGCGTGGATGCGCGCCTGCGGCAATGTGGCTCAAGGATCCCATAACCAGCGCCACCGCAGCCAGGACAACGAACAATCTGGGAACAAAGCGCATGGTCAGACCCTTCTAGCGGCGATCGCGACGCTGTTGTGCCAGTGACGAGCAGAGGATAATTCGCTGTTGGGAGCGCGTAAACTGGCGTACCTACTATACTTGGGCATCGTCAAAGTGCCAAACGGGCCCAATTCTGTCGCTAGAAGGTTCAGAGAGAACGGCAGCGACCAGACTTTATTCTCCGCAAATCAGCCACCTGTCAATCCTTCGCTCGAGACCGGTTCATGGTAAAATGCCAGGCCATGGCAAAACGATGGATCGGAACGGTCCTGGTCGTGGCAGTGGTAGCGCATATTGGCATTTTTGCCCCGCTGCCTGCCCTGATCCAGGCCTTAGCTACACTCGTCGTTGCTGGATTGTTACCCGGCGCTATCTTGATTGAAGCCCTGGTCGGCCAAAGCAACTCCCCACCCGACCCGCTGGAACGCCTTCTTTATTCGATCGCGGCTGCCTATGCCGTTTTGGTGGCAGTGATGTTGCTGGTGAGCTATTTGCCCGGCGGACCAACGCTGCTACAGACATTGCTTGCTTTTGACGCATTGAGTGTGGTCCTGCTGGCTTGGGTATGGTGGCAGGGGCGCACCGCCCGGCAGGGTGACAGTGCCTGGTCCTTTGACGTGGACAGGCGCTGGTTTTGGGCCGGGCTGATCGTGCTGCTGTTCATCGGCGGCCTGCTCCGGCTTTCGAGCCTGGACTACACCGACTTCCAAGGCGACGAGGCACGTGCCGCCTTGCGCGCGGCTGCGGTTCTGCAAGGTTACGAAGACGTGCTCTTTTTGCACAAGAAGGGCCCGACCGAAATCCTGCTGCCCACTGTGCTTTATCCGGTCATGGGCCGTCTCACCGAGGCTACTGCACGCCTGCCATTTGCGCTTGCCAATCTCGCAGGCCTGATGGCTCTGTTTGTATTAGGGTGGCGGTTGTTTAATCCATTGGCCGGCTGGCTGGCGGCCCTGTTCCTGGCCATAGATGGCTATTTCGTGGGTTTTGCCCACATCGTCCAGTACCAGAGCGTCGTCTTTTTCACTTCGATCTTGGCGGTGCTGGTGCTCTACCGCCTGACTGTGAAGCCAGTGGCGCCGGCGCGCTACCTGAGCCTGGCTGCCATTCTTCTGGCCACGGGCATCCACTCCCATTACGAGGGTGTGTTGGCTGCCTTGCCGGCGGCGTTTTTGCTGGGGATGCTCTGGTGGCGCAACCGCGGGAAGTGGCGAGAGCTGCTTGGCGCGACGCTCATTGCGGCTGTTGTCGGCGCCGCGTTACTGGCGATCTTCTATGCTCCGTATATCTTGAACCCGCGCTTTGCAGCCACGTACCAATATCTGACTGACCGCCGGATCGGCGGCAGCCCGCCCTACAACAATCTGGTGGATGTCTTTGTGCGCACCACCCTGTACAGCACAACGCTCTATGTGCTGGCACTAATAGGGTTGACGGCCGCGGCGACGATCCGCGTCTTCCGGCAGAGCCTGCCACGAGGCTTGTATCTGCTGCTTGCGGCTGGTACGATCCTGTTGACGGTAGTGACCTTCCTACGGCCAGAATGGCTCATGGTGGGGGAAAAGGATTGGATCGTGGTGCCCGTTACGGTGCTCTTTGGCGCGGTGCTGTTCATGCCGCGCCTGAGCATGGAGCGCCGGGCGATCTGGATCTGGTTCACTGTCGTCATGATCGTCGCCATCTTTCTGACTGAGAAACCCCGCACTCACGTCTACACATTCTTTATGCCGTGGGCGCTGCTTGCCGGTGACGAACTCGCCCAGCTCTGGCAGTGGTTGCCCAGGCGGATTGGTCTGCGTATGGCTGCCGTGGCCGGCGTCGCGCTGGCCGCCGTGGTGAGTCTCTACTTCGGGTACTATGCCTATCGATTCTTCGTCAGCCAGGACGAAGTGATGCTCAACTACGACCAGCTTGAACCGCCTGGCTACTGGACCGTTTACGATGAACCAGATGACAAAGCCCGTTTTGGCTTTCCCCTAAACAACGGCTGGAAAGTCATCGGCGAGCTGTACCGCACCGGTGTATTGGCGGGTAACTTCGAAACGAACGAGAAGGAAGCTTGGGTGCCGGCCTGGTATACCCGCGGCGTCGATCGTTGCCGGCGCGACGCCAACTGGTTCTTCGAGATTCGGAACCTCGAGCCGTGGAGCTTTGAGGACTTCATGGCCATGGAACATTACCTGCGCCAGGGCTTCGAGAAATGGGGCAGAGTACAGGTCAACGGCCGTGACAAGATGATCATCTACCAGCGTACTGGCGAGCATCTCGAATACCCAACCCAAACCCCGAACCAGGGGCTCCAGGTGTTCCGCTATGAGGACTATGTCGATGCGTTCGACGCGCACGCGCTGCCCAATCTACCGCTGACCTACCCGTCTGTCGATCCCCCAATTACCAATCCCCTGCATGTCAACTTCGGCAACCTCATCTGGCTGGAAGGTTACGATATCCAGTACGAGCAGCCATTGCAACCAGGTGACAATATTCGCCTGAC
>JACFMY010000767.1 GCA_019455155.1 Caldilineaceae bacterium
TCGACACCCTGCGCTGGGTGCTGATCGCCATCGCCCTGATCGGCATCGCCGTCACCATCCACGCCCGGCTCGACGACTGGAAACGGGGCCAGCGGTGATCGGTTGGCTCCTCACACATGGCCCGACGCGCATGGCGCTGGGCCTGACCCTCGCCGCCGCAACGATCCTGCTGTTCCTCCTGAACCTCCGCCGTGCCGGTGAACGCGCTGGGCGCGCCGCCGAACGGCTTGATGCCAGAGAGAGAAACGATGCCATCCAACGCCAGATGCTCGACGCCGCCGCCCGTCGCCCTCCTGATCGCAATGCTCTGGCTGAGCGGTTGCGCCACGGGCGGTTCTGATGTGGGGGCGCCATGTCCGCCTGTGGTAGACTATACTCGCGGCGAGAAGGCCCGCGCTGCCGACGAGGTCGACTCGTTGCCAGAAGGTGCTGTCATCGTCCGGATGCTGAGCGACTACGCTGTGTTGCGCGAACAGGCGCAGGTGTGCAGATGAACTTCGGGTGTGGCAGCGCTGTGGGCTGTAAGGTCGACCACTTGCATAGCCTATTTCCGACACCCACTATATCTGGATATAGCCCCGGGACAATTTTCGGTGCCAGACGGTGTTTGCAGGATACTGAGCTTGGACGGTGGGGGAGCGAAGGGCTTCTACCCACTCGGCATACTACGGGAAGTCGAGGCAATGCTGCCCCGTCCCATCCATGAGACGTTCGACCTCATATTCGGCACAAGCACCGGTTCGATCATCGCTGCGCTGCTCGCAGTTGGCCGCTCGGTTGATGAAATTCACGAACTCTACAAGGAGCGCGTGCCAGCAATAATGCGGGCCAAGAGCCGGTATGCAAAATCGGCGAAGCTCCGCGAAACAGGGGAGAAGGTGTTCGGCACTACAGGGTTCGATACTGTCCTGACCGGACTTGGCATTGTTTCGACAAAGTGGCAGCTTGAAACGCCCATGATATTCAAGAGCCGTCAGACTCAAGCTCACGGGCGGCGAGCGACATTCGAGCCTGGCTTCGGTTGTACGCTCGCAGATGCTGTGGAGGCATCTTGTTCGGCCTTCCCCTTTTTTGATCGCAAAATGGTGACCACCTCAGCCGGTGACGTCGTGGAGCTGTTCGACGGTGGCTACTGTGCGAACAATCCAGCCTTATATGCTTTGGCCGATGCGACTGTGGCACTTGGCTATGCCCCAAAGGATTGCCGCTTGCTGAGCCTGGGCTGCGGACAATACCCTGAGCCACGCCGAGGCTTTATCGCCCGGCAAGTCCGAAGCTTCTTGCCTGTGCAGCTGCTCCAGAAAACATTAGAGGTTAATACCGCCTCGATGGACCAGCTCCGGCGGCTACTCTACTCAAATGTGCCGACCGTCCGTATCAGTGACACCTTCGACAAGCCCGAACTGGCCACCGATATGTTCGAGCACGACTTGCGGAAGCTGAACCTCCTTCGGCAGCAGGGAGCAGAAGCTTTTGCACGATGTGAGGGGGATGTCCGCGCATTGTTGTTGAATGAGGGTTAGGGATGGCGATTTCAGAAAACCAGCTGGAAACTTGGTCCCACCAAGGGGCGGTGCAGCAGTCGGCTGCAACGTATCAGGCAATCAAG
>JACFMY010000139.1 GCA_019455155.1 Caldilineaceae bacterium
TATTCGTCCGGGCGTACTTCTGGCAGGCGTAGGCGCAGCCGCATGGTTCGCTCCTTTCTCTCCATCTCGCTCTTACTGCTAGTTTACTCCCTTCTCACCATCCTTGCTACAATCACAGTTAGAGACATTGAAGTTCATGTCGGAGCACCTGGTATTCGAGGAGTCGTAGAAACAGAACGAAGAACTTCGCTTGCCGTCCAACGCATCAATCATATTCGGTTCGCTGACCTTCAACTGAAGCGCACGCTAGCAGCTATTACGTAACCTGTTAAATACGGACTTCTCAAAATGCACCCTGTTTAGCGCGTTCCTTGGCTTGCTTCAGTTCGGCGTCGTGGGTAGCATTGCCGATGAAGTAGACTGACATACGTTATGGAGACAAATAACCAGTAATTCGCTCGATAACGGGTAGTTGGGCGGTAGAAGTTTATTGCCCAAGCAGCCTTAGCAGCGGGACCTCAATCAACATATAGCCTGTTTTCCCAATAAATAGATGGATAGTGTATGCAAACCAGCCGACCCATCCCCACGTCGCTTCTTGTCTTGCTACTTCTTTGCCTAATCCTGAGTGCATGTGGTGACAACGCCGCGACTGCGCCACCTGAAGCATGTCAACCGGATGCCAATCACCCTCAAATACCTCAAATATCGGAACGACCTTTTTACATGGGCTTTACGCGTTGGCCGCCTGCCGCGACTATGGAAGGCATTAGCCGCATGAATCAGTTCATCGCGTCCCATGCCGATCTGACCGCCATCCAATTTGATGGCGGTGTACCATGGTCAGAAGCCCTGCATGGCGATCCCTTGCCCGCCAACGTGATAAACGAGTGGAAGTCAGCGCGCGCAGCCATTCCCCCAAATCACATGCTGCTGATTTCCATTACCCCGCTCAACTGGGAGCGCAACGGTCTGGCTCCATACTGGGGCACAGCCACCAGCCAGCCCCAACCGTCGCCATGGGACGGCTACACCCTCGATCATCCCGATGTAAAGACTGCCTATCTCAACTACGCCCGGCAGGTGCTCGATTACTTCCATCCCGACTACCTGGCAATCGGCATCGAAGTCAACGTGGCGCAGGTTCACGCCCCCAATGTGTGGAATGCCTACAAGGATTTGCACCGCTCCATTTACACGGCGCTGAAAGCGGACTATCCCGATCTTCCCATCTTTGCCACATTTACGAACACCCACCTAATCGGTTTGGATGGTGGAGACAAAATGGCGCAAAGGGGCGAAATCGAAGCGCTTCTGCCTTATGTCGACTTGCTCGGTTTGAGCGTATATCCCTATGGTTGGGCCTATGAAGATGGCAAAGTCGACCCGCCGCCCGTAGATTTTTTCGCCACTGCACTCTCGTTTGGCAAACCGATCGGTGTCACCGAATCTGGCGTACCCTCCAAAAGCCTTAATGTCTTCGGCCGGAGCTATGAATATACAGAAGACTATCAGGCCAGGTGGATCAACTTTCTGCTGAGTCAGGCAAACGAACATCGTTTCTGGTTTGTGGTTAATTGGGCCGCGATTGACTTTGACGAATTGTTGGAAGCTATGCCACCGGGCGAGGCGCGGGACTTCGCGCGGTTCTGGGCCAACACCGGCCTGGAACGGACCGATAAGTGCCCGAAAAAAGCACTGACCATTTGGGACGCATATCTCAGATTGCCATAGGTGGCAAGGTAAGGATCTCCCCAATCGTTGAACCACGGATCAGCAAAGATAGCATGGATCAGCTGCGGGAAAACACCTCGACAGGCGTACGGAGAAGATCGGGGCGCTCGGGTTTAGGTGCCTGCTGGAATCGGATCGGGTAAGAGGCTGCCCAGCCATGCAATGACCAGAGCGCCTTCCTGGCCCAACTGAGTCTGTGCCGCACAGGAATACGCCGTCACATAGTCGGCAACTGAAGCGGAGGTAGGATGATAGCTGATCAGCAGATGTTCAACCAGACTGATATCGGTTCCTAACAGGGCGATGTCGCCCAGCTTGAGCGCCGCTTCAATGGCTTGCGCCATCTCTACATGAAAGTGGGCCAAATCATCTGTGGGTCTTGACGTGGTGATGAAATGCTGCCAGACATCGAACTCGATCCGCGCACGCGCCGCCCTGAAACTATCGAGAGCTGCCTTGTTGGTCTTTCCGGCAACGGCAGGTGGTGACTCAGCGTTCCCAAGCGCCAGCAGCGTCTCCACAGCGTACAACGCCTCTTCTAGGCTCTCGCCCAGGAAATGGCCTGGAATCCGACTGCGCAACGCGGGTAACCGGTTGAACACGGCGCCGCCAAAGCCCACGGTCACTCCATTGCCAAAGACGAGATCCGCAACCTGCTTCAGCCCAGCCGCTGTGTGGAAGCGCTGGGCAGAGAGAACCACGAGCGCCGGCTTTACTTGGTCCAGTGTCTGTGCCATGGCCTCAGCCGGTACATTGGCCCCCAGGTAGATCACATCCCAGCCTCTTCTCAAAAGGAGAAAAGTCAGCAAAAGGGGAACGAATACATGCTGCTCGTCGGGTGCGCAGCAGATGAGGATCCGTTCCGGCCGCAGCGGGCGGGGCGTACCCGCTACCAGAGATTCCAGCCTGCGCACGGCCAGTTCTGTTGCGAAGTGCTCCTGCTGGACGGTGACGTCTCCGTCCTGCCACCCCGAACCGAGATGGACAATCCCCCTCTGCAAAACCTCGGTACAGACGATTTCGGCGGGAAAGAGGGAGAACGCCTGTGTCAACAGCTGGTCCGCCTTGGCGTGATTGAATGAGAGCACTCCATCGAGCCATTGCGCTCTGAGCTCATCCAACTGACTCACGCTCACATCACCTGCGGCCATGATGCCGATTTCAGGCTTCTGCTCGTCTTGGGATAGAGGGTCCGGGTCTTCCGCCTCTAGAGCGCGCCAGCTCTCTACGGCATGGCGCATACTGAGGCCCTCCCGTTGGCGCGCCACAAGCCATCTGAGCAGGTCGATATCCCGCTGGGTATACTGGCGGTGCCCACCGTCCGAACGCCGGGGTTGCGGCAGGCCGTAGCGCCGTTCCCAGGTGCGGATGGTCATAGGGTTCAGGCCGGTCTCCCGCACGACTGCTTTCATGTTGAAGAAGGGCGCTCTTGTCTCTGTTCTGGTCATGTTACGTCCCGCTGCTTTCCGCAGCATAGACCTGAGGTTGCGCGCCAAGAGATTCGGCCTGTTCCCCAAACTTACGGAGCAGGCCCGAAAAGATCAGGCTGTGGAAGGGGTAGAGCAGATACCAATAGAGGGTACCCAACAGACCCTTGGGCGCGAAAAACGCGGTCTGCACCAGCAAAGAACTCGTTTTGTCGATAGGCTCTGACTCCAACTGCATCCAGCCCTGGCCGGGCAGCTTCAACTCGGCCCGCAGGCGCAACAGACGTCCAGGTTTCACTTCCTCGACGCGCCAGAAGTCGATGGCGTCGCCGACGCGCACGTCGTCCGGGTCGCGCCGTCCCCTCCGGAAACCGACACCGCCGAGTAGACGATCGAGAGCACCGCGCAGCCGCCATAGCCCGTTCATATAGGGCCAGCCTCGATCGCCGCCGAAACGTATGAACGACCTGTAGAGATCATCCGCATGCACCCCCACTTTTCGCTCTCGTCGCTCCATGATCATCCCGTCCTGCACCATCAGCACCACAGGAGCAATATCGCCGCGGCTGGTGGTCAAGGCGTCGCTCCAGGCTGTTTCGACGCGCCCCGCGTCCAACCTCTCCAATGCCCGTGCAACTGCGGTTTGGTAGTCAACGGGTTCGATATGGGAGAAGAGCTGGCGCGCCTTGTCGTCCCGGACAATAACCTCGTTGCGCAGCCCCTCGATGAGGGGACGAGCAATCCCGGCCGGTATCGGCGTCATCCAGTGTACCCAATACGACGAGAGACGAGGGGTAAGTACAGGTACCGGCAAGAGCAGTCGCCTCAGACCGCGCACCCGGGCGTAGCCCAACATCATCTCGCCGTAGGTAAGCACATCCGCCCCCCCGATCTCAATCACCTCACCGCTGCTCTCTGGCGTGTCGAGCGCAGCCACCAGATAAGCCAGCACATCTCGAATGCCGATGGGCTGGATCCGTGTATAGACCCAGCGAGGACAGACCATGACAGGAATGTGCTCCGTCAGGTAGCGGATCATCTCAAAGGAAGCACTGCCCGAGCCCACAATGACGGCCGCTCGCAGCTCCGTCACCGGAACGCCGGCTTCCTGTAAGGCTTGGCCGGTCTGTTGACGAGACTGGAGGTGCTTGGAGAGATCGGCCTCAGGGTCACCCAGGCCACCCAGGTAGATGATCCGTTGGACGCCCGCGTCCCGTGCAGCCTGACCAAACTGACGCGCGGCCAGCAGATCGCGTTCATGAAAGTCACCGCTGCCGTTCATGCTGTGGATGAGATAGTAGGCGCCGTCGACGCCGGCCATCGCCGGCGGCAGCGTCCCCGCATCGAGCACGTTGCCCTGTACTACCTCTACTTCGTCTATCCAGGAACGGCCCTGTAGACGGGCCAGGTCTCGCGCCAACACTCGCACGCGATAACCTTCCTGCAATAGCCGGGGGACGAGACGCCCACCTACATAGCCCGTCGCGCCCGTAACCAGGATCGTTCTCTCTGCAGTCATCCATTCTTCTCCTTTGCCTGTGTGTAGACGGCCAACGTCCGCTCCCGCGTCCATTTGTAGTCGACGATGGGCGCCGGAAGGCAAGCCGCTTCGGACCCATAGGGGATGCCTCAAGCAGCGAAGAATCCAGCACATAGAGCGGTGTGACCTGATCGCCATGAGCTAATGCCGCGCTCAGAGCTTGGTTGTCTGCCAGCCATAAATCACGGCGTATCCACCAGATCGCTCTACACACGAAACCTTCCCATACCCTGTCTTTTACCTACAATTACCTACAGTGCCGTCAGGCCGTTCCTGGACAGTTGACCGAGATTAGGTCATTTACTATCCAATAGTTAGCCACAGTATGCCAGAATTCTCTGTGATCTGGCAACCAGTCCGCCATTTTATTATGCAAAAGCTATGCAAACTACAGTGTTGCGCCGCCAAGCGCGGTTCAATAGGAACAAATGTGCTCGCATCGCATAGCGCCACTATAGGCAAAGAATCCGATAGGAAAAGATAGAACCACATGAACGCTTCACAGGTAATCAACACGTACGAAAGACTCGATCGGTGGATCACAGTTTGGATGGCTAGTTATGGCTTGCTCATCATGCGTCTGGGTCTTGGAATCATCTTCTTCTGGTTCGGCGCACTCAAAATGGCGCCGGGGCTGAGTCCGGCGGAAGAACTGGTGAGGAACACCGTCTACTTCGTCGACCCAGACTTCTTCTTGCCCATTCTCTCCGTGTGGGAGATGCTCATCGGCTTAGGGTTGATTTTCGGCCGCTACATGCGCATCACACTGCTGCTGCTCTTTCTGCAGATGCCGGGAACTGCCTTGCCCTTGATCATCTTGCCTGACGTTGTCTGGACCGCTTTTCCCTACGGCCTCACACTGGAAGGGCAATATATCGTCAAGAACCTGGCCCTGATCGGCTCCGCCATCGTGTTGGGCGGAACAGTACGCGGGGGACGCATTGACCCCGAACCGCAGCGGCAGCCGAACAGGCATCGAGCAGAGACCATAGACAATGTCCTGTAGTCACAGGAGGAGAGGCGCAAGAGATGCGCCGCGAGTTTACCGGCCCCAACAAGCTGATCGGTACCTCAGAGTGCAGTTTCCCGCCGCCGTCGAACCAGGAGACCGGGCAGCCTGGAGTGCGAGTCCTCATTTCAACGAGATCCGGGAGCGCATCGCGGAGCATGTGATGTGCTATAGCCGGCGGCAGGATGACGGCGTCGATGACGTGGATGACACCGTTGTAGGAGTTGATCCCCGAGAATCCAAACAGTGATATAGGACGTTGCCCTTGTCATCGGTGCAGACCGCGCCGGAGTCGTTGCTGGCATGTCCGCTGATGAGCGCCACGGGCAATGCAAGGCGGGGCGCGCCAATCGAGGCGAGACTGCCAGCCTGTCCCAAGACAAACAGAATGCCCAAAAACGCGGCGAAAGAGAGGGCCGCCCAGTATCAGTTGGATACGTTGCAGCTTGCTACGTCGTGCGGACATGCACTGCGCCTTTGCGTAGCCAAAACCGCTGCGTAATTGCTAACACGATCTCGGGTTCACAATGAATCCGCGCACATGCAAAAGAGGGGATGGACCGACCGCTAGACGTGCACCGGTCGCGGCACCGGATCATGGTGATGCGTCATTTCATGATGGCCAGCTGGCTCAGGCGACCACGGATCCACGTGTACCGTAACTTCGGTCAGATAGGGCACCGCATGGAAGAGGTCATGGCGCAGGTGCTCAGCAATATGGTGACTCTCCGCCGTTGTCAGGTGCGGATCGACGGCAATGCAGACATCGGCGCTAATGCGATGGCCCATCCAGCGCATGCGCAGGCGGCGCAGTTCCTTGACGCCGGGCTGGTTGGCAACGACCCGCTCGCCCCTGGCCAAGTACTCCGGCTCGATTGCGTCCATCAGCCGGTACCACATGGTCACGACAGCATCTTTGGTGATGAAGAGGATGACGATACCAATCAGAAGACCGACAATCGGGTCGATGATGGGAAAACCAATCCAGGACCCGCCGGCAGCTGCCAGCACAGCCAGCGAAGTCAACCCGTCGGTGCGCGCATGCAGGCCGTCGGCGACCAGCGCGGCGGAACCTATGTCCCGACCCTTGCGAATCTGTAACCAGGCGACCGCTTCATTACCTACGAAGCCAATGACCGCAGCGGCAGCCACCCAGCCGAGGCTCTGCAATGGCTGAGGATTCAGCAGACGGTGGAAGGATTCCCAGAACACCACGCCGGCGCTGACCACAATCGAGAGCACGATGAAGATCCCAGCAACATCTTCGGCCCGCGCAAAGCCATATGTATAGCGACGCGTCGCCAGCCGCCGCGCCAGGTAGAAGGCAATCAGCAGTGGAATGGAATTGAGCGCATCGCCGATGTTGTGCACGGTATCGGCAAAGAGCGCCACGCTTCCGCTAGCTAGTACGATCACGATCTGAAGCAGGGAAGTGACGCCGAGCGCTGCCAGTGCCAGCCAGACGGTGCGAATCCCCTCTTCGTTATGCATGAAGGTCTCATCGGTGGCCAAGGCCGCATGTTGGTGGCTGTGGCCGTGCAGATGAAAGAGCGTGCGGATCCATCCCCACACGCCGCTGCCGTGGTGGTCGCCAGCGGCGTGGCTATGATCGTGGTGATGGCCGTGATCATGGTCGTGCTCACCAGCGCGGTTATGAGAGTGGTGGTCGTGTCCCTCGGTGTGCGGGAGATCATGATCGCTGTAGTCGTGTCCTTCTTGGGGTGGACGGGCCGCAACGGCCGGATCCGGTAGAGATGTCTGGGGATGCAGGGAGTCGTGCATTTGTTTCGCTTTCACTCCAACGAATTCAGTTTGGTTTGAATCTCAATCCTTAGTCGCAGCCGAGGGTACCGGTTGGTACGGGGAATCGGGCAGATCTTGGCGCACATGGTCCAGGTGATAGACTGCCTCACGGAAAAGCGCCACAATATGGGCGTCATCGATCGAGTAAAGAATTTGGTTTCTCTCGCGGCGTGTATGCACCAGGCGAATTGCCCTTAGCTTTGCCAGGTGATGCGAAACCGCCGAAGCCGTTACGTCGACAAACTGGCTCAATTCGTTGACGCTGTATTCGCGTGTTGTCAGTAGATAGACGAGCTGCGCGCGCGTGGGATCGCTGAGCGCGGCAAAGATCTCCACGACGCCAGTCAGCAGATCGGTGGGCAACATTCGCAGGCCAGTGAGCGTTGGGTGCTGATGAGACATCGGCTAATCCTGAATTACTGAGCATCTGAGCAATTATTCAGATATAATGTACCACTAGCGGGGACCGGAAGCAAAGTACTTCTGGGTTCTTTGTTATATCTCCGGCCGTCCAGCAACGACCGGCCGGAGATGTTCGAGGCATGCGATGCGGTCCTCGCTACGTTGCGTGAACACACCGCCGATGGCAGTTTGTTGGAGGCACGGTTAAGCTATAATTAGCGCTTATCGCCCATTGCACTTACCTCGCGTGGTCGCAGTATAACGTCGCCCAGAATCCTCGCGCACTGATACGTCCCCAAGAACGTCAAATCACATCTTCCGGATCACGCCGGGAACCATATCACATAGCCGAAAGCTTACTGTGAATCCGATCGGCCGGCCGAAACGTGAGGACACAAACCCGTTGGTGATGCGGCATACGGGGAGCACGCCGGAGGATTCTAGCCTGGCTTCTCTGCCGTGAGACTGAGCTGGCCTGACGGGTCGGCCAGCTCAGGTGTTACCCTAACGGGGAGCCAGACTCAGGCGCCACTGTTGATCGATTTCATAGAAGGTTACATCGTACGCGGCAACACTGCCGCCGTTGACTGTGAATTCCACATTCGCACCGATGCCAGGGCTGCTTCCGCTCATGGTGACGGCCCCGGCCCAGAGCAGGAGCTCGACTGTCGCCCCTGGCGCCAGGTCGATTTCGCTGCCTCCTCGTTCGACACGGTACCTCTGATCAATGGTCAAACGCATGTCGCTGCGGAACGCGTTGCGGAAAGAGACCAACGCGTGTTCCGAGGCTACGGCAGGTGTTAGTGTATCGCTCCGCCAAGGCTCAGGATTTGACGCTCAATCAGCGCATTCGGGGTAGTGCTACGCACTGCCTTATCACTTTCTGCCTTTTACCTCCGCCAGACGTGGTACGGCAATGGGTTCTCAAATGCTGTTGACAATACCCTGCCGCAGGAATATGATGTTAGTGATAACGTTTCCACCTCATTTGTCCGGTTTTCCCCGATCATCACGTGTTTTCGACCTGATTACGGCTACCACGTTTTGCGCTTCTGTGTGTAAACATTCTCATATCTAGACTGTCCATGCGAATCGCGCTATGGCAACGAAAGACAGTGGTTTTGTCACGATCCGGGACGTTGCACAGGCCGCAGGTGTATCCGTCGCTACCGCATCCAGAGTGCTAAGTGAGCGCGGCCGTGCGAGCAAAGAAACGCGCGCGAAGGTCTGGCGTGCTGCGACTCAACTTGGCTACAAGCCAAATCTCTTAGCGCGTGGCCTAAAGCGTCAAAAAACCGATACTGTCGGTCTGGTGATCACAGACATAGTCAATCCGTTCTATGCAGACCTTGCCAGTGGTGTCCTCAATTGCGCAAAACAATTCGGATACCACGTAATCCTTTGCGCAACCAACGAGGACGAACAACAGGAAAACGAGTATCTGCAGATCCTCATGAACCAGCGTGCCGCTGGGATCATTGCCGTGCCTACCGGCCGCAATCTTGAGATCTGGACAGATGCCCTCGCCAAAGGGGTCAAGTTGGTGCTCGTCGATCGGGAACTCGAGGGGCTGTCTCAGGCTGACACCGTGCTCCTGGACAACTTCAGCGGCGCGTATGACGCGGTTTCGTACTTAATCGGGTTGGGACACTTGCGCATTGCAATCATTAATGGGCCGACGACGACCACGACCGGAAAGGAGCGCCTGGCCGGCTACGTTAAGGCGATGGAGACCGCCGGACTCAGCCTTAGCGATGAGTACATCTCGGTTGGCAGTTTCAAGATTTCCGGCGGCTATTCCGCAGCCAGGCAACTACTGGCGCTACCCGAACCGCCAACCGCGATATTCGCCGCGAACAATCAGCTAGGTCAGGCGGCGTTCAAGGTGATGCATGAGCAGGGACTTTCCGTACCCGAAGACATTTCTCTGATCGTGTTCGATGATGTTGCGTGGGCCTCGTTAGTGGATCCCCCGCTGACCGTTGTCTCGCAACCGACCTATGCTATGGGCTATTTTGGAATGGAGGCCCTACATCGAAAACTCGAACTGGGCTCCGATGCGCCGTACGATGTACCAAAAAAGTTGATTCTGCCGCCCAAACTTGTGGCGCGAGCCAGCTGCTGTGCGCCTCGGGACACAGCGCCTGCTGACGAAAGACGACAGCACATGGCCGACCTGCAACAAAACCCCTTCGAAACGTAGCGTGTGCGGCTTATCCGTTTGACTCCATCGCTTTCCGGTCTGACTCACCAGGGGAGCGCCCGCACCCATTTAGAGATTAGCGGTTGCCCAAAGAACTGTGTGCTGTTGATGGATAGGGGGTGCCAGGTTCTGTTACATCTGCACTACGACTTACCGATAGCAGCCCGTGTGAATCATGATTCACATCCAACTGCGCGGCCTTTGAGTCGGTACTATCTCAAATCATTGTGTTAGGAGGGAGCATTATGGACTCGACGTTAGGTTTCGGTAAGCAGTGGACGGTGCTCTGTACACTTGTGGTCCTGGCACTAGTTTTCTCCGCGTGTGCTGTTCCTACCACCCCAACGGCACCGGTGGAAGATACCGGTGCTGAAGTCGGTGGCGAGTGCACAACCGTCAAATATATGGTGGCGGCCGGATCGCCCTTCAGCGTCGCTGTGCTCAAGCGCCTGCCTGAGTTTGAGGAACAGAGCGGTATCAAAGTAGAGGTAATCGAACTTCCCTATGAGCAGACTCTGCCAAAGTCGATCCTGGAAGCCAAGAACCAGAGTGGCGCGTACGATGTAGTTCAGATCAACCGGCCCAGCTTGGCCGCATTGGCAGAGCCAGGTCTGCTTCTTCCGCTAGAAGACTTCATCTCTCAAGAGCTGATTGACGATCTATTCCCCGTTCACCGCGACTACGCGACATTTGGCGGCAAGCTTTATGCTGTACCCCATAGCAACGACATTCGTGCCCTCTACTATCGTACGGACCTATTTGCAGCAGCGGGCCTTGAAAAGGCGCCTAATACTTGGGATGAGATGGTCGCTGCAGCCGAAGCGCTTAATGCCCCCGACAAGGGTGTCTACGGACTGCTGATGGCCGGATCACCTAAGGGGCCTGGCGTCTGGGTCCTATCGGACTTTATCTATCAGGCCGGAGGGTCGATTCTCGACGACGCAGGCACTGTGGTGCTTGACAGCCCTGAAGCCAAGCGGGGCCTGCAGTTCATGACCGACCTGGTGGCCGAATATAAGGTGGCCCCGTCGGGTACCGCGGATTATATGTGGGGTGATACCCGCAATAACTTCGCTCAAGGCCGTGGCGCAATGGTGATTGAATTCAACGACATCATCCCGTTGCTGGAAGCGCCCGATTCGGCGGTCAAAGGGAACTATGACCTGGCGCTGTTACCTGGGGATGTTCGGCGCGGCACCAACAACGCGGGATGGCTGCTGGGAATCCCGACAGGCGCCAAGAATCTGGCGTGCGCTGGCCAGCTTATAGAGTGGATCATGTCACCCGAGATCCAGGCACACATGTCACGCGAAAGCGGTACGCTCAGCGGACGTGCATCGGTCATAGATATGCTGATTGCCGAAGGGGAGGAGGGTTTGCCCACAGGTGACGTGAACGGCAAAGCCCGGTGGGAGTTCTACAAGCAAGTGATCGACACGACATACGAATTGCCGCGTACGTCGCTTGAACCCCAGATCGAGGATGCCATGGCCCAAGCTGTGACCGCGGCATTGAGCGGCGCGCAGGCTCCCGATGCCGCGCTCGACGAAGCAGCCGCTAAGGTCCGAGAAATCATGGGACAATAGGCCTAACGCGGTCAGAATGCGAGGGAGCTGGTCCAAACTGACCAGCTCCCTCCGCCTCCAATCGGAGCACACATGAGCAGAGTCGGCAAACACTGGCGGCACAAGGGCTTCTACTACACTATGCTTGCGCCTCTGGTGATCATCATGTTAGCGCTGTACGCGTATCCTGTCGCCTATGGAACATATCTTGCCTTTACGCGGTACGATTACGCCGCCGTAGATGCAAGGCCAGTGTGGATCGGCTTCGATAATTTCCTTAAGTTCTTCGGCAGCAACGAAGGTCGCCAGATCATACGCAACACGCTGGTATTCACGTTCGTCGTCGTGTTCGCCGAAACGATCCTTGGGCTCGCTCTTGCCGTAGCGTTGGATCGGAATTTCAGAGGCAAAGGTCTGGCACGCGCTCTAATCCTTGTGCCGTTGATGCTTGCCCCTGTGGTTGTCGGCTATGAATGGCGCTGGCTATACAACGATCCCTACGGTCTCGTCAATTGGGCGCTGATGAAACTTGGAGTCCTTTCTGCACCGATCGCGTGGACTACTTCGGCCAACACTGCAATGGCATCGTTGATGATCGCCGATATCTGGTATGCCACGCCATTCATCGCCATCCTTTGCTTAGGCGGTCTCCAATCACTACCAGAGGAACCTCTCGAAGCGGCCATTGTTGACGGCGCTTCAACGCTACAACGTTTCTTCTACGTAACCCTCCCCTTGCTGCGCCCAGTGCTGCTGGCTGCCATCCTCATCCGGGTGATGGACGCTTTTCAGACTTTTGACCTGGTTTTCATATTGACCTACGGAGGACCGGGGAACCTGACCGAATTGATGAATACCTATACCTACAAAGTTGCGTTCCGGTATTTCGATCTAGGATACGCGTCGACTGTTTCCGTCGTATCGTTGGTCGTGATGGTATTGATAGCAGTCGTGTTGGCAAGGATAACAAATAGAAATGCGTAGACGAATCGACTGGGGGCGGATCGTGGCGCTGGCAGGGATTGCGCTGGCGGTTGTCATTGCCGTTTTTCCACTTTACTGGTTGTTGGTCACTTCTCTGAAGTGGACGACCGAGATCTTCTCGGTGGAACCTACCTTCATCCCCCGCGAACCAACCCTGCGCAACTATGCCGTCATCTTGAGCGGGTATGATCCAGGTCGCGGCCTACAGGTCCCAATACTCCCGGTCTTCATAAATTCTATCGTCATCGCCATTCTTACTACAGGGGTCGCCGTGCTTGTTGCCGGCAGCGCAGCCTACGCCCTGGTGAGATCTGGACTGGCATGGATGAGATGGTTGTTTTTGCTGATCTTGTTGATGCGCACCGTGCCGCGCATTGCAATTGCCATTCCCATGTATCTGCTGCTGCAGCGCATTGGCCTACTCGATTCTGTTCCGGGCTTGTTTCTGACCCACCTTACGGTCGTCCTGCCGCTAGCAACGTTTCTAATGATCTCTTTCATGCAGGACCTGCCCATCGAAATCGAGGAGGCGGCATTCGTCGACGGCGCGTCCAAATTCCAGACCGTCAGACGGGTTGTGCTGCCCATGGTTGTCCCTGGACTAGCTGTGACAGCCATATTCGGCTTTATCCTGTCCTATAACGAGTTTCTATATTCGGTCATTCTGATATCTTCGCCAGCAGTTCGGACTCTGCCTGTCGCTCTCTCCATGTACATCCAGCAATATGGCATTGTATGGGAGCTACTGTCGACCGCGGCCACGCTTGCGACGATTCCGGTTGTGTTATTTTCCTTTTTGATTCAGCGGCACATTGTGACAGGTATATCTATGGGGGCCATCAAAGGGTAAGATATATGATTGTTGACGCACATTGTCATATCGGTGAAACGCCTCACTATCGCCAGAGTCCTGAGGACCTTCTGCACCAAATGGATGACAATGGTATCGACCGCGCTGTGATTTGCGCCGCAGGTCGACACATTGTCGTCGATAACCAAGAGGGAAATCGACTCATTGCAGACGCAGTTCGGATGCATCCTGACCGCTTCTACGGCTTTGCCTGTGTAAACCCCTGGTACGGACAACGAGCCGTTGACGAACTGCAACGGGCCATTGAGGATGGCCTGATCGGCCTCAAACTCCACCCATCTATGCAAGGGTACTGGGCCCATGACCCGCTGGTCGAGCCCGTTATCTCCGCTGCCATCGAACTCGATCTGCCCATTTATATCCATAGCGGCACGCCAGTCTATTCTTTGCCGCTTCAGATCATCGAGCTGGCTGAACTGCATCCCGACGGTAAGTTTATTATGGGCCATATGGGAGGTGCAGACTTCTACGTCGACGTCCCGTCGAGCGCATACAGGGCGCCAAACGTGTATTATGAAACTTCGCTAACTTGCCATGTAGGCTACGTTGATGAAATTGTCGTCAGAGCAGGGCACGAACGAGTAGTATTTGGCTCGGATTCCCCAACGAGTCAGCAAGCAGCCGAATTGCTTAAGATTCGCCTGGCCATCCTTACCGACAGCCAGCGAGTAGATGTGCTCGCGAACAACATACTCCGCCTGCTCGGCGTCGACGCAGGAGGTGAACAGTGAGAATCATTGATAGCCACACGCACCTCATGCAGGAAGGATTTCAGTATCTGGCTGGGATGCCCGTCGACGAATTTCTGGATCTGCTAGGCGAGGCCGATATCGAAACCGCTGTCATATTTACGCTGACAGGCCTGATTCGAGACTTCCAGGCCCACAACGATGAGCTCGCGGAAGTCGTTGCAGCACATCCTGGCCGCCTCGTAGGGCTCGGTTCGGTAAACCCCTGGTACGGCGAAGAGGCTGTTCGCGAGGTGCGCCGCTGTTTCACCGAACTAGGTTTC
>JACFMY010000140.1 GCA_019455155.1 Caldilineaceae bacterium
CAGGCCGTGAAGCGCGTTGAGCCGAGCCCGCTTTTTGAGCAACCCGTAGAAGCCTAAGGTCAGGGCCATCCCCATCGCTATCCAGGGCAGCTGGGCGTTACTGTTGGTCTCGCAGAGCTCGGCTGCCGTTGCGTTGACATTAGCTATCCATTGGCCAGCGCGCGGCCGCTCGTGGAGGAAGAACACCGCCAGCAAAACGCTCACCAACGGGTTGACGAAATAACCCAGGCTGCTTTCGATGACGTAGCCAGCGTTGACGGCCCAAATGTATGTAAACCAGTTGGCAGTCAGCAAGAGGGCCGCGCCGCCAAACGTAAGCATAGATTCCCGGCTGCTTAGCGCCGGACCTATCCAGCTCCAATCTCTCCGAATAGCCAGAATCAACAGGACTAGCCCCAGGGACCAGACCATGCGGTTGGCCAGGATATCGATGGTCGGGACCGGCGCAAGCAGCCGGAAATATATGGGAAAGAAACCCCAGGACATGTAACAGGCCAGGGCAAGCAAGGCACCACGACGCTCATGCGCGGACATAGACTTCACCCATTCAGACAAGAAGAATCGTTCAAAACCAAGGTTACCACTTTATGCGAGTTCCAGGGCCTACGCAAGCCTTTGATCGCGCTGAATTGTGGGGTCGACTACACACCTCACAACGCTTGGGAGAGCTTCTGCCGGGATCCAGACGCGCGCGCTTCTGCCCTTCGCACCTCCGCACCATGACGAATGTAACAATGATGAATGCAACGATGATGAATGCAACGATGATAAATGGGCTGACCGCGTCGCTTTCACCTTGCCCGGCCTGGATTGCGCGCCAGGCGGGCGCCGGGTTCACGGTACATGACCCTTTCGAAGCGCCGCACTAGGAGGAAGAGCAGCGCCAGCTGGTAGACAAGACCCACAGCCAGATAGATGACAAAATCCGCCGCGCCGCTCTGTAACCGCCACAAAAGCTGGGCCGGCCAGTAGGTAGGAACAACGGCAATGGCCCATTGCCACTGTTCCGGTGCGAAGTAGGCCACGAGCGGCGGCAGCAACACAACACCCGCCGCTTTCATAAGCGCCAATCCCTGCACCTTGTTCTCAGCCAGCGCGGCCAGCGCCAGCGCAGTCAATGGGGCCATGGGCGCGACACCAATCGCCATTACCAACAGGGCCCAAAACGGCAAGCCAACCAGGCCCGACAGCGGGAGAACTGCCACCGTCGTGGCCGCGCTCAGCAGCACCGGTGTGACCAGCCGGTAGAGCAGGTACGTGGCCAAGGGCAGCGGCGTCACCTGCAACGCCTCCAGGGTGCGGTCATCCCTTTGATCAAGAAGCAAGAAGCCGATCAGCGCCCCCCAGAAATAGGGCACGATGAGCAGAACCACAAAGCCCATGAGCGGAGGGTAAAAGCTGCTCAGATCCAACGCCAGCCATGTCTCCATGGCGTCAAGAACCATGGGCAAGATCCAGCGAACGGCCAGCGCAACGACAAAAGGCAGCGTCACCATCCAGCGCAGCATCCCGTCGCGGCCCACATTCTTAGCGTCGATCGGACCAAGCGCGCGCAGCACCCCCAAACGCCCGGTCCAGCGGTCTAGGAGCATGACTGGCCACTGAAACGCGCTTGCTCGTCTGTCTTTGGGCGCCTGCTCGGCGGAAGCCATCGCCCGGCCAATGTACTCCCCAAAAGCCCGGCGTGCGAACAGATACGCGATGCCAACCCAGCATGCGCCTGCAACGAGCGCAAAGAGAACAACGCCAGGCGATATGGGGGTCACGGCTGCGCCCAGCAAAACGAGAATTGGCTGCAGCGGGTGCAGGGCCACCAAAAGATCCAACAGCGCTCCCTGCCCTACGCCGAAATAGGGCAGCAGTGGCAGCGCCAGGAGCAGCGTGTAGATGAGCGAGGGCAGCAGAAAGCTGTTGACGGCATCGTAGCGAGTCACTATCGCAAAGCCAGCCAGGACGAAGAAGGCCATGCCCAGGAGAATCCCTGCCGAGAGCAACCCAACCTGGAACTCCAGGCCGGCAACTACCACGGTGATGATGAGATTCTCCACCAGCGCAAGCAGGCTCAATGTCACGATCTTGGCGGCCAGGTATTCGCCCCGGCGCAGCGGGCTGACCAGCTGCGCGTCCAGCGTCCCTTCTGCCCGTTCTAGCAGCACCAGTCCACTGACAAAGTAGAAGCCGTTGACGATTATGTTGTTGACGATCAGCGCGGGCAGGAACCAGCTCAGCGGGTAGCCCTGCAAGAGGCGCAGCAACAACACGAACAGCACCACGACCACGCCGGCAGCATAGTAGAATCCGTTGCGCCATTGGAGCCGCAAATCACAGAGGACAGTGGCCCGCAACCGAGCGATCATAGGTTATGGCCTGTCACCTGAATGAAGATCTCCTCAAGCGTGGCCTCCTGCGTGTGGATTGTCTCCAACCGACGGCTCTTCAGGAGCTCGATGAATTCTGCGTTGTGCCCCAAATCCGCCAACGGGAATTCCCAGCGAGCCGGCTTCTGGCCATCGGCGCTGAAATCCACGCGCACTGTAGGCCGGCCGTAGCGTAGCTTGAGCTGGCGCGGGGCATCGACCAGTCTGATCTCGCCGTCCAGGAGAAATGCCACCCGGTGGCACAGTTCCTCGGCTTCCGCCATGTTGTGGGTGGTCAAAAAAATCGTCTTGCCCGCGCGCTGCTGTGCCCGGATGAGATCCCTGATGCGCCGGGCGTTTACCGGATCCAATCCGGCCGTCGGTTCGTCAAGAAAGAGCAGCTCTGGGTCGTGGAGCAAGGCCCGGGCAATACCCAGGCGGGTCTTCATGCCCTTGGAAAAGTGGGCGACACGTAGGCCGGCGCTGTCTGCCAGATCGACCCATTCCAGCAACTCCATTGGGGAGGCGCCCTGTCTCTTATGGAGCGTGGCAAAATAGGTCAGATTTTCTAGAGCTGACAACTTGAGGAAATGGTTTGGCACTTCGAAGGAGACGCCAATGTGGTGGTAATAGTCCGCGCCCCAGCCAGCGACCTCGCGTCCCAGCACGGACACACTCCCCGCATAGCCACGCAGCAAACCGGTGAGGATCCGCTGGGTCGTCGATTTGCCGGCGCCACTAGGCCCCAGAAAGCCGAAAATTTCGCCTCTTGCTACCGCGAAGGACAGGTCACTTACGGCGGCCCGGCTTGCTCCCGGGTACGCAAAGGTCAGGTTACGAATGTCGATCATCGGGCATCCTTGACTGAGCACGTCGCCAGCCGGCACTCTGTCCGCACCGTGCGCGAAGTGCCGCCTCCGGCACCTTGCCCCATTGCAGTCAGTTCTCCTCCCTACCAGCGGGTCCCCGCGGCCATACCCAGGCGACCGGTCTGGCAGTTAACTGGGATCTGGCGCCATGATAGCCGCACTGGCTAGCGTTTCGACTGGGGTCATCTTTTCTACCGTCACGAGCGCGTCGTAGAACAACGCGCCTGCGCCCATGTCCGCTTCGTCCTGCATCGTGATCTGGTTGATATTGCGGCCACCGGCGCTGAACTTCGCCCACCAGATGCCCGGCGCCACCACCAGGCCAGGAATGACATCCTCGGTCACCCTGGCGCGCAGAGTGACCGCTCCCCGTTCATTGGAGACGCTCACCTCATCGCCGTCTGCTACCCCGCGGGCAACGGCGTCCTCAGGATGGATGAGCAGAGACGGTTCTCCTTCCCGTGCACGGAAGCGCTCCACCACAGTGAAGGTGCTGTTGAGAAAGGAATGGGCCGGCGGTGAGATGCAGATCAGGTGTTGGGAACCGGGCATTGGCAAATTGGTCTCACCGGATTCTACAGAAAGTTGTACCTGCCCGTCGCCGGCCAGCCACTTGGGCGGCGTGTAGGTGGGCAGCGGGTCGTAGCCGTCGCGCGCCATTCGTTCGCTGTAGAACTCGCATTTGCCGCTGGGCGTCGGAAAGCCGCCCTGGGCAAAGGGGCGGTGTTGTTCGGGCAGGTTAAGCCGTACAAAGCCTTCGCGTAGCAGGCGTTCCCAGGTGATATTGGCAAACCGTTCGTGCGTCTGCTCCTCCACGAATCTGCGCAATATCTCCTCGTCTGACTCGCGAACACAGGGCTCGTCAAAGCCCATGGCCGCGGCCAGGCGCCTGAAGATCTCGCTGTTGGGCAGGCTTTGGCCCAGAGGCGCGATAGCCGGGCGGTTTAACGCCAGGAAGGTATGGCCATAGGGCTTCAGGATGTCCCAATGCTCGAGCTGTGTAGTCGCCGGCAGCACGATGTCGGCATAGTCGGCTGTATCGGTCTGGAAGTGCTCCAAAACCACGGTAAAGAGATCGTCCCGGCGCAGACCAGCCAACACCGCCTGTTGGTCGGGACAGACCGCGGCCGGGTTGCAATTGTAGACGATCAGTGCCTTGACTGGCGGTCCGGCGTGGCTGGGAGCCGGTATGCGGTCTACCGGCCGCGGATGGTAGCAGGCGCGCGCCAGGCGCTCCGGATCCAGACTCAGGGCATCGCCCAGGCGGTTCATGTTCAGCCAACGCGGATCCCGCCCGGCCAACAGATCGGGGCGGTGCAGTTCCGTCCTGTCCAGGTGCCGGAAGTAACCACTGGAACTGAGCTGGATGCCGCCGCCGTACTCACGCCAGGCGCCGGCAAGGGCCGGCAGGCAGGTAATCGTACGCATGGCCATGCCGCCGCCAAAGTGACGCTGCATGCCATAATTGACGCGGATCGCAGCTGGCTGGGTCGTGGCGTACGCGCGGGCGAGCGCGACGATTTTCGGCGCCGGCACACCGGTAATCGCGGCGGCGCGCGCCGGCGTCCAACCTTGCACGCGCTCGGCCAGCTGGTCGAAGCCGGCAGTATAGCGCTCTACATAATCAGCGTCGTACAAGCCCTCTCCGATGATGACGTGCATCATGGCCAGGGCCAGAGCGCCGTCGGTGCCAGGACGCAGCGCGATCCATTCATCGGCAGCCTGGGCCGTGCGGGTACGCACAGGATCAATGACCACGACGCGCGCACCCATCCTGCGCGCAGCTTGGATAAACGGCCACAGGTGCAGGTTGCTGGTCAACGTGTTACTGCCCCAGATGAGGATCAGCCGGGCGTGGGCAAAGGCCTGCGTATCCGTCCCTTCGGCCGCGCCCATGGTGTATAGATAGCCCTCGATGCCGGCTTCAGCACAGATCGAACGCGCCAGCCGGGTGGCGCCCAACTTGTTGAAGAAACGCGACGCCATGCCTTCACCTTGCAGCAGGCCTATCGTGCCGGCATAGGAATAGGGCAGGATCGCCTCAGCGCCGTACTCGGCAACAATCTGTTGGAGCCGCTGAGCGATCGTGGCGCAGGCGTCCTCCCAGCTGATCGGCTCAAAGCGGCCGCTGCCCTTGGGCCCGATCCGGCGCAGCGGCGTCGTCAGCCGTCCGGGATGGTAGGTGCGCTCCAGGTAGCGGTCAACCTTGCCGCACAGGCGCCCCTGCGTAATGGGATGATCTGGATGACCCCAAATGTCAACCGCGCGCCCTGTCTTGTCGACTGCCACCTGCCAGCTGCATGTATCTGGACAGTCGTGAGGACAGACACCCGTAACAATGGTAATCGAAGGATCGTGAAGGTAGTTGGCTGGTTTCTTCATAGTCTGTTGATTATACCCGCAGCACGATGATGGCCGTTCTGAGCCAGACGCCCAGTGTGACCGTACAGGCCAATGCAGACATTGAAGCACTAAGTGGGGCTGGACGCCAGTCCGGGCCAGGCCGGCAGAAGCCGGTTGCCACTGTTGCGCACTGTGCATGTTGCACAATCACCAATAGGTGCGATTCGGCACAATTCGCGGTAGAGCCAATCTCTGCTCTTTTCTATACTGAAGTGTGTTCTATTTGTCGACTTATCCGCGCAACGTGAGTCGAGGGCGCCGTCAGCAGTTTGCGAGTAAGGCAGACGAACTGGCTGCGCATTTCTTTTAGTCCTTTAGTCGTGCATTATTTCACAATATCAGGCAACAGGAGTCTTGTGAATGAGTCTCAATTGTACCACCGCTAAGGATGTGACCAAGGCGATTGAGGAGAACGGGATCCAGTTTGTGGATATTAAGTTCACCGATCTCTATGGTCAGTGGCAGCACTTCTCGGTGCCGGTCGACTACTATGATGAGGAAGATCTCTTCAAGGCCGGTCTCGGCTTCGATGGTTCGTCTATCCGGGGCTTCAAGTCCATTGAGAGCAGTGACATGTTGCTGGTGTGCGATCCGACATCAGCGTTCCTGGACCCCATCTGCACCCACCCCACGGTCAGTCTCATCGCCAACGTCTATGAGCCGGCTACCTACGAGGCCTTCAGCCGTGATCCGCGCAATGTGGCACGCCGGGCCGAGGCGTACATGAAGGAAACCGGTATTGCCGACGTCATGTACTGTGGACCTGAGGCGGAGTTTTTCATCTTCGACAAGGTGAAATATGATACGGGCCGGTACTTCTCCGGCTACGCAGTGGACAGCAACGAAGCGTCCTGGAACTCGGGCGACTGGGGTCCCGGCCACAAAGTTGGCTACAAAGGCGGTTATTTCCCTGTCGCGCCCTATGACCAATTCCAGGACATCCGCTCGGAGATGGTCAATACCATGATCGAAGCGGGGCTGAAGATTGAGCGCCATCATCATGAAGTGGCGACTGCCGGCCAGACCGAGATCGACCTGCGCTTTGCCCCCATGATCCAGATGGCCGACTGGATGCAGATCTACAAGTATGTCGTCAAGAATGTGGCGGCCCGCCACGGCAAGACGGCGACCTTTATGCCCAAGCCCCTCTTTGAAGACAACGGCTCGGGCATGCACGTCCATCAGAGTCTGTGGAAAGACGGCCAGCCGCTCTTTGCCGGCGGCGAATACGCTGGGTTGAGCAAAGAGGCGATCTGGTATATTGGTGGTATCCTAACCCATATCAACTCGTTGCTAGCCTTTGCTGCGCCGACCACGAATTCCTATCGCCGCCTGGTGCCGGGCTACGAAGCGCCAGTTGTGGTTGCCTACTCTGCCCGTAACCGTTCCGCTGCCTGCCGGATTCCGGTTTCGTCGCAATCGCCCAAGGCCAAGCGTGTCGAGTTCCGCTGCCCAGACCCAGGCGCCAATCCCTATCTCGCCTTCTCGGCCATGCTGATGGCCGGTCTGGACGGCATCAAGAAGCAGATCGATCCGGGTAAGCCCCAGGAGCTGGACCTCTTCGAAGGCGAGACGCTGAAGAAGGTGACGACGGTTAAGGGCTCGCTCAGTGAAGTCTTGGATGCGCTGGAAGCCGATCACGACTACCTGCTGGCCGGTGGCGTGTTCAGCCCAGAGCTCATCGAAACGTATATCAGCTACAAGCGTCTCGCCGACGTTGATGCTGTGCGCCTGCGCCCGCATCCGCAGGAATTCGTCATGTATTACGGCATCTAGGGAAGATCTAGCGTTATTCTGTGAAGTATTGCTGGGGAGAACGGGAAATCGCTGGCAAGCGCATGAGCCAGTCTGTGCTGCCGGCAATTTCCCTCTCTCCACTCCTTACTTCCAACAGTCCATTGCCGTTTGCTCGTTGTCTGCTGCAGTAAGAACACAGGAGTTCTCCCAATGGCGGTTGTCTACAAAGCAGAAGAGCTGGAACGCATAGACGAGATCATCAAGCGTAACGATATTCGTTTTATCCGGCTTCAGTTCTCCGATATCGTTGGTATTTCCAAACAGATCACCATTCCAATTGACCACTGGGATGACGCCGTTTCCCACGGTGTTTGGTTCGATGGCAGCTCAGTTGAGGGTTTTGCCCGCATCGCTGAGAGCGACATGTACCTCATGCCGGACCTGGACACCTTCACTGTGATCCCCTGGGAGATGGATCTGTCTACTGCACGGGTGATCTGTGACGCATACACACCGGATGGCGTGCCCTTTGAGGGCGATCCACGGCATGTGTTGCGCCGCCAGCTTGAGCGGGCCGCGCGGCTGGGTCTCGCCTACTATGTGGGCCCGGAACTTGAGTTTTTCCTGTTCAAACCGCACGCTGACGGCAGCCTGCTGCCGCTAATTCCCCACGACGATGCAGGTTATTTCGACATCTCCACCGATCTGGCCCACAGTGTGCGCCGCCAGATGGTCGACGCGTTGACAGCCATGGGCATCGATGTGGAGGCATCGCACCACGAGGTCGCTGCCGGCCAGAGTGAAATCGATTTTCGCTACGGGCCGGCGTTGTCAACAGCCGATAACGCCATCACCTTCCGCACCACGCTCAAGGCCGTCGCCCAGAAGAACGGCCTGCACTGCACTTTTATGCCCAAGCCCCTGGCCCGCATCAACGGCTCAGGCATGCACGTCCACCAAAGCCTGTGGAACATCAAGACCGGCGACACGGCCATGTATGATGCCGACAGCGAATACGGGCTGAGCGAGACAGCGCTTTATTTTATTGCCGGCCAGCTTGCCCACGCCAAGGCGATGACACCGATCATCGCCCCGCTGGTCAACAGCTACAAACGGCTGGTACCTGGCTACGAAGCGCCCGTCTACATCTCGTGGGGACGCACCAACCGGAGCGCACTGATCCGCATTCCGCGCATTACGACCGGCCGTTACAAGAGCACGCGCTGCGAGTTGCGCTGTCCCGACCCCAGCTGCAACCCATATCTTGCCTTCGCCGTGATGTTGGCCGCCGGCCTGGATGGCATTGAAAACAAGCTGCAGCCGCCGGCGCCTGCCGAAGAGGATCTCTATCATGTGGACGGCGTACGGGCCGGCCTGGAGACACTGCCAGGCGATCTCGGTGATGCCGTGGACGCGCTCAAGCAGGACGAAGTCATTCAGGACGCGCTGGGCCAGCATGTCTATGAACGCTACGTCGAAGCCAAGACTCAGGAATGGATCGAATATCGCGGTTATGTGAGTCGCTGGGAGCTTGACCGCTACCTCACTGTCTACTGAGCTACACCAGCTGCGCAGAGGAGCAGCGGTGTGATTCGTCGTGGTTGTCCGCGACGAATCTAGCGTGAACTGTTGTCTGAGACCGGAGCGGAAGGCATCGCTCCGGTTTTGTTTGCCCGTGCGCGTCCCCAGCATCCACGCGCTGGCAGCTCTGAACCCCTGGTCCCCTACCCGATCTCCGGGCGATCACTGGTACACTTCGTGGTATGCTGCTGCCATGCGCGGCTCCGCTCCTCGTTCCACGTATAGCCGATTTGGAGGGTGACATGACTGACCACACCATGCACACAACTGAAGCAGCGACCGGCCAGCCTACACGGCACGAATCGCCCAGCGGAGAGCCTCAAGACAAGGGCCACCACCACGGGAACGGGCACGGAGGGGCACATGGGACAGCACACGTGGACCACAGCGGTCACGAAATCATGTTCCGCAACCGCTTCTGGGTCTGTCTGGTGCTTTCGCTTCCCGTCCTGCTCTACAGCCCTATGTTGCAGGAGTGGTTTGGCTTTACCATGCCCACCTTTGTGGGCAGCCAGTTTGTCGGCCCCCTCTTTGCTGTCATTATCTTTTTCTATGGCGGTGTGCCCTTCCTGCGCATGGCGGCTCCGGAACTGCGCAGTCGCCAGCCGGGTATGATGACCCTGATCTCCCTAGCGATTACGGTGGCCTTTGTTTATAGCCTGGGTGTCCTGTTCTTCGACCCCGCAAGCGGTTTCTTTTGGGAGCTGGTGACGCTCATCGACATCATGCTCCTGGGCCACTGGCTGGAGATGCGCAGCGTGCGCCAGGCCTCGGGCGCGCTGGATGCCCTGGCCAAGCTCATGCCCGACGAGGCCGAACGTGTCGACGACGCGGGAAATGTTCAGACCGTCCGCGTCGATCAATTGCAGGCCGGCGACTTGGTGCTGATACGTCCAGGCGCAAGTGTCCCAGCTGACGGCACGGTAGAGCAGGGCGCGTCCCAGGTCAACGAGTCCATGATCACTGGCGAATCCAGACCCGTGGCCAAGGCAGAAGGCGACCGCGTGATCGGCGGCACCATAAACGGAGACGGCAGCCTGCGTGTGCGTGTAGACGCCACCGGCGACGACACCGCGCTGGCCGGCATCATGCGGCTCGTCCTCCAGGCGCAACAGAGCAAATCACGCACGCAGGTATTGGCTGACCGCGCGGCCGGCTGGCTCTTCTACGCGGCGCTGGCAGCCGCCGCCATCACGGCCATCGCCTGGATCACGGCGACAGGTTTTCGTGTGGATGTGGTCGCACGCGTGGCCACAGTACTGGTTATCGCCTGCCCCCATGCCCTGGGGCTCGCTGTCCCCCTGGTGGTGGCCATCAGCACTTCTATGGCGGCCAACGAGGGCATCCTCGTGCGCGATCGGCTGGCCCTGGAGAATGCCCGTGACCTGGACACCATCATGTTCGACAAAACCGGCACGCTGACCCGCGGCGAACAGGGCGTCGTCGATCTGGCCACCACCGCGGGTTGGGACAAGGAGCGCGCGCTGGCCATGGCGGCCGGCGCCGAACGCGACTCCGAACACATGGTAGCCCGGGCCATCCGCGCCGCGGCGGAAGAGAGTGGCGCGAGACCGGTTGATCCAGACGACTTCGAGGCGATAAAGGGCCGGGGTGTACGCGCCACAGTGAATGGCCAGACCGTGTACGTTGGCGGCCCAAACTTACTGGAGATGTTGGAGCTCGAGCCACCAGAAACGCTGCAGACCTTTGCCGACCGCACCGGTGCGGCTGGCCAAAGTGTCGTCTACCTGATCGCGGACAAACAGGCGGTGGCCGCGTTTGCTCTGGCCGACGTCATTCGCCCGGAAAGCCGCGAAGCTGTCAAACGTCTGCACAACCTGGGCAAAGAGGTGGTCATGATCACAGGAGACAGCGACGAAGTGGCGCACGCTGTGGCCACTACCCTTGAGATTGACCAGTACTTCGCCGGGGTGCTCCCGGAAAACAAGGAGCGAAAAGTCGCCGCCTTACAGGAGCAGGGCAAGCTTGTGGCCATGGTGGGCGACGGCGTCAACGATGCCCCGGCTTTGACCCGCGCCGATGTGGGCATCGCCATCGGCAGCGGTACCGACGTCGCGGTGGAGTCGGCTGGCATCATCTTGGTCCAGAGCAATCCCCTGGACGTTGTCAAGATCATTGGTCTCAGCCAGGCGACGCGCCGCAAGATGATCCAGAATCTCTGGTGGGCGGCCGGCTATAATATTGTGGCCATCCCGCTGGCAGCTGGCATTCTCGCTCCCTGGGGCATCGTGTTGTCGCCGGCTGCCGGCGCGCTGCTTATGTCGTTGAGCACGGTGGTGGTCGCTATCAACGCGCAGACACTGCGACATGTGGATCTGGAACGCGAAGGGAGCGTCACCTGAGACGGACCTGCCGCCACAGACGGCGCCTTCTATGGCATCGACGTGCCGGGGATGGGCTCGCCGTCCCCGGTAATGTAATCCATTTACCTGAAATCAGGCCAGAAGTGTGGCACGCTGGCGAAACGCACTTCTTTATCAACTTGATTCTCGAGCACGGGTGAGCATACCTTGTTTGCCAGCTGTAGCTGTGCGTGCTTCTCGCCGCAGAGGGACTTGGCAGCGGCGTAGCTATCTATCAAACCAGGGGGCATGGCCAATATGTCAAAGACAGGCAAATTAACGAAGGGCACAGCCGCGAGCGCGCGGCGCAGGAAAGGGCGATCCACCAGCAACCAACGACAGCTACAGTGGCTGTTGATCGGTGCGGCAATCCTGTTTATCGGGGTCATCGCAATCATCATCTATGTCAATATCCGGGGCGCGCAGCCTGTAGCCGGCGAGACTGGACTCAACTCTCAGGGCAACAACCACATCGAGACGGGCCAGCTTTCGCCCATTACCTACAACAGCACGCCGCCCACATCGGGCCCGCACTACAATTCCATTGCCTCATGGGGCATTTACGAGGAACCGCTGCCTTACGAGCTACTTCTCCACAACCTCGAGGACGGCGGCGTCGTAATCTATTACCAATGCCCGGAGGGTTGCCCCGAGACAGTGGAAGCATTGAAGGAGATCGTCACACCCTATCGCGACCGGGACCGGCATCTCGTTTTGTTACCCAACGACCCCACCTGGACGGATGCCATCGGGCGTACGCTACACAAAGACATGGAAGCGAAGATCGCAGTCACTGCGTGGCAGCAAATCCTGAAGCTAGAGGAAGTTGATGCCGATCGCATCCGCGCCTTCATAGAGCGGTACGAAGGTCGCGACCATCACGTTGCCGGAGGCTAAGTAGTAACCGCTGCAGCGAGCGACTGTCCCGCGCGGGGTTGAACGGGGATTGTCCTCATTCAATTCCCGCGCGCGTTTCGGCCACAAGATGGTCCACCACGGCCTTGATGTCACCTTCGTGCGCGTCATAGATGCGGAGCTGGCGGTCCGCGCTGGTGCCGTGAATCAGGACATCTTCGATTGGTTTTAGATAGGTTTGAATACCCAGCTCGTCGATCTCCTCGCCGATGAGCTCAAGCAGCTCGCGCACAAGCGCGCGGGCGGGCAGCTCCTCACTCTTGCCCAAGTCAATCAGTTTCCCGTCGATGCCGTAGCGCGCCGCCCGCCAGCGGTTTTCGTCAATGAGTTCGGTACGATAGATGCGGAAGGTGATGTTCTTCCGCCGCAGCTTCCATAACCACAGGACCAGTGCCTGGAAGATGCCGGCGATCGCAATCGCCTCGTCCACCCGCGTGCAGATGTCGCAGATGCGGAACTCCAGGGTCGGATATTTGTGGTGGGGCCGCACGTCCCACCAGATCTTGCTGCCGTCGGGAATACAGCCGGTACGCGTGAGCGTGCCAATCAGGTTATCCCAGTCGGCCACTGTGCGACAGATCTCGGCTGTGCCGGAACGGGGAAAATCGCCAAAGACGGCTGAGCGGTAGCTTTTCAGGCCGGTCTTGCGGCCGACCCAGAAGGGGCTGCTCGTGCTCAGCGCCAGAATATGCGGCAGCATATAACGGACCACATTCATGGCATCGATGGCAAAGCCCCGGTCCTCTACGCCAATGTGCACATGCATGCCGAAGATCAGAAGGCGCTGGGCCAGGAGCTGCATCTCCTCGAGGACACCCTGGTACCTGGGCAGCGGTGTAACGGGCTGATCGCGCCATCGGCTGAACGGATGCGTGGCGGCCGCGACGACATTCAACCCCTTCTGCTCAGCCAGGCTGCAGATGAAGCGTCGTTGCTTGACCAACTCTTCGTGCGCCTGAGCCAGCGTGTGGCAAATGGGCGTACCCAGCTCGACCATGGACTGATGCAGTTCTGGTTTCAACTCCCGCTCAACCATTACGAGGTGGTCGCCATCGATAAACTGGGTAATAAACGAGCGCAGCTCCCGCGTTGCGGGATCGACAATCTGGTATTCTTCCTCAATGCCGATCGTCAGGGAGGGTTTCGCAATCATGCTAGCTTCTCCGTTTCTGTGATCAGGAAGTCGACCACCGCCTTTGGATCCTGGCCGTGGGCATGCCAGATAGCCAGCTGCTGATCCGCTGCTGAGCCCCGTTCGAGGATGGTGTAGCAGTGTTCCAGCACGTGCAGCGAGTGAAGCCGCCGCGCCAGGGGCGCTACCCGCTCGAGCAACTCTTTGATGAGCTCGCGGGCAGGAAACTGCTGCTCGACGCCGAAGTCGATGAGATTGCCGGCCAGGCCATAGCGCACAGCCCGCCATTTGTTCTCAGCGACCAGCGTTCGCTCATAGAGGCGAAAGGACATATTGTGCTGCCGCAGATCGACCATCCACGCTACGGTGGCCTGGATGAGCGCGGTGACGGCCAAGACGTCCATGTAGTTGGGCAACATATCGCAGATCCGTATCATCAGGGTGGGGAAGCGATAGTGGGGTTGGATGTCGTACATGAGACGCCGGGGATCGGAAAGACTGTTCGTGCGCAACAGCGTATCCACCAGGCTCCGGTAATCGTGGTAATCAGAGAAATAGCCAGGAATGCCGGTGTGGGGCAAGGAATCGACCAATACAGCCCGGTAGCTCTTCAGTCCGGTGTTGCGACCAGCCCAGAACGGTGAACTGGTGCTGAGGGTAAAGATGTGGGGCAGAAGATAGCGCATCGTGTTCATGACATCTATGCACAGATCACGATCCTCGACGCCGATGTGAATACGCAGACCAAAGGCAAGGATCCGCCGTGCCACCATCTGCGCGTCATTGGCAAACTGGCGGTATTGGAACAGCGTATCGTCACGTCCCTCCCACCGGCTAAAAGGGTGCGTACCAGCTCCAGCCAGCCGGTAGCCGGCCGCATGAACCGTCTCCAGAAGCTGCTCGCGCACACGCAGCAGTTTCTCCTGCGCCTCATTGATGTCGACGCAGACAGGCGTCCCCACGGCAATCGAGCCAGAGTGGATAATCTCAGCAATCTCGGCCGCGGATGTTCGTTCGTTGACCACCATCTTCTCACGCGCCATGGACTGGGTCACGTAGCCGACCAGTTCCCGAGATGCGGGATCGATGACCTG
>JACFMY010000768.1 GCA_019455155.1 Caldilineaceae bacterium
ATCGTCCCCATGCACCATCGCGTGCTGCGGCGGCTCGGCATTGGGCGATGGCGCCGGCGCCGTGGCGATGCGCTGCACCTGCTCGCCCAGCTGCATCAGCTCATGGGGACCAAGACCCTGGGGCGCATCGTCGGCGGGCGCCGGCGTCAGTTCGCGCAGCCACAGGGGTGGCTCGAGCTCGTTCTCGCGGTACCAGGCGAACGGATCGGCTTTGAGCGCGGCCACCATGCTGGGCAGTGTGTCGCGCAGGGCGTGCTTGGGCTCCCAGCCCAGGAGTGTGCGGGCCCGGGTGATGTCGATCTCGAAATTGTCGTCGGCCAGGTCGATCATCCACGGCTTGATAAAGGGCGGCCGGTTCAGCGGCAGCTTCTCCTGGGCCCACGCCCCCACTTTGGCCACGGCTTTGGGGAGGGCGTACGTCTTCCAGTCCACGCCGTGGATCAGCCGTCCAAAGGCGCGCTGCAGTTCGTCGTAACTGAGGGATTCAGGCTCACCGATGAGCAGCAGAGTCTCGAGGGGCAGATCATAGCGGCACGCCACCGCCAGCAAGATCGAGTCGAGCACGTCCTCGTTGTGCACGAACGCTTGGCGGCCGGCGTTGACGTCGCCGGGAAAGAGATAGGCAGTGATGTCGCGCTCGTAGATGCGCTGCATCTGTTGCGCCAGCGGAATCGAATGGCACAGATCATCGTAGACGCCGGCGATGCGCAAGATCACCACCGGAATCTGCCCTCGCTCTGCGTGGATCACCTGCTCCGTCTTGACCTTCGATTCGGGATAGGGCCAGGTGGGCGCCAGCGACGATTCTTCGTTGATGCGCTGGCCGGGCTTGGACGGCGCATGCACCAGTTCGGTGCTGGAAAAGATAAATTGCTCGACCTCGAAGTCCTGCAACAGGCGCAGCAGGCGTGCGGTGCCGCCCACGGTGACTCGATCGTAGAACGGGCTGGGTGCGCCGGTGAAATCGTAGTAGGCCGCCAGGTGAATCACAGAAGCCAGGCGGTTGCCGTGCAGGTCGCGGATGGCCTGCAGCCCGCGCTGTACGCTTTCCTCAATGGTCAGGTCCACGTACAGGCACTCGGCGCTGGGTGGGGGGTGTGACGGTGCGCGGCGGTCGAAGCCGACCACATCGAAGGATTCTGCCAATCGTCTGGCCAGCGGGTAGCCAATCCGGCCGCTGGTGCCCGTGATTAGAATCGTGCCTTTCGTTTTGCTCACTTCCCGGCCTCCACAGCTTTTTGGCAGGCCAGACGCAGGATCGCCTCGGGTCTGACCGCCAGACGTTCGGCCTCGATCGGCTGACCGCAGCGCATACAGACACCATAGGTGCCCCGTTCAATGGCCTGCAGAGCTGTGTCCAGGTGGTGGAGTCGCCGTTCGAGGATACCAATCAAGATGATGTTTGTTTCCCGATTGGTGATCTCCGCATCGGCTTCCTCCGGCGCGGCGTTGATCTGTACCTGAATGGCCTCCCGCAGGTGGGCAAGCTCGCTCATCACCTGGGTTCTTTCCTGCCATAGATATTTCTTTTCACGCTCAACACGCTTCGCCTCAACCATTGTCCGGTCTCCTCTCTGACTATTCACAGGAAACAAGCGACCT
>JACFMY010000141.1 GCA_019455155.1 Caldilineaceae bacterium
ACCGTCGACCACCGGGATGATGCCTTCGTCGGTCCTGAACGCGATGCGCAGGTTTTCCACTTCCAATAAGGTATCGCCGCTGTTGTAGTTGTTCATGGTGAGAATTCTGTCGTTTCGTGGCAGGCTAGCTGCTTTCCCCTAGGAACCGCTCACTGTGTATGGGTCAGCCGCATCGCGCAGCCCGTCGCCCAGCACGGTGAAGGCCAGCACAGCAGTCACCACAAACGTGGCTGGAATGAAGAGCCACGGCGCCTGCTCAATGGCCCGGATATTCTGGGCATTTTGCAGCAACACACCCCAACTCATGGCCGGCGGGCGCAGGCCAAGCCCTACGAAGCTCAACGCAGTCTCGCTCAGAATCATGTAGGGAAAGGAGATGACGAGGTCAACAATGATGTAACTGGCGAACGCGGGTAACAGGTGGATACCGATAATCCGTGACGCAGCCGCGCCAGCCAGCCGGGCCGCTGTCACAAAGTCTTCGTTGCGTAGCGACAGCAATTGGCCACGGATACGCCGGGCCAGAGTCGGCCAGCCGACAAGCCCCAGGATCAGGGTCATGGCAAAATAGACCTGCTCGCTTGACCATTCGCGGGGAAAGGCTGCTGCCAGACCCAGGTAAAGGGGGATGACCGGGATCACGCGGACGACTTCGGTCAGACGTTGAATCACATAGTCGACCCATCCCCCCGTATAGCCAGCCACACCGCCAATCACCAGTGCCAGGACAAACGCGATCAATACACCCAGCACCCCGATGGAGAGCGACGTACGCGTAGCAAAGAGCGTTCGCGAGTAGAGGTCGCGCCCCAGATCGTCCGTGCCAAAGAGATGTATAAAGCCCTCGCTCACGCCAATCAGATGCCGGTCGGATTCCAGCACACCGAGCCAGCGATAGCTGCTCCCCTGCACAAAGAAATCAAGGTACCAGCGCACATCGGGATCGATGGCCGGTTTGAGGCGCAGAGTGACCGGGTCACGGGCGGTGGTGACCCCGTGCACGAAAGGTCGTAGCGAAAAGCCGTTCTGATCCCAGAAGCGCGGCAGCTGGGGAGGGCCCAACAGATAATCGTTATTACGGACGGCGCCGCTGTATGGCGCGAAGAAATCCGCGAAAAGGCCAAGCAGGGCCAGGGCAGCCAACACGATCCCGCCGGCCAGCGCCATGCGATGGCGGCGAAAGCGCCACCAGATCAGTTGCCATTGGCTGGCCGAATAGTAGCGCAGCGCCGCTTCGCTATCCTGTGTGGCTACGCCAGATTTTACGGTGGTCTGAGTTGCTTCGATTGTAGTCATGACACATTAATGGCGACCTTCAACACGGATGCGCGGGTCCAGGAAAACCAGCAGGACGTCGGACAGAAAATTGCTGACCACAATGATGCAGGTCAGAATGAGCAGGATCGCGCCGGCAACGAACATGTCCAGGTCCAGATAGGATTGGATGAGGAGCTCTCCTAGATCAGGGATGCCAAGCACCAACGCTACGATGGGCAGCTCGGAGAAGATCCGGTTGATATCGAAGCCAATGGTGCTTGCGATAGGGTTAATGGCCAGGCGGGCGGGATATTTGAAGAGCAGCCGCCGCTCGCTCAGGCCACGTGCCCGGGCCGCAGTAACAGAGAGCTTGTTGACTTCGTCGAGCATGGTGGCGCGGATCGTCTGCAACTGGAGCGCCGTAGCAGACCAGGCCAGGACGATGGCCGGCACAGCCAGATGTTTCATGAGATCAACGACCTTGTCCCAGCTCCATGGGGCGTCCACATATTGCTCGGAAAAGAGGCCACCCACCGAAGAACCGAATACCGTTACGCCCACGTAGAGCAGGATCAGGGCTAGCAGGAAGTTTGGAAGCGCCAGACCCAGGTAACTGAAGACAGTCAGGCTGTAATCCACCGGAGAATGGCGGTGCACCGCGGCATAGATCCCAATGGGAATGGCAATGGCGTAGGTCAGAATCAGGGTCGAAAGCAGGATTCCCAGGGTCAGCCAGATGCGCTGGCCAATCACCTTATTGACCGACGTCTCGAACGAGAAGGCTGGCCCAAAATCAAAGCGGAGGACAATGCCGCTGATCCAGTCCACATAGCGCTGCCACGCAGGCCTGTCCAGACCTAGCTGTGAGCGCAGCGCCTGCAGGTCGCCCTCGGTAATCGTGACGCCTGTCCCCGAATATTTCCGGAATGCGTACCGGTCGGCGTAATCTCCCGGCGGCAGCTCCATCACGAAAAACACCATGATAGAGACCAGAAACATCGTGACGAGCATGCCCAGGAAGCGCCCAATGATGAAGCGAGTCATGAGATTGTTGGTTGAGGAACGGGTGGCCGGGCTCGTGGATGAGCTGCCTGGTCTGGCGCACCAGGCTGCACTCCACTTACCCGGCTACCGGGTCAAAGCCTATTCACGCAGGAACCACTGCTGGGGCCGGAAGGGGTAGGCCCAGTAGTAGTCGTACGACTGAACGGTGAAATCGGGAATGTTGCCAACCTTATTATGGCGGTAGACAGGCGCTACCAGATTGCCGACGACACCGATCTTCCACAGATTCTTCACATGCAGCTCAATGATCTCCCGCCCGATGCGGTCGCTCTCTTCGCTGCCCAGCGGATAGCGGATGAACTCTCCCGCCAACTCATAGACCTTCTTGACATCGTCAGGTGGCTCGACACCACCAGCACCGCCCGTCGCCTTCCAGGTGGCCCATTCGAAGCCTGTGCCAGGATTGAAGTAATCGCCAAACGGCGGGACCATCATGGTGATATCCTGGGAGATGATGGGGGCGCTTGTCCCGTCGTTTTTCCAGACGGTGACATCCAGGTCATTGTTGTTGCCCTGTTCGCGGTACTCGTCCGACGTGACCTCTTTCAGCTGGATCCGGACGCCAACCGCCTCCCAATATTCCTTGACTAGCTCGTGCAGGCGGATGGGCGCGCCCTGGTTGGAATACTGGATCTGCACAACGAAGGGTGAGCCGTCCAGCCGTTCACGGAAACCATCACCGTCTACATCTGCGAGCCCCATCTCATCCAGCAGCGCGTTGGCCTGATCCGGATCGTACTCGATCATGTAGTTGAGCATCTCTTCGGTGATGAAGGATACAGTGGCCGGTTCGATGGGGACGGCCTGCTGCGGTACACCCTGGCCCAGATAGACAACCTCGTTGATCTCGTCGCGATTCAAGGCCAGAGACATGGCCTGGCGGAAGCGCAGGTCTTCGAAGATCCGGCGCATCTCCGGGTCCTTGTGATTGACGTTGAACGAGTAGAAGCCGGCTTCGCCCAGACCCTGGGGCAGATCGATGCGGTAGTTGCCCTTTTGCTCGTTCTCTTTGTAGAGGGGGAAGTTTTCGATGAAGACGGCCTGGCTCTTGTAGTCGACCTCGCCGTTGGTGAGCTTGAGGTTGCGAACTTCGGCGTCTGGAATGTAGCGCTCGTTGATCTCGTTGATGTAGGGAAGCTGGTTACCGGCCGTGTCGACCATATGGAAGAAGGGATTGGCGACCAGCTTGCGCCCTTCCGTGGTCTCCTCGACCAGGATATGGGATTCGAGCGTCGGCACAACGATGGTATCCGTGCCATCCAGCAAAGGTGACGGGACATCTTTCCAGTCACTGGCGCCGTAGTAGTTGTTGAGCAGATCGGCCCAGCTATCAAAACCTTTCTCTGCAGCCAGCTTGTCGGCGTCCGCATTGTAGTCAATGTGGAACTGGGAAAGGAAGTGTTTGGGCTGGAACGGTTGGCCATAGTCAGCGGCAAAGCGGTTCACGATGCCAGGCGTTGGTACTGGGAAGGTTATCTTGACCGTAACATCATCGAGGGCCTCGACCTGCATGGGCTGGCCGTCGAAGAGCCAGCGGCTAGGCGTCTCGCTGTAGATGTTCTTGTTCAAGATCAGGTCGTTGTACCAGAAAACGATGTCCTCAGCCGTGAATGGCTCGCCGTCGGACCAGCGATGCCCGGCGCGCAGTTCGATGGTGAGCTCGGTGAAGTCCTCGTTCCAGGTGAAGCTCTTGGCTACGTTCGGCACAACGGTCTGCAAGTCGTCGGCATAGCGGAACAGGTTCACGTGGCGTACGCTCAGCAGATCCGAGGTGCCAGCCTCTGTGGCATTCGACATCCCGTCTAGCACACCACCGTAGACACCAATCTCTTCATATGGCGCGACAACCAGGGGCTCTTCCGGCAGCCGTTCCGCAACCGGCGGCAGCTCGGTCAGATTGCCACTGATGCGCGCATTGAGCGCGGCGATATTGGGGTTCTCCTGGAAGGTCAATTCGCAGCCGGCCAATTCCTGGAATTCAGCCAGTTCATACTGCTGCGGAAAGGCGCCGGCTGGCACCCCCTGGCTATTAGCGACTGTTACGGCCGGGCAGCCGCCTTCCTGCACTGGCGCGGCGACGGGCGCGGCGGCCGGCGTTGTTTCCTCCGTCGTGGCGGGCGCCTGACCACCACCACACGCTGCCAGCAAAAGCATGGCAATGACCATGGCGAACAGCGGCCATCTGCTCCTGGTTTTCATAGGCGAGTCTCTCCTTCGCGTTCGTGATTTAAAGATTGAATTGGGTTGAATTTGGATCGGTTCTAGGCCGCTCTTGCTCATCGCGTGGACTCATCTAATGGAATCCGCATGATGACTGGGAGCAAAGGTCTTTGCACCATAAGAGGCGCCGCTGCCGGCATGGTGGCTGAAAAAAAAGAGTCCCAGCAACGAGCCTTCCATCCTATTCGACGGAGGGCGACGTCGCACGTATCCGCCGCCATACAGGCCAGGTTGCGCCAATTGGCCCAGGACGAACTAACGATGTGCTGTGAGGTGTAGCCAGCTGGACTGCAATAATCAATAATGCAGACACCCGCGCATATGGAGTGCCGGCGCTGGCAATGTACAGGGCAAGACCATTCCGCTACCGGCCGGCTGCTCGAGACCGCACGCGGCTCTATTGCTGCTGAAAGAGTGGAGCAATTGTGTTAACCAGGCATTGATTCGTTGTTAGCAAACTTTTAACGTTTGGTGAGCATACGAAGATGGGGCAATCCGGTGAGCTTCTAAAGGGAGGGCTTGGTTGTGGTCCAAGCGGTCAGAGGTTACGTACGAAGGGGATGGATCGAGTCGAGTACACGCGTGCCGTGGCCATGCAGCAGGGAAATACCATATTATGGTAACCCGGTGCATGGCTACGGCGCGCGTCTAGGCAGGACCCGTGGACAGCCGCCGTGTGGTGGTCACGATGCGTCGACGGTGTGCTGTGCTTTCATATACGCGGCGAGCTGCTTGAGTTCCTCACGGTAGATGCGGCGCAGGACCGGCGGGTTGAGCACTCTTTCCACGAAGCCGGTGATGCCGGGGCTGGGCACGAAGTCGGTTGCGATGGTAACGCGCGATTGGACGCCCCCAACGGGCTCTACCGTAAATGTGGTGGCCAGGTCGCTGGCCAGATCGGCTTCAACCAGGACACGGCCCGGCTCGGGCTCGCTGACCAGCTGCCGAAACGCGCGCTCCACGCCAAAGACCTTCATCCGGATCTGCACAATCGTGCCTGCACCTTGCCCGCCTTTCTCGACCTCAAGCGAGGTGAAATAGGCCTTGGGCACGATTGCCGGATGGCCGGTACGGTAGTCCGCAAGCACTGCATAGATTTCTTCTGCGCGGGCGTCGATCGTGGCTGACGCTTCTACATGGACTTTGTTCACAGCTTCCTCCCCATTTGACCTGCCTATACATCTCATTCGTGGCCGTGCTTGCTCCATACTCTTGACGGACAGCCTGTCTTGCATGGCAAGCAAGATGGATGTCCCCGCCGTGGGCGAAGATTCACGGTGTGCTCTATCTCAGCCTTTTGTATCATCTGCCTCTGCAACATGTACTTCATTCATGGTTTCCTCCTTGTGCTGCCCTCTCCGGCCCATCCTGGCCACAGGCGCCGCCTGCTTCTTGAAGCGGCATGATGGATACCAGCGTCACGCCCAAGTCCCGGCAGCGCGCCACGATGCCATACAGCGCAGCCTGATCGGGGACGGCCCCCGTGAGCACCGAATCCCCATCTGGCAAGTGCGTGATATGAAAGTCTCCAAACCATGTCGCATAGCTCAAATCGAGATGCCCGCGTACCCTGATCTGATATACCTTAGCCATCGTACCTTGCGTAGCGCGTCGCCCGTGTTGATAAAGCTCCTGGCTGCAGCGTCCCCTGCATGGCTTGAGGATATCAGCTACGTGGCGAGATTACTCCCACCCAAAGGTGGGAAAGGGGGGTGGGAAATGGGAGGCGTGAAAGGGCCACGCTCCAGCCGAGACCGTCAATCTCCTAGCAGCCTCAGTGCGCGGGCCCGCGCGATTGCCTGTCCGCGTGTCTTCACCTGGAGTTTGCCGTAGAGCGAGTTGATGTACCATTTCACAGTGCTTACGGCCAGTGTGAGGTGCCGAGCAATCTCTTCATTGGAGTGCCCGGCCACGATCAGGCGCAACACATCCAACTCGCGCGCGGTGAGGGGTTCCACCAGTTGCTCCGCGGCTGGCTGTGCCGGGAACAGTGCGAGGAGCTCCTGGGCGAACCGATGTTCCGGCCGTGATGCGCAAAAACGGCTAAGCAAGCTCGCCATGGGCGCGCCCAGCTCCAAAAAAATCCGGACACGGCGCTCGACCGCTGCCTGTTCCAACGCCTGTTCCAGGGCGAGCAATGCATGTACGCCGTCTCCTTGTGCCTGCCGGGCGAGAGCCAACAGGGCCAGGGCCTCGACGGTCAAGAGATCGCGAGGGCTCGCTACGAGGCTGGTGAGGCGGGCAATGGCTTCGTCAAGTTTTCGTTGGGCCAGCAGCACGCGAGCCTCGGTCACGGCCTGGATGCGGCTTGGATAGAAGAGCGAAGCTGGCAATACACGTTCCTGTGTCGATCGCAGCCACGCTGCCGCCGCCGCAACATTCCCTTGCTGCAACCAGAGCCTGGCCTGGTATGTTTGCAGCCAGGCAACCTCAGCTGGCGGATCGTAGCGGCCAGCGCACTCCAGCGCAAGCTCGGCCAGCTCGCGGGAGCCCGTGCTGTCACCACGTGCCTGCTTTACCTCGGCCAGCATCATGTGTGCGCTGGATATGACTCCCGTGACGAAGCCGCTGCGTTCGCCCAACTGGAGCGCCTGCTGGGCGTTCTGGATTGCCTGGTCCAGTTCATTCCATTCGATGAGGACGCGGACCAAGGCGGCATAGGCCAAACTGGCATAGGGCAGCGCCTTTCCGCCTGGCTCCTGAACACGTGCCAGCGCGTGCTGGGCCAGCGCATGCGTCTGGTGCAAGTCGCCCAAAAAGACATGAAGCCGGCAGCGGTGAAAGAGAATCGTCAGCGCCAGAGCCGTATCGCCCTGTTGCTCACTGACATTCTGGGCTTCTGCCAACAGCCGGCAGGCTGTGGCGAGATCGCCGGTCAGGCTAATGACCAGGGCCAGCACCAGCTTTGCCACACGATCAGGCTCTGATCTTGCGCTGGCCGCCGCGGCCAGCGCAGCCAGGCGGTTCGCATCCAGGCGGTAGGTAGCCACGAGATAGGTGAGCAGGAGCGACTCGCTGGGGAGCGCTGCTGCCATTTTCTCTCGTTCTATGTTGGCAAGGAGATGCTCGGCTTCCTCCCAGCGCCCATTCAGGGCGAACGCCAGGCCAAATTGCAGACTGAGCCTGGGATGGCCGGCCACGTAATCCGCAGGGAATGCCAGATACCAGTCGAGGACCGTCGTCACTTCGCCCCGGCGCGTCACGCCAGCCGCATCGCCGACGATGAGGTCCGCGGCCTGGTCGAAATCTCTGGCCGCCAGGGCGTAGCCAACGGCCGCTTCCGGTAGACCATTTTGTGCGTGCCAGATCGCGGCACGTTGTTGGAGCGTCCTGGGTAGCTCTGGCTCCTCGGCCTGCAGGCGGGCGCGCAGCAGATCGGCAAACAGATGGTGATAGCGATACCATGTACGCGCATTGTCCAGCGGCACGACGAACAGATTGTGCTTCTCCAGGTATTCGAGCATGGCCTGGCCGTTCGCAGAACCTGTTACGGCGTCACACAAGGCTCCCTGTAGACGGCC
The DNA here is from genome assembly GCA_019455155.1 of Caldilineaceae bacterium. Lineage (GTDB taxonomy): Bacteria > Chloroflexota > Anaerolineae > Caldilineales > Caldilineaceae > JACFMY01. Next base: position 8,064 of record JACFMY010000141.1, read on the forward strand.
AAGTATCGATGTCTGGAGCAGAAAGCGTCGTACCGTTGTTGGTTGCTGCGCCAAGACCTCTTCGATGAGATAATCGAGGACAAAGCGGTGGCTACCCGTGAAGTTGCGCACAAAGGCCTGCCGGTCGCCTGATTGAGCCTGCAATGCTATCGCCGCTAACTGCAGGCCGGCGATCCACCCCTCGGTACGCGTCTCCAGGGCCGTAATCGCCGGCGCAGGTAAGTCGAGCTGCATCGTCTCGTTAAGAAAGCGACCGGTGTCGTCTAGCGAGAATTTGAGATCTGCACCGCGCAGCTCGAGGAGCTCGCGGCTGGCGCGCAACCGGGCCAATGGCAGCGGTGGATCCATGCGTGACAGCAGCAGCAGGTGCAGGCGCTGGGGCTGGTGCTCGAGCAGGAACGCCAGCGCGTCGTGAATCGCCGGGTTTTCGATAACATGGTAGTCATCGAGCACCAGGAAAAGTTGTTCAGGGCTGCCGGCAAGCTGGTTGATGAGCGCGTGCAGCGCATGTTGGGCGGCAGGCGGCTGCGGCGACTGGAGCGCGGCAAGCAGCTCCTGCCCTACGGCTGGACGCCGTAACTGGATGGCAGCAACGACGTAGGAGAGAAAGCGCGTAAGGTCGTTGTCCTCCCGGTCGAGGGAGAGCCAGCAAATGTCACCTGCTGATCGGCTGCACCAATCGGCCACGAGTGTGGTCTTGCCAGAGCCAGCCGCAGCAGCGATGAGGGTCAGTTTACGTTCGCTGGCCGCGTCGAGGACGGCCAATAGCGGGGCACGGGAGACATGTCCTGTCCGCAGGCGCGGAACGTAGAGCTTGGTAACCAGCAGCGTGGGATACTGTTCGACCATGGGCTGGCTCCGGGATGGTATCGCGGCACTCCGGGTCTTCTGGGAGGACAATTCTACCCGAAGTGGGGCACAATTGACTATGCTGCAACGCAGACCAGGACACACCCGATCGGCGCAAAAGGCGCGGTGCATACAGCATGACGGTGTACCGGCAGGTTGATGTACACGCGGTGCTATTCCACTGTAACAGGCGGCGCCGCGCCATAGGAGGAAAAAGACGCGTATGGAGATCCGCTTTGCCGGCGAGATGGACCTGACCTATCTCATTGCCAACGACCGCCACGTTACGCCGGAGACAGTCCGGGAAAAGGTCATGCGCGGCGAGATCATTGTCGTCAGCGATGGCCGGGAGCTGCTTGGGTGGCTGCGCTTCGGTTACTTCTGGGATGTGATTCCGTTCATAAATATGCTAGCCATCGAGGCGCCGTTTCGGCGGCAGGGAATCGGCAGACGCCTGGTCTTGTTCTGGGAAGCGAGCATGCGGGATCGCCAACATGGCCGCGTGATGACATCCACCCAATCCAACGAAGAAGCCCAACACTTCTACCGCAAACTCGGCTATCGGGAATGCGGCGCGCTGATATTGGATCCAGAGCCGCTGGAGATCCTCTTTGTGAAGACCCTGGCCGAAACGGGCGTGAAATAACCGACTTCGCGCCCCGGTTTACCCTCTTCTTCCACGCACGATCAGGAGAAAACAGGAGGGTTCTCCTGCCGTGGACAGTGCTATCTTCCAATGATATAGTATATCTGCTTGTGAGATCCCCTTCCCCAAAACGGTCTCTCTGATCATCGCCGGTAACTTTTCGGTGCCCAACGGCTTGTTGCGGTATCCGTGCATGCCAGCCTGCCTGTGAGCACGACCATTGTTGTGCCGGCGCGTGCCCTGAATCGATATTGTCTGGTCCTGTCTCAGGTCCTTCCAGCAACCCCGAGCCACCAAACCAAAAGGAGAAAACGATCATGCGAAGAACAAAGAGCAGATCCCGTGGGCCAGGTGCAGCGCTCTCGCTCATTCTCATCGCGGTCCTGGTGCTGGCTGGCTGTACCGCAGTGCCGGCCGCGCCGGGTGAGGTCGCCGCGCCGGCCGCCGGGGAGCAGATCCAACTGGTCTTCCGCCAGAACGATCCACCCAATGAGGTGGGCGACCTGTTTGAGCGGGCGATTGCGGAGTGGAACAGCAGCCATCCCAATATCCAGGTGACGTTTGAGAACGTGCCCTGGGCTCAGGCCCAGGAACAGTATGTGCGCGAGGTGCAGGCAGGTGGCGGTCCTGACGTGGCGCAGATGGCGTTCGTGTGGACGCGCGACCTTGCGATCGCCGACCTGGTAATGAATCTCGATTCCTTTATTGAAAGCGCGCCGCCCGGCACCGTAGATGGCATGGAGAGCTTCAAAGAGGATTTCCTCGGCTATGACCTGGGTGAATACGAAGAGAGCATTTACGGCATTCCCTTTAGCGTCGACACCTTTGCCATGGGGTACCGGCCGGATCTCTTCGAAGCCGCCGGCGTTACGGAGTTTCCAGATACCTGGGACGCGCTGTTCGATGCCGCGCAACAGCTGACAGCCGATACAGATGGCGACGGCCGCACCGACCAGTACGGCTTCTGTTTCCCGGCCGGCAGCGGCCCGACTTCTGGTATGTGGTTCCTGGCCAACTACTATCTCTGGAGCAATGGCCACTGGTTCATCCAGGAGGCCGCCGATGGGGGCTGGGAGGTCGGCACAACGCCAGAAGCGGTTGCCGAGGCCATGACCTACTTCAACAACTTCTTTGCCGCCAGCGCGACGCCGGAATCGATGATTGCCATCGACTCGTGGGGTGATCCCGAGTATACCAGCGCGCTGGGACGTGGCGACTGCGCCATCCTCTTCCTGCCTCCGCAGGCGTTCCGCGCCGCTGAGGGCCAGTCGGAGATCGCGCTGGCTTCCGCGCCTGATCCGCAGGGGTCCGTCACCCGCATTTCCCATCTGGGTGGCCGCACGCTCGTCATCAACCCCAACACCAAGCACCCCGAAGCGGCCTGGGCTTTCTTGCAATTCCTGACGGGCCAGCGCTTCTACGAGGAGTACTACACAGGCCAGTTCCCGCCGCAGAAGTCACTGTTGGCCAATATGACCTTCGACGCGTCCATCCAGGGCTATGCTGACCAGCTGCCCCATGCTGTCACCTTCAAGACCTATATCCTTGCCCCACCGCCGGTGGCGGCCATGTGGGATGCGACCAACCGTGAGTTTGGCGCAGTCTACTCCGGACAGAAGAGTGCGGAGCAGGCAGGCGCGGACCTCGTAGCAGAGATGGAGAACCTGCTAACAACAGCACAATCTGAATAAGGTATTGCGCCGGCAACCGCTTGCGCAACAACCATGTGGGCTCCGCCATCGCCTTCTGGTGGCGGAGCCCTGATGTAAACGTGACGAACGAGCCCACATGGCAACCCAACCAGAAACACCGCTGAGTGACGCGCAGCGCGCACCGCGTATGACAACAGCACATCCCAGCGGCCGCGGCAGATTTGTTGTGAGAGCAGAGCCATATCTGCTGCTGCTGCCGGCGCTGTTGATCCTGTTCTTCTTCTTCCTGTGGCCCGCGCTCTACAACTTTATCCTGAGCCTGCAGAGTATCAGCCTCTTTGAGCTGGCCAAGGGTGGCAAGTGGGTCGGCGTGCGCAACTACGTGGAAATGGTGCAGGATCCATTGACCCGGTTGACGCTGACGAACACTATCTTCTGGCTGACACTCATGACGGTGGGGCTGCGTCTCGTATTGGGCCTGGGCTTTGCACAGCTGCTCAACAACGCGGCGTTGACCCGTTGGCGCCTGATGTGGCTTGCTCGCGCGCTGGTGCTCATTCCCTGGGTCACACCACCCGTGGTCGCCGTGGCCGCCTGGAAGTGGATGCTTCACCCGCGCTTCGGTGCGGTGAACCAGATCCTATTGCAGCTTGGGCTGATCGACGAGGGGATTCCCTTTCTGGTCAAGACGAGCACCGTCTGGTGGGCCATTGTGGCCATCGTTGTGTGGCGCGAGCTTCCCTTCGTCATCATCTCGTTGCTGGCCGGCCTGCAGTCGATTCCCCAGGATCTCTACGATGCGGCCCGGGTAGATGGCGCCTCCGAGTTGCGCGTCTATCGCCATGTCACGCTGCCCCTTTTGCGGCCCGTGCTTGTCGTCATCACGCTGCTTACGACTATCTGGACCTACAACAACTTTGTCTACGTGTGGCTGACTACCCAGGGCGGCCCAGGGAACTTCACGCACGTGCTGGCCACACAAATGTATACGGAAGCCTTTACCAACTACCGGTTAGGCTACGGGGCTGCGGTGGGTGTGCTCATGAGCGTCACCATGTTGCTGTTCTCCATCGTGTACTTCGTCACCGTCTTCAAGAGGAGTGTTGGCCAGTCATGACACGCGTTTCGGGTCTGCGTCTTGCCAAGGATCTGGTCATCGTCGTTGTGACCTTTGCGCTGCTGGCGCTGCTGGTCTTTCCCTTTGCCTGGGTGGTGCTGACCTCGCTGCGCCCGTCGTCAGCGCTCTTTTCTGATACCTTCCAGCTGCTTCCCCAGACTGTGAGCTTTGCCAGCTATCAGGCGGTCTTTGCGTCCGGTTTTGCGATCTTCATCCGTAACAGCATTGTCGTTGCGCTGCCCGCCACAGTGTTGGCCGTGGCTGTGTCGTTTGTCGCGGCGTACGGTTTTTCGCGGCGTACCTTTCGCTTTCGCTATACGTTGCTGATTGTCGTCGTATTCCTGCAGCTGTTCCCCTTTATCGTGCTGACGACCCCCATCTACTTCATCTTTTTCCGCATCGGCCTGGTAAACAATCTCATTGGGCTGACAATCACCTATATCGCCATTACGATCCCGTTTTGCGTCTATATGCTCCTGGGCTATCTTGACAGCGTGCCGCGGGAGCTGGACGAAGCCGCGATCCTGGATGGCTGTTCTACGCTTGGGGTTATCAGCCGCGTCGTGCTGCCTATTGCCTGGCCCGGCATCGCCGCCACCGCGATCTACGCCTTTGTGCAGGCATGGAACGACTTTCTCTTCGCGCTGACCTTGATTACGAGCAATGACCTGAAGACGATCCCAATCGGTCTGGCCAACCTGTTCGGCCAGTACACGACCCAATGGGACCTGGTTATGAGCGCGTCGGTGATTGCCACGCTGCCCACGCTGATCATCTTCCTGTTTCTGCAGCGCCAGCTGGTATCAGGTCTTGCCGCCGGCGCCGTTAAATGACCTGGGCCTGCCCACCGCGCTGAACCATTTCACAAACGAATAGAGTGACCTATGCAACCGATCGAGAATGGCAACAACCTGCCCAATATCATCCTCGTGCTCATTGACAGCCTCAACCGGCATCACCTTGCAGCCTACGCGCCGGGCTACATCCAGACGCCAAATCTCACGGCCTTTGCGCGGCGGGCCTGGCGCATGGACAATCATTTTGTGGGCAGCCTGCCCTGCATGCCTGCCCGCCGCGAGATCTTTGCCGGCTTCAAGGAGATGATGTGGCGGCCCTGGGGTCCACTTGAGCCCTTCGACGCCCGGGGCCCGCGGCTGCTCGAGGCAAGTGGCTATACGACAGCTATCGTCACCGACCATTATCACTACTGGGAAGAGGCTGCCAACGGCTATCTCCAGGCTTTTCAAAGCGCCGAGACCGTGCGCGGCCACGAGATCGATTTCTGGAAGCCGCCGGCGCCGCCAGACGAGAAGCTGCCCCGCTGGGTGCAGAATATCGAACGGTGGCGCCCAGGACTCGGGCGCCGCTACTATGGCAATGTCAGGGAGTTCCGGGACGAGGGAGATTTCTTTCCTGCCAAGGTCATGACCGGCGCTGTGCGCTGGTTGCGCGCCAATGCCAGTGCGTCAGCTCCCTTTTTCCTCCAGGTTGAATCGTTTGATGTCCACGAACCCTTTCACGTGCCCGAGCCGTACGCGTCCATGTACGGCGACGGCGCCGCGCGTGACCGTTTCACACTCTGGCCACCCTACCAGGACGTGGACCGCCTGGCGCAGTTCATGGATGTAGCAACGCCGGACGAGCTCAACTTTATTCGCGCCCAATATGCTGGCAAGCTCACTATGGTGGATCGCTGGTTTGGCGAGCTGCTTGCCGCCCTCGACGATCTGGCTTTGTGGGAGAACACAGTGGTGCTTGTCACGACCGACCACGGCCACGACCTGGGAGAGCGGCGTACCTACGGTAAGCAGTATCCGCACTACGATAGCCACGCCAATATACCGCTGTTTGTGTGGCACCCAGCCTATCCCGGCAATGGTCGCGCGCGCTCTGCCCTGACCTCGACAGTGGATCTCTTTGCCACTGTGTTGGAGACGGCCGGTGTACCGGCGCCGGAGCGCACGCATAGCCGCAGTCTGCTGCCCCTCATTTCAGGCGCAACCACCCATCACCGCGATGCGTTGCTCTACGGTACCTTTGGGCAGGGTGTCTGCTGTACCGACGGCGAGTGGACCATCTTCAAA
>JACFMY010000142.1 GCA_019455155.1 Caldilineaceae bacterium
GGGCAGCATAGCGGTCGGCTTCATCGCGGCGGTCCCGGACCATCTCCTGGGCGTCGACGATGATCCGTTCTGCTTCCTGCCGCGCGGCCGAGACCATCGCATCATGGCTAATGATGTCGTTGGCACGGCGCTTGGCCTGCTCCACAATGCGCACGGCTTCAGCTTCTGCCGCTTCCAGGATACGGTCACGCTCCTGCAACATGCGTTCGCTCTCCATAATGGAGCTGGGCACGTTCACACGCAGACGCTCAATGGCCTGCTTGAACTGGCTGTATTCCACCATACGGAGCGAAGACATGGGCATCCGCCTGCTATTCTCTAGCAGGGCGTCTAACTGGTCGATAATCTGCAAGATGGCGATAGGGCACCTCCACAGGTTGACCACTAAGTGGGCATGTTGTGTGACCGCTGCCATTGGCCCCAGGTGGCCGGACACAGTTTCGCCGCGCGTCATGCGCGGTCGTTCTTCAATCGCGATGGACCAGTTTGTCTTCGTGGCGCAGATAGATCTTGGGTGTGCCGCTGTAGATAGGACGATCCAGCTTGGCGCTCAACGCCTCCAACACGTGGGGCGGCGCCCAGGCGGAGCAATCGCCTCCCAGGCTAGCGACCTCTTTGAGGATCGTCGCGCTCAGGTACGCGTACTCGTTACTGCAGAACAGGCAGCACAGCTCAATTTCGGGCGCCAGATTGCTATTTGCCCAACCGATCTGTTGCTCATATTCAAAATCGGCCACGTTTCGCAGCCCACGTACGATAACGTCCACCTTATAGTCACGCGCACATTCAACCGTTAGTCCCGTATAGGTAACGATGCTAACGTTGGGCACGTGTTCCAGGGCCTGACGGGCCAGCTCAAAGCGCGCGTCGGTGCTAAAGAGCAGCTTTTTCGGCGGCGCGTCATATATGGCCAGGATGACTTCGTCGAACAGCTCACTAGCGCGGACAGCTATATCAATATGCCCGTTGTGAATTGGATCAAAGGTGCCAGGATAGAGCGCTCGCGCCATGCTGAGTTGCCTTTCGCGTTCGATTCAATCAGGAAGAAAACGGGAAAAGACCCGGTTGCCAAATAGTAGCCCGGCATGAGTCAGGCAAACGTGCGATGTATCGATTTGGATGAGCCCTGCCGCCTCGAGCTCCGCCAGCTCCTCCGCAAAGACCTGAACCAATGCAGCGTGATGCAGCCGTTCGAAACGGTCAAAAGGTACGCCTTCCTGCAAGAGACGGAGCCCCAACATCATCGTTTCACCCATGGCCAGCCGGGCGCCAATCGTCTCGTTGAACCCTTCGACACTCTCCCCGTCACGCATGCGCTTGACGTACCCTGGCACGGACTTGCGGTTGCCCCACCTGCGCTCGAGCCAAAAGCCATCGTCGCCGGGCAGCCGCAGATGGCTGTGCGCCCCCGGCCCAATGCCGAGCCAATCCTCGTTGCGCCAGTAAATCAGATTGTGGCGGCAGGCGTAGGCTGGTTCGGAGGCGGCGTCATGATCCGGCGCGGCCGGCCCATCCTTGCGCGCCCAGTTGGACACCTCGTATTGCACGTATCCGGCAGCCGGTAGCCGCGCCATGGCCTCCTCGTACAGATCAGCCGCCACATCGTCGTCGGGCGCCTCTACCTGGCCACTCTGGACCCAATGGTAGAGCGGTGTATTGGGCTCCACGATGAGACTGTACAGGCTCAGATGCTCGGGCGCCAATGCCAACGCTTGATCCAGTGTATAGGTCCATTGTTCCACAGAGTGGTGCGGCAGGCCAAAGATGAAGTCCAGGTTGATATTGTCGAAGCCGGCCTCACGAGCCGCCGCAAAAGCCAGCTGGACATCCTCCACGGTATGAATGCGGCCCAGGAAACGCAGCTCATCCGGCTGAAAGCTCTGGACACCCATGCTCAGCCGGGTAACCCCTAAGGCGCGCAGCACGCCAAACTTGGCCCGGTCCACTGTACCCGGGTTTGCTTCGCATGTGATCTCGCAGCCAGCTGCCAGGCGAAAATTGCGGTGCAGGGACGTAAAGAGCCGCTCCAACTGGTGAGGCTTCAGTACGGTTGGGGTGCCGCCCCCAATGAAGACCGTGGCCACTGGCCGCGTGGCCAGAGCCGCGCGCCAGCGCGCCATCTCAGCGCACAACGCATCGACTGTGTCATCAAAGAGCGACTCGAGACCAGCGTAGGTGTTGAAGTCGCAGTATGGGCACTTGCGCTCGCAGAATGGAATGTGTACATAGAGCCCCAGAGGAGGCAGCCAATTCATCTGTTTTCCAGGCGAAAACCGTGCCCGCGCACGGTTACAATGTACTTGAATTCGTCGTCACACTCTTCGATCCGCTCGCGCAGCCGGCGTACCAGCGCGTCGATTGCCTGTTCGCTGACGCCTTCACTGGCCGCCTCGGGCCATACCGCCTCGATGATCTGCTCGCGGGTGACGACACTGCCGCCCGAATCCCACAGCGCTTCCAGCAGGCGATACTGGTGTAGGCTGAGGGGCGGATCAATGAGAATGCCGTTCGCCCATACCTGGCGCGTCTCCTTGTCCAGCCGCAGGCCGCGCTTGTCGCTGTCCAGTGTCAGAGGAGCAGTCGCACCAGCATCGACAAACGCCAGCTTGAAACGCAGCGCAACCTGAATCTCGTCGCCGTCGCGTAACGGCACCGGTTCCCCCCGCACCTCTTGCCCATTGACATGGGTACCATTCTTGCTGTCCAGATCCACAACCTGGAAGCTGTCACCTGTCCAGGCAATGCGGGCATGGAAGCGGCTCACCTGGCGGTCGGGCAGGTGAATGTCACAATCTTCGCTCCGGCCTATGGTTAGCGGGCGGGTGCGATCCAACGGCCAGCGGCGGCCGGTCTCAGCGCCACGCTGCAGCACGAGCATCGCGCTTTCACGAGGTTTTGCACCAGTTTCGGCCTGATTGGTGGCAGTTGAATCCTGATTTGGGTCAATGGACATCGGGATCCCCTGTTTGGTCAAAATCGTCAAGAGCCCTGTTACGCTCTGACTACCATACGACAACGACGGATGTAGCCAGCAGGATGCTCAACATAGTCGAGAGAGCCTGGACAGTCAAGAATGGAGACGTCCTGGATTGACAGCACCCTTGCGGTCGCGCATAATCATTAGGCTGAACAGATGTTATGAGTGACCGGACAGTTGCACGGCTATTATACCAAAGTTATCCATGCACAAAAACGATCCGGTCCGCTACCAGTAGGTCAACGTGCACAATATCCTTGAACCAGGCACTGTCCTGCGTAGACGCTATGAGATCCAAGAGCTTGTCGGCCAGGGCGGCATGGGCGCCGTCTATAGGGCCAGTGACCTGCGCTTGGAAGGCCGTGTCTGCGCGGTAAAGGAGATTCTGCCGGCCCTCTCAGAAAAGACCGCGTCAGCCGAAGAGCTGGCGCAGATCGCAGAGCAGTTTCGCGTCGAGGCCAGCACGCTGGCCCGCCTCGACCACCCCAACCTCCCCAAGGTCTCAGATTATTTCTCCACCGCGGGCCGGGAATATCTGGTTATGGATTTTGTGGAGGGTCGAGATCTGCAGGAGATTCTCCAGGAGGCCCAACGGCGGGGCGAATTCCTCAAAGAGCCTCAGGTGCTGGGCTGGGCCGCACAGCTGCTGGATGCGCTCGAGTATATGCACAGCCAGGATCCACCGGTCGTGCATCGCGATATTAAGCCGAGCAACATCAAAGTCACGCCGCGCGGCACCGTTAAACTAGTCGATTTCGGTCTCGTCAAGGTGCTCCAGCCCAATGACAGCCGTACGGTGACAGTCGTGCAGGGACGCGGTACGGTCGCCTATACGCCCCTGGAGCAATATGGAGGGGATACCGGTTTCACCGACGCGCGCAGTGACGTCTACGCGCTGGGCGCGACGCTGTATCACCTGCTCTGCGGCCAGCCGCCGGTCGATGCAAAAGAGCGCTTCCTCCGGCCCGGCGCGCTGATCTCCATGCGCCAAATCAACAGCAACATCTCCCCGCGCGTAGAGCGGGCGATCTTCATGTCCCTCTCCATGCACCCCAACGAGCGGCCCGTCTCCGCGCGGGAGTTCCGGGACCTGCTCGTTGGGTCAGATATTCGCGCCTTGCAACCGATCCCCTCTTCGCCCATCCTGCATCCCATCCATACCATGCAGCCAAGCTGGGGCGAAGTCCTGCACCAAAACCGGGTGTTGCTCGGTGTGGCCGGCGCATTGCTCGCGATTGCCGTGCTGGTCAGCCTCTTCTGAGCCCGCGCCTTACGCCGCTGCCTCACCGGCGCACAGCAGATCCTCTACGATCTTTGCCGATGATAACACCCCTGGCAGCCCGGCGCCAGGGTGGGTACCCGCGCCCACAAAGTAGAGGTTTTCGAAGTCCTCCGATCGATTGTGCGGGCGAAACCACGCCGACTGGAAGAGCGTCGGCTCCACGGAAAAGGCCGCGCCCAGATAGCTGCTGAGCGCGCCCTGAAAATAGCGGGGATCAATGTGGTGCTCGACTACGATGTTGTCCTGGAGATCGGGCAGGTAGTTCTCTTCCAGAAAGCGCATGATGGCATCACGATAGGGCTTGGCCCGTTCTGCCCAGTCGATGTTGGCGCCCAGATGCGGCACGGGCGACAGCACATAAAAGGTCTCGCCGCCTTCTGGCGCCAGGCTTGGATCGCTCTTGGTCGGCATGTGGAGGTAGAGGGAGAAATCTTCAGGCAGCTCCTCGTTGGCAAATATCTCGCGCAGCATCCCCCTGTACCGTTCGCTCAGAATGATATTGTGATGGGCCAATGGCGTCTCCTCGCTGTAGCGACGCTTTGTGCCGAAGTAGATGACAAAGAGCGACATGCCGTAGCGCTTGCGTTTCACCCAACGGTCGCTGTTTTTGCGCCGGAAGCGCGCCCGAATCAGATGGAGATAGGTCCATGCGACATCGCCATTGGAGATAACGGCGTCGGCCGCGTGCACCTCACCGTTGGCCAGGCGCACACCGGTGACGCGCTTGCCCTCCACCAGGATTTCCTGTACCGCGCTGTTCAGATGTACGTTGACGCCCAGCTCGCCCATGAGCCGGCCGAAGGCCTGCACAATGGCGCCCGTACCGCCCACGGCATAGTGAATACCCCACTGCCGCTCCAGGTAGTGGATCAGAACGTAGAGCGACGGCGCGTCCAGCGGGTTGCCGCCAATGAGCAGAGGATGAAAGGAAAAGCAACGGCGCAGGAATTCGTCCTCGATGTATTTGCCCACATACCCGTAGACGCTCCGGTATGACTCCAGACGCACCAGGGCCGGCGCCACCCGCAACATGTCCACAAAGTGGAGGAAAGGCTTGTCGATCAGCGCCATGCCGGCCTCAAAGATCTCCTTGGTGGCCGCCATGAACCGGGTGTAGCCCTCCTTGTCCGCGGGATTCCACTGGTCAATCTGGCTGAGAATGTAGCTGTGATCGCCGTTGTAGCTGAACGCTCGCCCGTTGTGATCGAAGATCTTGTAGAAGGGGTCGAGCTGCACAAACTTGAAGTACTGCTCACGGTCCCGGCCAGCCAGCTCCCAGATTTCATCGAAGAGCCAGGGCGCCGTAATCACTGTAGGACCGCTGTCAAACGTAAAGCCGTCCTTTTCGAAGACATAGGCGCGACCGCCGAGCTTGTCACGCTGTTCGAAGAGCGACACCTCAAAGCCGCGCGCCGCAAGACGGCAGGCCGCGCTGAGTCCCCCAAATCCACCGCCAATGACTATGACCTGTTTCGCCATGCTGGGCCGCCTCGTTCACTTCGTTGCGGCACCGCGCGTGCGGCAACCGCCAGGTTTCGTTGACTTGTTTCTGCGCCATTAGGCGCCTTGGCGCGTTGGCTGCGGCCCATTGCCGGGACGGCGCAGCCAGCCGGCGACGGCGCAAATTGCCAGCACAAGCGCCAACCCTGACGCGGCCCACGGCACAGAGGGCACGGCGCTGTGCTTGACGGCAATGCCGATCAGCGCCCAGATCAGCACCGCCACATAGACAATGTCATGCCGGCGCAGCGCAAAATAGGCGCCCAAACCGGACGCTACCATGAGCATGATGACCGCCCACAGTTCGGGAGCTATTCCAAAGCCGTTCCAACCTGCGTCATAGAGCAGGATCGTCACATTGGCCACCGTCGCCACGGTGATCCACCCCAAATAAATGCTGAAGACGAGATGCGTTGTCCACCATTCGCCAGAAGATACCTCCGTCCGTTCCTGCCGCAGGCGCACGTAGATCAGGCTCAGGCTAGCCAGTAACAGGAGCATGGCCACAACGCTCCAGCCTATCTGCAGGTTATGCCAGAGCACAATCCAGACCGAATTGGCCAGGCCACTGGCGACATAGAGCCAGCCGATCTCGCGCAGACGCGAGTTGGCGCGCTCTCCTGGCAGTGCCTGGTAGAGGGCGTAGGCCAGCAGTCCCAGGTAGATCACGCTCCAGATCGAAAAGACGTAGCCTGCAGGCGTGAACAAGACGGGAAAGCGGTCCGAGATCTCCCCGGTAGTGAGCCCGTTGAGCGGCAGCGTCACGGCCAGGTAATTGACGAGAATCGTCCCCACTGTGACGACCAACACCGTGATCTGGCGCATGACATCGCCAGCATTGCCGGCCGGCGCGCCGAGACGTTGTGTGTCCAAGTAGTCAGTTGACATGATTACCCCTTAATGAAATGGTTTTGCACAGTATTTGTCTAAGTAAACGCCAATACCAGCAACTTTTCTGTGGGCACGCTTCTAGTTTAAGAGGCAACAACAATAAACACAGCCCGCAGCGCACGCTGCGGGCTGTGGGTGAGACTGGATTTGCTGGCCGTGCGGAGAGCCGCACCGGCTCAGGCGCGTGCCAGAAAGCGCACGTCATTGCTGTAGAACAGCCGGATGTCGTCCACACCGCGCTTGTTCATGGCTTGCCGCTCGATACCCATTCCAAACGCGAAGCCGCTGAAAACTGCCGGGTCATAGCCGCCGTTTTTCAACACCACGGGATGCACCATGCCGGCGCCCAGAATCTCGAGCCAGCCCGTGTATTTGCACAGGCGACATCCGTCACCGCCACACAACACACAGTCCACATCCACCTCAACGCTGGGTTCCGTGAACGGGAAATAGGACTTACGGAAGCGGATTTGGCGCCCGTCGCCGTACATCTGGTTGGCGAAGTTCAACAGCGTGCCCTTGAGATCGCTGAAGGTGATGTTGCGGCCAATGGCTAGCCCCTCCACCTGGTAGAACATCATCTCGGCGCGCGCGGTCACATCCTCGTTGCGGAAGCACTTGCCGGGCAAAATCACGCGAATGGGCTCCGGCGCATATTTCCGCATGGCGTGAATCTGGCCTGAACTCGTATGGGTGCGCAGGACCAGGCCGGGCGTCGTCGCGAAAAAGGTGTCCTGCATCTCACGCGCCGGATGGTCCGGCGGGAAGTTGAGCAGCCCGAAGTTATAGTCGTCTGTCTCCACTTCAGGCGAATCAAAGACCTGGAAGCCCATCTGCACGAGGATATCGACAATCTCGCGAATGGCCTGATTGGTGGGGTGAAGCTTGCCCACAAGGGGGCGCCGGCCGGGCATGGTCACATCGATGCCCTCGGCTGACAGCGCACGTTGCATCTCCTCCTGGGCAATGGCCGCCTGCCGCGCCTGCAGCGCCGCCTCCAGCTCGACCTTGATCTGATTGGCGCGTTTGCCCACCAACGGCCGCTCCTCAGCCGACAGCTGGCCCAAACCGCGCAGGATGGCCGTCATCTTCCCTTTGCGGCCCAAGTAGTCATGGTACCAGCTTTCGGTTTCCGATGTCGTCGTCGCCCGCTCCAGGGCTACGGCAGCTTCTTGGTGTAGCTGTTCCAGTTGGTGATTCAGGTCACTCATCATCGTGCTTCTTGTCTAGCTGGTCGTCTAGCAGGGTCGTATTGTAACACGCACCCGACTGCCAGCGGGAAATTGATCGCTACAACGTGCCGCTTACGCTGCGGCACGGTCAGGCGCGACGATCTCGCTAAGGAGGGTGCCTTGATAGACTTCGCCTTCGAGACCGTCGAGCCGCGCCGCGACGATCCGGTTGTGCAGATCGAGCGGCTCAGGCGCCACGGCTGTGACCCGCAGATAGTTATCGGTCAGCCCAGACCAGATCCGTCCCGTGCCGTCCGGTGCTGGCTTGCCATCTCCCTCCCACAACACCGGGCGCACCTCTCCAACAAAGCGCTGGCGTTCCAGCTGGCCCGTTCGCTCCACCACCGCCTGGAGCCGCCGCAGCCGCTCCTTCTTGATCGCCCGCGGCACCTGGTCCCCGTAACGGGCCGCCGCCGTTCCTTCGCGGGCGCTAAAGGGGAATATATGGGCATGAGCGAAGCGCATTTCTTCCACAAACGCCAGCCCCTCTTCAAAATCCGCCTCGCTCTCGCCCGGGAAGCCGGCAATGAGGTCCGTGGTCAAGATCAGGTCCGGAATTGCGGCGCGGGCTTCCTGAACAAGGCGCCGGTAGCTCGCGGTCGTGCAGCGGCGAGCCATGGCGCGTAGCTGCCTGCCGGTGCCCGCCTGCAGGGGCAGGTGCAGGTGGGGACAGAGCCGGTCCGGCCACTGCGCCCACAGGTCAAAGAAGCCGTCGGCCAGCTCCCACGGCTCCAGGCTGCTCAGGCGCAGGCGGGGTATGTTGGTACGGCTGAGAATGGCGGCGATCAGCGCAGCGAGATCAGGCGTTGGCCTGGCCGTGCGCGCTGCACGCTCAAGGCTGCTTGCAGTCGCCGGTCGCTGTCCTGGGTTATCCCCGCACAGATCACGGCCATAGCTGCCCAGGTGAACGCCCGTCAGCACGGCCTCCACAACCCCTTCATCGGCCAGGCGCTGGATCTCGCGGACGACATCGTCCAACGGCCGGCTCCGGCTTTCGCCGCGCAGCGCGGTGACGATACAAAAGGTACAGCGGTTGTTGCAGCCATCCTGCACCTTGACAAAGGCGCGGGTGCGCCGCCGCTGATCGCTGGCCGTCTCCAGGTGTACAAATGGGCCGCCATCAGGCTGCAGCCGTGCCAGGTCGTAGGCGTCATCAAACTCAGCGCTCCACGGTTCCAATAGCGTGTGCAGCAGCGCCTTCTGCCCATTCTGAGTGATCAACGCCACCCCTGGCAGAGTCGCCGCCTGGCGAGGACGCAGTGTCGCCCAACAGCCTGTCACCGCAATGCGCGCGGCAGGATTGGCGCGGTGTAGCTGCCCAACTCGCTTGCGGCTGTCCCGTTCCGCGCCGCTCGTCACCGCACAGCTATTAAAGACGATGACCTGGGCCTCTTCCGGCGCGGCCACAGTGACGTGCCCCGCGGTACGCAGGCGATGGGCCAACGTTTCCATTTCACTGAAGTTGAGACGACAGCCAATCTGATCCAGGTAAACACGCATAAGCCATCAAATGAGATCGATACAGCGGGCAGCGCCCATCCAAACTTGAGACCGGACCGGGCACGCTACAGTTGTCGACAACGGCGCCGCAGCAGGGCAGAGTATATCACAACTCCGCAACCTATCAGGCACTTTCGCTGCTGCTATCTTCAACGCTCGGGAGGGAATCGTCTGCGGGCGGCGTCGCGGCGTTGTCGCCGGTCTGGCCGGCCGCCAGTATGGCCGCCAGCGCGTCCATGGTCTCGGCCAGCGCGCGGCGCTCGGCCGCGGTGAGCCGGGCGTGCTTGCTCTGCAGCTGATCGGCCAGACGCAGGAGCTTCACGGCGATGGACAGCTCTTCGGGAATGGGTGCGCCGCTCTGGCGCAGCAGGTTGTAGGCCCGTTCCACATCGCCGGCGGCACGCGCTTTGTCGGCGGCCAGCTGGATCTCGCCAAGCTGTTCCCAAATGTGGGAAGCCTTGGCCGCTTCTTCGTTGTACGCGGCGATCAAGGCGGCAAAGCGCAGCACCCTCTCGTCCCGGGAATCGGTGTGCCAGTTGTCGCCGGCGATCAGCGCCGCACGGTTCTCGAGATCCCAAAGCCGCTCGTCGAGGACCGGATAGTCGGTGACGCTTGCCAGGCCCTGCGCCACCAGCGCCCAGTTGTAGTACAGCTGGATTTCGTTGCCTAGCTGCAGGAAAGCTTCCTCCAGCCACTGCTCTGCAATCGCGTAGGCGTCATGTTCCAGCTCCAACGGTCCCAGCCGTTCGAGATAGGCGGTCACTGCCTCGAGCAGCTGCCCAATCTGTGTGGGGGTAAGTGGGGTATGGTGCGGCAGTGTGCGATATCGTTCGGCTACCACCCGCGCCAGTTCCGTCCCCACGCGGTCCTGCTGCCGCGCCATGACCTCGCCCAGCTCCGTAAACAGGAATACCAGCCGCGCAGCGTTATCTGCGTCACCTTTCACCAGGCGCAGGCCCAGCAGCCAACCATAGGCGACGGCGGCCTCGTCCACGGTTGCCTGCAGGCTGGCGTCGTGCATGATGGCCAGCAACTCGCCCGCGTTACCTACCGTCTGGTACGCCTGCTCCACATCGCCGCGGCCAGCAAGGGATGCGGCCTGCGCCAACACCGCGTTCACCTTCCGCGCTACGGCCTCACGGACCGCGCTGCGCTGCTCGTCGACTTCGTCGAGCACGGCAGGGTCCGCGTGCGCCTCGGCCAGCGTGTAAGCGCGGCGGTTGAGCTGGTAGGCCTCGCGCAATCGATCCCGGGACAGGAGCGACTCCGCCTCTTGCAGGTAGCTCTGAATGTACTGCTCCTCTGCCTCGCGCAGGAGCGCGCGGTCGCCAATATGCATGGCGAACTCCTTGGCACGGCGATTGCGCTGCCGCGCCTGTTCCCAACGCCCGCGCTCCAGCAGATCGTCCACCTCGTCCAGGTAACCTTCCACCACCTCGATCTCTGACATTTCCTCAGTGCGGAGCAGCTCGAGCAGGCCGTCCCAGGATATGGTGTAATACCCTTCCAAATCCGGCAGTTCGAGCGCCTTCAGCACAGGGGCGTCGGGCGCCTCCAGGATCACGAGCTTATCGGTGGAGCGGCTCAGGGCGACGCGCATCTCGTCTATCAGGCGCCGCGCCTCAAAGTGGGCGATATTCGTGGTGCGGTCCTCCACCAGGCGCATGGCACGCATATAGGTGTCGTTGAGACCGTGAACCAGCACGGTGCTGCGTTCCAACCCCTTGATTTCCCGCGCCAGAAAGACAACCTCCCCGGCCTTGTTTTCCGCTTCGGACGCGGGACCGGCTGGCGCCAGCGCTGGCAGCACCCGCTCCGAGAGGTCAATGAGTGCCCGGCCAGGCAGCGCGGCCAGTACCTCGACCAGCTCGCGCCAGACCGGCAACGCTCCTTCACCGTTGCCGGCAGCCTGTGGGGGCAGCGCACAGATGAGCATGCGGCCGTTGTCGTCTTCTTGGGCGGATGGGGTCTTGGCCCGAGAGAGCTCCACGCCGGCGTCGTCTACAAAGCTCTGGCGATTGGCGCTGGGTCGCAGTGGCTTGGGCAGATTACCGTAGAAGTTCCACGAGTTATCGATGAGGCGCGCCAGGTTACGCGGCGATCGCCGTTGGTGTCTGAATTCGAATTCGGTGGGGTTGGCGCCGAGCACCTCGCGCAGCAGATCCTTGGTCGTGCCCCAATCGAAGCCGCTGGGCTGCACGATCTGGGATTCGTCGCCCGCCACCGCGACGGCCAGCGGCTGGTCAGGCCGGCTGCGCAGGCGCATGCGCGCCACCTCGGCCAGCAGGGCAATCTGCAGCAGTGTCAGGTCCTGCACCTCGTCCACGATAAGGGCATCGATATTGCGCAGCCAGGCCGGTGGCTTGCCCTGGCGCACCTTGTCGAGCGCGGCCAACGCCGCCTTTTGGTCCAGGAAGAAGCGATCGGTACGCAGCCTTTCTGCCAGGCGCCAGGCCAGATCTGCTTCCTCACGGCTAAGCCCGCGGGCAGATCCATAGGCGTCGACTGCAACCTGATTTGTGGTGAAGGTTGCCTCAGCCGTGCGGCTGGCAGGGAGCTGGTAGCCTACGGGAAAGGTACGTCCCAGAATATGGGCCCGCAGCTCGGTATACAGCGTCGCCGGATACCGTTTCCAGGTGCGCAGCGTTTGGGGGCTTTGCGTCTCCAGAAAGCGCTCAAAGTCCGCCAGCTCGCCAAACGGGTCCACGTGCACGGGCAGCCCTGTGAGCTCCTTTTCGATCTCCGTCAGCGTCCGGACCTTGACCTTGCGCTCCAGCTCCGGATCGTGTGCGAACAGGAATTCCCGGGCCGCGCGCTTGAGGCGTGACGTGTAGGTGACATAGAGCACGTTTTGCGTGTCTGTGCGGCCCAGCAGGTCCCGCACCAGATAGAACAGCGAGATCGTCTTGCCGCTGCCCGGCAGCCCTTTGACAGTGGCCAGCGAAATCTGGCGGGAGGCCAGCTGCCTGCCCACTTCCTGCTGCTCATCGTAGCGCGGGTCCATCGAAAGCAAGGGAACTTCTTCGAACTCGTCAAGCGAGATCAGGTTGATGGGGTCGTCGGTCTCATCGTGGTGGCGGATGCCATACACAAGGATGGTCTGGCCACGCTGGCCGCCGTTGCTCGTTGCGGCCAGCTCGCTCTCGCTCAGGGGGATCCACCAGAGATAGTAGTGATACCCCTGGACGGGCGTACGGCGCCAGCGTGCGTTGTAGCCGGAGGTGCTCTTCACATTTGGTGTGCGCCCGCGCGTCCCCAGCAGAACCTGGGCCCAAAGCGCTTTCTTGCGGATCGTCTCGGGCAGATCCTTTGCAAGGGGCTCATATTGGCGATGCTTAAGGAGGCGGTAGCCGGACATGGACGATCAGGTGCCTGTGATTGGAAGGTGAAATCTACCCATTGTCACCTCGTGCTGGGTTTCGGGCCGGTATGCTCGTATGGTCATCCGGGCTGCGTTGCCTGCTGGTAGGGTTGGACCGTGCCCGCAGAGACATGCAACAGCTGCGCCCGGCGCCGGAACTCGGGGGTAAAATCCTCCCAGTCGGTGGTCGTGACAACGGCCTGCGGAACATCCGCAAGCACAGATAGGAGCGTGCTGCGCCGTTGGGCGTCCAGCTCACTCATGACGTCGTCGAGCAAAAGGAGCGGCGCGGTGGCCGTGCTGTCCGTCATCGCACGTACCTCGGCCAGTTTGAGCGCAAGCGCGGCGCTGCGCTGCTGGCCACGGCTGCCATAGGCACGCAGATCGCGGTCATTCGCCAGAAAGCGCAGATCGTCGCGGTGCGGGCCATAGAGCGTCGTGCCGGCCCCAATCTCCCGGCGGCGCCGTGCGGCCAGCTTGCGCCGGTACGCGTCCGCTACCTGCGCCGGCTCCAGCTCAGGCAAGGCCATCTCGGGCAACAGTCCTTCACAGTAAAGCTCGAACTCGGGATCGGCCAGCATGCCAGGATTGAAGCTAGGTAAGTAGTTGAGCGCCAGCTGTTCCTGGCCTCCGCTCAGCTCTGCATGGCGATCGCGGGCGAACACTTCCAGGATGCGTATAAAATTGTGGCGCCGCGCCATGACCAGGGCGCCGTGCTGCACCAGCTTTTCATCCCAAAAGGCCAGTTGCGCGTCCGCGGCCGGCGCTGTGGGACTCAGCTCTTGTTCACGCAGCGACTTGAGCAGACTGTTCCGCTGCGTCACCACGCGTTGAAAGGCAGAGAGCGCCCGGCAATAGGCCCCGTCCATCTGGCAGAGCGCGATATCGAGGTAGCGGCGCCGCTCGGCCGGCCCCCCGTCCACCAGCTTGATGTCCTCGGGTAAAAACAGCACCGTCCGCATAAGCCCCACCAGGTCCATACTGCGTTTGTTCACACCGTTGATCTGGACCTGCTTGGTAAAATTGATGCCGTCGCCGCGGGGCGTGAGAATAATCTCCAGCTCCAGCGTACGACCGTCAAGCTGTGTCTGGGCGGCTACACGACAGTAGGGGATGGGTTCCTCGCCAGCCTGCCAATCCACCACCTCGCGTTCCTGTACGGCATGTACCGATTTGCTAGTGGACAGAAAAAAGATCGCCTCCAGCAGATTGGTCTTGCCCTGTGCGTTGCTACCTTGAAGCAACGTAAGCGGCTGCGTGAAGTCCAGTTCAAGGTGCCGGTAGTTGCGATAGTGGGTCAGCGACAGGTGCGATAGAAACATGAATGTGCGTTGGAACTAGCGCGTCCGCGTCGAAGCAGACCGGTGCTCCGGCTGCAGGGTCAGGTCGGCCACCACCATATCAAGCTCACATTGTTGGTCGACGCCGGTCTTCATTGCCATATCTGCTTCCAGCAGCCGCTCCATAATCGCCGCGAGCTCATCGAACGAAAAGCTGTTGACCAGCCCCATGGCCTTCTGTACCGGAAAGGGCTTGTAGCCGAGCTGCTTAGCAATAGCATCCTTGTTGCGTTGTCCGGAGGCCATGAGCGTCTTGACCTCGATGAGCATGCGATACTGGTTGGCGATA
>JACFMY010000143.1:0-275 GCA_019455155.1 Caldilineaceae bacterium
TGGCAGCACTACGCTGGCTATCTTGCGTGATTATGGATTGCTGCAGGGCAAAGCGCGCAAGAAGATCGTGGAGCCCATCGTCCCGGATGAGGTGGCAGCTCACGTGGTGCGACTGCTGAGAGCAGAGGGTGTCGAAGCGTCCGAAATTCCGTCCCATCCCGACTGGCAGCTTTGGCTGTGGGATGGGGAACGCACGCGACGTGTCCTGTCCGAATTTGTGATTGAGTAGGGAGCCATCACGTTGCCTGGTACCGTTGATCTCCTTGAAGAACGTT
>JACFMY010000143.1:285-7550 GCA_019455155.1 Caldilineaceae bacterium
ACGAAGCCTATGACGGCATTGGCCATAGCAGTGGACGTCCATACCTCTACTTCGTGTACCCGCCGGAAAAGGACCAATATATTCGTAAGCTCGCCGATGACCGCATGCACAGCGGCACCAGCCTGCACTATATTCACATTGATCTGGTCCGCTTGACCATCGAGAGCCTGGCCAGCCAGGAAGAGAGACGCGCCGAGCTGCTCAACGACCCGGTCAAGGGCGCCAACGCCCGGACATCCATTGTGCGGCTGTGGGCGCGGCGGCTGGCCAAAGAGATTGAAGCGAGCCTGGAAGATCTAGATCCAGGCAAGCGACCCGTGGTTGTCCTGCGGGGTGTCGCTGCGCTCCATCCCCTGGGTAACCCCACCAGCCTCATGGAGTCGGTGGCGGAGAGCGAACCACGCAACCCGCATACCGGCCATACCATTCCTGTCGTGCTGCTGGTACCCGGCACCCATCAACCCCAGGCAAGCCGGACCTACTACTTCCTGGGCCTACCTGATGCACGTCTGACCTTTTACCGCGGTGAGGAGATGTAGGTTTATGCAGATTCGTGAGATCTTTGCCACAAGTGTTCGCGAGAAGATCGAGCCGGTGGTCAAGGTGGCCGATCGGGCGCCAGCTGTGGTCTACAGCGAGCTGGCCAATCTGGTGGTGACTCCCCAATGGGAACGCCATCTCCACCGCGTGTTGGACGCTTTTGTGGATGCTATCGATCGAGAGAACGAGCAGGGCATTGGGATCTGGATCAGCGGTTTCTTTGGTTCGGGCAAGTCCCTGCTGATGAAGATACTTGGGGTGCTGTTGGAAGGGGGGGAGATCCAGGGCCAGCCAGTGCACGATCTTTTCCTGAGCCGGCTACCCGCCAACAGCCTCGACCGGCGCGAGATCGCGCATTTTCTCACCGTCTTACGTCGTCGCTTGACCACAACAGCGGTGGGCGGCAATCTGCACTCCATGCTAGCCAACGCCGACGATCGTCTGCCCCTGATTGCTTTCAAGCTCTTCGCCGGACAGCGTGGCTATACCCATAATTGGCCCTTTGCTTGGGCCGTTGAATACCAGATCGATGCCAAAGGGCTAACCAGCGCTTTCCGCCAGCAAGCTGCAGATGAGGCGGGCGTCGATTGGGAAGAGATCGTCATCGATCCCGAGTTCTATCTGGAAAGCCTCTACCGCACAGCTGCCGAGCTCTTGCCTGACCGCTTCTCCAGCGCCGGCGCAGTGGAAGGCGCGGTCAACGCAATCGTCCGCAGCGGCGTCGACGATCGGCGTGTCATCGACCGGCTGCGCCGCTGGTGCGAGGCGCGCGACGACAACAATACCCGCCATAAGCTGCTGCTGCAGCTGGACGAGCTCGGCCAGTGGATTGCTGCCGGCAGTCCCAACGACCGTACCATGCAGGTTCAGTCCCTGGTCGAGGCTGCGGCCGAACGGGGTGGCGGGCGTGTCTGGGTTTCTGTCACCGCCCATGGTGACATCCAGGCGCTGCAACAGAACGTGCAGCAGGAGTACTACGCCAAGATCATCCAACGTTTCGCCCTGCCCTGCAAGCTGAGCAATGAGGATATTAGCCAGGTGGTCGAGGAGCGTGTGCTGCGCAAGACACAGCCGGCGCGCGCTGAGTTGACCCGTCGTTTTGACGAACGTAGCGGGAGCATCATCGACCTGGGCAGCGTGGAACGGGCCGAACGCGTCTACCCGCATCCAAATCACGACAATTTCCCCTTGTTCTATCCCTACATGCCCTGGACGGTGAGCGTGATCCCGGACGTGGTCAAGGGGATTGCCCAGGCTGCAAATCGAGATGAAGCGTTGACTGGCTCCAACCGTACCATGATCGGTGTGGTCCAAGGCGGCTTGATTGAGGGCAACGGCCCGCTGAATGAACCGGTAGGCCGGTTGGTTTCGTTGGCCGATCTCTACCGGCAGCTGGAGGACGATGTGCCCGTGGAGACGAAGACCGACCTGCGCCGCATCGGCGACACGGTCCACGACGCCACGCCCTTCACTTCGAGCGTGGCCTATGGTCTGTTCTTACTGGGCCAGGCCCAATATATCCCAACGACCATCGACAACGTGACGCGCACCGTGGTGAACGACGTGGCTGCATCGCTCTCCGGCCTGCGCAATCGCGTGAAGCCTGAGCTGGAGCGGTTGGTGAATGCTGGCTACGCCAAGCAGGTGGGGGACAAGTATGTCTTCCTCAATACCCAACAGCGCACCTTCCAGGACAAGATCCGGGCGCGCCAGGAGGAGCTGATCAGCCGGTCTTTCGACTTGAGCAAGGTACTGGCGGAGGACTACGACAGCGAAAGCGCCTTTCGTTTCGATCGCGTGCCTTTGTCGGGCCGTGAGATTTCCATCCGGATCGAACTGGACGGGCGCACGGTGCGCAACCCAACGGGTGCGCAAGTGACGGTGCATGTCTTTAGCCAATTTCAGCGCGCGCTGGAGCCTCAGATCAGCGACGACAGGGCCATGCGCCAGCGATCAAGCCAACAACCAGATGCCATCTTCTTACGCATGGATGAAGTGTCGGGCTTTCGCGCCGAATTAGCGAAGGCTGCTGCGACCCAGGAAGTGACTGCGGAGACCTTGAAGTCAGCCCGGGACAACGGGGGGGAGGTGGAGGTCGCGCGCCAGTCCAGACAGATAGATTTGCCGGAGCTGTATGGTGCGGTGCGCCGCATGTTAGGCCAGTCCATGCGCGGCGGCGTGATCTTCTTCCGCGGCACGCTGTACCAAATGGCCCAAGGCGACAGCGCGGGAGACGCTGTGGTCAACACCCTCAGCCAGATCCTGCCCAACATCTATCCCCGCTTTGGCGAGGTGACCCACCGCATCACCAACGAACTAAGTGCCGTGCGCGCGGCCCTCAGCCACAACACCAGCAACACCGACCTGGTCGCTTTGGGTGTCTACCGGGCGGACGGTGAGCTGAACCAGGGCCATCCCCTGCTGGCCGTCCTGCGCAGCAAGCTTCCACTGGCGGAACAGGACCAGGAGCCCATTAGTGCCGGCGAGCTGCGCCGGCAACTCGAGTCGCCGCCCTTTGGCTGGGACGGCAACTGCATCAAGGTTGGATTGGCTCTGCTGTTGCGAGAATCCGAGTGCCGCTTCATTGACAATGGCAGCCTGATCACCGATCCCGGCAGCGAGGAAGCCGCGCGTATCCTGACTACAGAGTCCCGCTTCCGCCACGTGCGGGTCCAGGGGATTCGCAGCCAGTTGACGCCTCCGGAGCTGCGGGATATCCGGGACTCCATGCGAAAGATGTTCACCGTGCCAAACAATATCGCCATCGTCGCGCCAGCCCTCAACAGTGTTCTGGACGAACGGCTGGTCGATCTGGCCCAACGCGCGGCGAGCATCCAGGAATGGACCAGCGCCGCCGGGTGTCCGGTCCCCCAGGACTTCCTGGCCGCCATGAACACAGTCCAGGAGCTGCTCAACATCGGGGCTGCTGAACGGCGCCTGATGGCCTTTCGCGATCAGAGCGAGGTCTTGCCCCGGTTCATGCAGTTGCTCCAACAGTTGGAGCAATTCCGAAGCGAGCAGGATACCCGTTTCCGCACCATGCGTGACTTCTACCATAGCATGGTCAACGCCAATGCGGAGCTGGCGGCGGTACGCACCTTCCTGGGAGACTACCGCACGTTGGAACGGGAACGCACCCTGACCGAGCCGGACCGTTGGAACGAGTTGAGCCAATCGTACCAGGCCGCACAGAGTGCTGTCACAGCCGAGATTGAGAAGCTGCGCAGCCAGGCGCAGGCACAGCTTTCAGCCCTCAATACCGCACTCGAGGACGCCGTGCGCGGGGTGGGTGTGCCTGAGGAAGAGATCCGCAATGAGGCCGCGACGCTGTCGGAGCTCTATGAACCGGTACGCCGGCGACTGGAAGGGGATGCCAGGTCCTTCGGCGAAGCGCGGGCACTTCTAGCCGACCTACGGCGCTGCGGGAGCTACGGGCACGCTATATGCCGGAACCGCTATCCAACGAGCAAGCCTTGACCTGGCGCGACCTGGTATCCGAGCCGGTACGGATCGGTTCCCCTGACGAGCTGAAAAACTGGCTAGAGGGCGTACACGAACTCATCGCCGGTTATCTGCAAGATGGCAAAACCGTTGTCATCGAATAATACACACCAGTCTTCACAGACCCTATGCTGAAAGCACACAAAGATCTCCTTCGCTCACTCGTCACTGATCTCCGCCATACGCTGGATGGCGCATGGGACGACGGCGACAACCATATCCGCGGTGACCTGGACCGTGAACTAGAGCGCATTGGCATCGGGACCGATGGAACGATCACCCCCCTGGATGCCCTGCCCAACGCGACGGACCACGATGTCCGAGCCCACCGCATAGCTGAGGTCCAGCTGGCGGCCGTGGACGAAGCAGAATGGCCGGCCGTGCGCGCCGAAATCGTGGAACGGGCAGCATATACATGGATCAACCGTCTGTTGGCCCTGCGCGCCCTGGAGGCTCGCGGGCTGATCGAAGAGACGCTGCGCGCCAACCCA
Source organism: Caldilineaceae bacterium (assembly GCA_019455155.1). Lineage (GTDB taxonomy): Bacteria > Chloroflexota > Anaerolineae > Caldilineales > Caldilineaceae > JACFMY01. Next base: position 4,818 of record JACFMY010000143.1, read on the forward strand.
GCCTACGAGGGTATCTCGGAAGCCCTTTATCTATTGCGCTATGAGGAACCGCAGCAGACAACGGGCCCCGATGGCGGCTGGTGGGCAGTCCTCGAAAATGCCTGCCGGACCCAGGCTAAAGTCTTGCCGGGGCTCTTCGACCTGCAGGATCCCAATGCTGCGCTGCGGCCGTCCATCCCCGCGCTCTTGCACTGTGTGCAAGCGGTGGGCAGACCGGAGCTGGACGAGGTCTTTGCCGACCCGGACGCAATCTCCTGGTCCTACCAGTTCTATCAGGAAGAGGCTAAGAACCGCGTCTACGCCAAGCTGGGCAGCGGCGGCAAGGTCGAGACCCGCGCCGAGATCGCGGCGGCGACGCAGCTCTTCACCGAACCGTACATGGTCAAATGGCTGCTCCAGAACAGCCTGGGTCGCTCTTATCACGAAGCCTACCCTGAATCGACCCTGCCCCAAACCTGGGAATACTACATCGACCGCGAAAAGATCCTGGCCGAACACGCCGAAGATAGCGATCACGATCGCGACAACGACAGTAGCCGGCCTGCGTTCACCCTGGACGAGCTCACCTTCCTGGATCCATGCAGCGGGTCGGGCCACTTCCTGCGCGAGGCCTTCGACCTGTTGTTTGCGATGTACCACGAGCAACGTCCGGACATGGACGCGCGCAGCGTCGCTGACCGCATCCTCTCCCATCACCTGCACGGCATCGACATCGACCCGCGCGCGATCCAACTGGCCGCAGTCACGCTGGTTCTGCGCGCTTGGGAGACCGTGGGGAGCGGCCCCTACATCCCGCCGGCCTTGAACCTGGCCACGACACCCAACCACTTGGACGCGGGTGCGCTGGAACGCCACCTGCAACGTCACCCCGAAGACGGCGTCTACCGGCCCATCCTGGAAGGCGTCTTTGCCGCGCTGGAACAGGCCCCCATCCTGGGTAGTCTGCTCAAGCCGGAAGAGCACCTGGACGCGGCGATTCGAGAGTTTCGCAAACAGCGCCGAGGCGGCCAGATCGGTCTGTTGGCCGAGGACGAGAGCACCAACCGGCTGCTGGCCGAACTGGAGCGCCACGATCCGGACGAACTCAAGAGAGTGCTGCTGGAACGGATTGCCCGTAGTTTTGCGCGCGAGGCCAAAGAAAGCGACGTGGCCGCGCAACTGCTGGGCCGCGAGGCCGGCGAAGGTGTGCATCTGCTGCAGTTGTTGGATCGCAAGTATGCCGTGGTTGCCACCAATCCTCCGTATATGAATAGTTCCAGTATGAACCTTTGTGTTCGCACATACATTGGAGCGAAATACGAAGCCGGTAAACAGGACCTATACGCTGCGTTCATTTTGCGATGTCGTGAGTTCTGCTGGCGGAACGGGTACATCGCCATGATTACTCAGCAAGGCTGGATGTTTCAGAGAACGTACTACCTTATGCGTGCATTGCCAGAGCAGAGCCAGAGAGATGTACAAGGGAGCTCGAGATTTCGCGGCATGCTTCATGAGGTCCAAATAGAATCAATTGGACATCTCGGTCCGTTTGCCTTTGAGGAGATTAGCGGCGAAGTTGTACAGACTGCCATGTTTTGCGCGAGAAATCGGAAGCCCGTCGGGGAAGACACGATTCACGTTATCCGCGCAGTTGGCCTATCTAGTCCTACCGAAAAAAGCCGGGCGCTCATTTCTCAACTAAGGTCTCTTTGTTACGATGTTTCTCAACGATCGTTACTTATGTTGGACAGGTCACCTTTCTCCTATTGGGCGCCTTTATCATTGATGAAGGCGCTCCAGAGTGCGAGAAATCTTATGGATTGCGCCGTTTCAGTGGCAGGGCTAATCACAGGGGAAGCTCCGAGATATATTCGATATAGTTGGGAGTTGATGCTGGATTCTGGTTTCACCTGCATTGCAAACGGTGGCGGATTCATGCGATGGTGCGGGTATGAATATGATCGTGTACGATGGTTCCCTAACTACCGCGCAATGTTCAATGGAACCAGAAACGAGGAGTACTACTTCGGACTTGGAATCTTCTTGACTCAGTCGGCGCGTGGTTGTCTGAGCGCTAGACTGCATAGCGGCTATACGTTCAGTGGTAATTGTCTGGGCGTTTTTGGAATACAAGCGGACTGTGATCTCTATGCAATTCTAGCTTGTCTTAATACATATACAGCATCATATGTAGTGCGGCTCAGCGTTCAGAAAATGGGTGTTGAGCCGAAGCATCTCCTAGCAATCCCGATTCCCGAATCGTGCTCCAGAATACTGAGCCAGACAGTGTCTGAGTTACTGATGCCCTACGCACGAGCAGTGAAGCTTTCATTCAGTGTTGTTGAATCCCATACTGTGCCCATGTGCCCAGTGCATCCCAGATACTTGATGCCAGTTCAAAGTCTGATTAGCACAATGGAGGCGTTCATAGAATCGGTATATTTGGACGCACTCGAGCTCGGCGATGCTGCAGGTCAGATCTTTAGAGAGACCGGCACACCCGCAGGTTGGTATCCCTTGCTGAACGGCTATGATTCTTTTCCGGTCCTCCCTGACGGATTTGACTTGCCACCAGTCTCCAAAGATGTCACCGAATACATGGGTCAACACGCTCGGATGAAGCTATCACCCGAGGCTCGGGAACAGATTCTTGAAAATCTCCGGATCCTCTACGAGGCTGGCCCCGGAATGACGAAAGAAGATCTGAGTCTAGAGGAACTGGATCACTACCCCGACGACGCCGTCGTCGGGGCC
>JACFMY010000143.1:7560-14275 GCA_019455155.1 Caldilineaceae bacterium
TATCCCAATTCCTACCGAGACCTTCCTGGAAGAGTTGAGCGTCAAGCTGCAAATCCACCCCATCAGCGTCTACTGGCTGCTGGAAGAGCTGCGCGCCGAGGGCGTGCGCTGCAAGCCGGAAGAACGGCGGCTGCTAGAAGACAGGCTGACCGTCATCCTGCTGCGCCTGCTCGGCCACCGGTGGCCCAAGCAGATCGAGGCCGGCGAGCCCGTCCCGGCGTGGGCGGACCGGGACGGCGTCATCCCGCTCACCCCTTTGACAGGCGAGCAAACCCTGGCCGACCGCATCCGCGCTCGTCTGCGCGCCGTGGACGGCGACCTGGGCGCACAGCAGGCCGAGGCCCTGCTCCACGAGCTGACGGGACGGACGCTGGAAGAGTGGCTGCGCCGGGACTTCTTCAAGCGCCACGCCAGCCAGTTCAAGAGACGGCCCATTGCCTGGCAGCTCGCCAGCGATCCGGCAGCCGGAGGCCGCAAGAAGAGCGCCGCGCCCGCCTTCGAGTGTATGGTCTATTACCACGCCACTGACAGCGACATCCTGGCTCGCATCCGTACCCAATATGTGGATCGCCTCCTGGGCCCTGCGCAGCGGGAGCTGGCCCAGGCCAGGCGCGACGGCGATGAAACCGCCGCGGCCCAGGCCGCGGCCCTGATCCAGGAGTTGGAGGACTTCGCCCGCAGGCTGCGCCAGGTAGAGGAAGCAGGTTTTGCCTGCCAAGAGCTGGACAAGTACTTGGAGCATGAGCCTCTGGACCGCTGGGCTGGCGATGGTGTCCTACCACCCGCAAGCCGCGCCGAATTGCGGGCCCAGGAACAGGCCTGGCATGTGGACATCAATGACGGCGTGCGGGTCAACATTGCGCCTATCCAGCAGGCCGATCTGCTGGCCAGCGATGTGCTGGCCAAGAAGGATGTGCCCAAGGCCATTGCCGACCGGGCGCGCTGGCGCTCCGACGAGCGGCGTTGGGTGCGCGAGGGCAAGCTGCCCCGCTGTGGCTGGATGGACGAGTCCGTGCCCGAAAGCCCCAAGTGGACGGAGCTTGCGCCGGAGCGGGAAAAGGAACGTCAGCGGCTAGAGGAGAAGCGGAAGAAAGTGCTCGCGGAGTTGGGGGAGTAAGTGCGGTATGTGATGGCACAGACGGATACCCGTCTTCTGCCATGAAATGGATCACGAGTTGGCCATGAATCCTGAACGATTTCGTGATAGCCCGTCGGGACGGCTGGTGAAGGCTGGCCGGCGTCCCCACGATTACTGGACATTCGTCCCCAATCCCCTGCCACCTGAACTTTCCATTGACCTGGGGCTAATCCAGAAGCTGTCGGAAGCCGATCGCGCCCTGGGGGAACTGGCCGGCTTGGGACGCGCCATCTCCAATCCCCATTTGCTGATCAGACCTTTCATCCGGCGCGAGGCAGTGCTGTCGTCACGTATCGAGGGGACGCAAGCCGACATTGCCGACCTCTATGCCTATGAGGCGGGACAGTTGCCGCTGCCGGGCTTGAAGCCAGTTGCGACACCTGAGGCTGATGTGCAGGAGGTGCTGAACTATGTGCTCGCCCTGGAATATGGCGTTCAGCGGCTCCAATCGCTGCCAATCAGCCTGCGCCTGATCCGTGAGTTACACGAACACCTTATGCGTGGCGTGCGCGGCGGGCATGCCACGCCGGGGGAGTTTCGCCGATCCCAAAACTGGATTGGCGCGCCCGGCTGTACGCTGGACGAGGCCGACTTCGTACCTCCCGCAGTGGAGGATATGCAGCGCGCATTGAGGGCGCTGGAGAGCTATCTGCATGACGAGAGCTATCCGCCTCTGCTCCGCTTGGCTCTGATCCACTACCAGTTCGAGGCGATTCACCCGTTTCTAGACGGAAATGGCCGCATAGGCCGGCTGCTCATTATTCTGCTGATGATCCATTGGCAGTTGTTGCCGGCGCCGTTGCTCTACCTAAGTGTGTACTTCCATCGCCATCGCGAGCAGTATTACGCCTTGCTCATGCAGGTTAGCCAAGAGGGCGCCTGGCGCGCCTGGATTGCATTCTTTCTGGAAGGCGTCACGTCGCAGGCGATCGATGCTATCGTACGGGCCAAGCAGTTGCAGGATCTGCAGCGAGACTGGCACGAACGTCTATTGTCACAAGGCGCCACAGGCCGCATGCATGGAGCCGTCGACCTGCTCTTTGAGAACCCCGTGGTGGCCGCGCAGGATTTGATGGCGCGACTAGATGTGTCCCACCAGACGGCCATGCGCATGCTGCGCCAACTGGAAGAACAGGAAATGCTGGCCCAGATCGGAGAGCGCCAGCGCAACCGGCGCTATTGGGCAAAGCAGATTGTCGACGTGGTATCGTAGGCGCCGTGCCGTTCAGCGTTATGATGATCCATGGATATTGCTTGAGTCTTATATCCATTTCCGTGCAATTATTTACATAGGATACAATACTCCCCGCTATGGGTGATACGTTGCAGAAGAGAATCCACACGCTGGTGACAGAGATCTTCGGGACCGGTGACGGCGCCTGGTTGGTGTGGTGCGATCCAAAGCGTCATTGGCTTCCACTCCTCAGTCGGGTGGCGACTGACCGGCGTATGGGGCAGTTTGACCTTGTGGAGGTCACGGAGCGCACGGGATCCGCTTGGGGCGGGCCAGTCACGCGCGTAGACCTGCACGCGCGTATCGCTGGCCGCCGGCCGTTTGTGCTTTATGTTCCAGCTACCCCAGCTGAACTTGGCTGGCTGTGGGCGCAGGCCCTACTGGCTGAACGGATCTACGACACGTCCCTGAGGGATCAGCTCATGGCGTGGGGCTGGCGTCCTCACAGCTTAACTGTGAGTGACGAAGAAGTGGCGGCGCTGGCGTACGAAAACCTACAGCAAGACCCGGCTGAGTGGGGATCCGGTGGCCTGCAACCCGACGTGAACAAACTACTCGACATATTGGCCGGCTTCCAGGCCCCTGACGAAGAGACCCGTCTGGTACTGGACCTGACAGCGGAGCAGGCCGGTTTGCCGGCCATCGACGACGAGGATTTGCCCGGCTGGCGACGCCGTGCTCTGGCCATGTTATTGGTGACCCAAGCCCACCACATGGCGCCGCACATCGTGCCGGAGACCCACGATAAAGTGATTCCCGTCCCCGCACGGGCCATGGCCCTGGATCTGGTAAACCGTTGGGTGGACAGCCAGCGCTTGTCCGAACAGCTTCCCGATGCCATCCGCGAAGCGGACGCAGTGGCTGGTCTCGCTGGCCTGCTGGCGCCTGCTGATGTTACAGACGGCCCCTTCCTGTCCCACGCTGCTGAGAAGGCATGCTTCGCCAAGACTTGTGGCCGCCTGGCGACGCTAGATGGCCGTGACCTCATGGAAGCCCTGGCCCCGTTGGGCGCGGACATTGAGCGCCATACACGCGAGTTGTGGGGCCACCGCACGGCCGGTAGCCCGTGGGCTGTCCCCTGGGGCGAGCTGGGTCGCCTCAGCGCAGCAGTGCGCGATCTGCTGGCGGCCACGCCGTCCGGTGCATGGGCCACCCCTATAGATGCCATCGACTGGTATGTGAGCGGCGGCTGGCAGCTGGACTGTGCTGGAGAAGAAATCGAACGTAGTCTGGAGGCAACTTCGCCCGAATTGACTGCGCTGATTACACCCTTGCGCCGGGCCTACCGGGCGCGCTGGGAAGAGACGGCGATCCGCTGGTCGGATTGTTGGGTGCAGGCAGGCTGTCCCCTCCCCGACCGCTTGGGCACGGCCGGAGCGTGGCTCAAGGCAGCGCTAGAGGCCTCCACAGCGCCGACGGCAGTACTGGTTGTGGATGCACTGCGTTATGACCTGGGGGCCAGCCTTGCCGGGTGGCTGAACCATCAGGAGGGTGTGACGCGCGCCTGGATTCAACCGGCCCGGGCGCCGTTGCCCTCAGTCACGGCCCTGGGTATGGGGACAGCGCTGCCCATTGACGAGGATCAGCTTGAAGCCAGCCTGAATGACGGCAAGTGGCAGATTCGCCGCAAAGGTTCCGCCGGCAACCTGAGTATTGCACAGATCCGGCGCGATTGGTGGTCCGGTCAAGGCAAAACCCGGGCAGTGCTAGAACTGCCCACGATCTTGAGTGGAAACGTGCCCGAACCAACGGGCAACGGCCAGCGACTGATCATCTACGACGCGTCCATCGACCGCATGGGCCATGACGACGAGCTGGCGTTTCAGGGGAGCAGATCCGTCATCCAGCGCTATCTGGACGCCATCCAACGTCTGCGCGATCAGGGCTGGCGGCGAATTCTGATCGTTACCGATCACGGATTCATCCATTGGTCGGGCACTCAAGAGCACCATGTCCCCTTTCCTGCGCCGGAGCCAGCCTACGCCTCACGCCGCGCCGTGGCGTATCCGGCAGGGACTCCATTATCGGGTCCACATGGTCTGGCGCCTGGCGGCAAGTGGAAGGCGGCGTTTCCCCACGGGGCGGCCTGTTTCCGCACCTACGGCGGCCTAGGCTATTTTCACGGCGGCGCGTCGCTCCAGGAGTGGATCATTCCCTGCATCGTTGTGGAGTGGCCAGAGAGTGCGCAGCCGGTCGACGTGCGCATTGAACCTGTCGATCGCATCCTGAGCCAACGGCCCAAAGTGACGCTGGCTATCACAGCGAGCCGTCTATTGCCCGAGGACAACATTCCCCGTGAGGTCGAGATCGTGGTCCGCAACGCCAAGACCCAGGCGATCCTCTTTCGCTCAGAAAAGGTCACTGCTACAGGGGAGCGCCCTCACCTCGACGTACCTCTGCGAGTCATGGAAGGCGCCAGCGCCGCACGCAATACGCCGCTGCTAATACAGGCCCGGGATCCACGTACCGAGATGCCTCTGGCCCAGGTAGACAGCACACTGATGATCGAACTAGGAGGATGGTAGTTGTCTCCTATGCAAAACAATCGCAACAATTTCCAGCCCGATGAATTGGACCGTCTGCTTTTCGAGGCCTTCCCCGGTCTGGTCATGCGCAAGGACCTGACGCAGACGTTGCGGGGTATGAGCAAGGCTCCAAGCTATGTGTTGGAATTCATGCTTGGTAAATACTGTGCTGATCTCTTCGATGAGACTGCCGTGCGCGAGGGGCTGGAACTGGTGCAGGAAGAGGTCGCCCGCTACATTCCCCGCGGCGACGAAACCGAGGTGATCAAAGCCTCCATTCGCCAGCGTCCACCTCGCCGGCTCATCGACCTGGTCCAGGTGACGCTGGACGAGCGGCTGGACAGCGGCGTCTTTTGGGCCAGCCTGGTGACGGCGAATATCCACAATGTCAATATCCATGACAAGACAGTGGAGCAGTATGATCGACTGCTCACGGCCGGCATCTGGTGTAACGTGCTAGTCAACTACGACGACAGCTATCGATACCGGGGGCAGACCTATCCCTTTGTGATCCAGCGCCTGGAACCTGTCCAGGTGGGCCGGGTGGATCTCGACGAGTATCGGGCGGGACGGGCCCGGTTCACCCGAGACCAGTGGATTGACGTCTTGATCCGTACCATGGGCTACGAGCCGGCCCATCCGGCCCTCACGCAGCGTGTCAAGCTTCTCTATCTGGTGCGCATGATCGCCCTGGTCGAGGCCAATTATCATATGATCGAGCTGGGGCCGCGCCAGACGGGCAAGTCATTCTGCTTCACCGAGTTAAGCCCGTACGGTACGCTGCTGGCCGGCGGCGCCGTGACTGTGCCCAAGCTATTCGTGACCACGGTTGGCCGGTCCGCGCCGGGCCTGATCCGCTCCCAGGACGTCATCGGCTTCGACGAAATCGCCGGCAGCACCTTCAACAAGGACGATGACAAGAATCTTTACAAGAACTACATGGAAAGCGGCCAGGTCAGCCGGGGCACCATCACAGTGACGGGTGAGGCCGGTTTTGTCTTCAACGGCAACATCAACTATGACCCCCGCCAGGGCATGGAGGCCGATCATCTCTTCAAACCCTTACCCATGACGGTCAGTGACGACACCGCCTTCCACGACCGCTGGGCCGCGTATCTGCCCGGATGGGAGATGCCGCCTATCAAGCCGGAGATGCTGACGCACCATGTGGGCTTCATCCTCGACTATATCGCTGAGCTATTCCACCGCGAGCTACGCCATGCGGGCAGCTACGGCAACCTGTGGGAGCAGTGGTTTGCGCGTCCGGAGGGTGAATGGAGCGAACGAGACCGGCGCAGCATCGTGCGCACATTCTCCGGGCTGGCCAAACTCGTTTTTCCTTCAGGCGAGATGCAGAAAGAAGATGCCCGGTTGTTGTTAGAGCTGGCCCTGGAGCTGCGCCTGCGCGTGCGGCTGCAGCTCCATGAGATAGACAGCAAGGAATTCTCACTGACTTCGTTCTCATATGTGGATCGGGAGACAGGGGAATCTCGGAGTGTCACGATCGAGGTGTGATTGGCACGGTTTTCACTAAGGTTGCCGGCAAAATCATGGGAGGTACGTTTGTCTGACGGGTCAGATCGCGGTTCCGTTATCGTACGATTCCTGGACCATTATCGTACCTACAGCAGCTATGGTCATCTATTCGCGGCCCAGACTTTGCAAGAGACAATCAAATCGTCGCAGGACAGTGCAAAGCGGAAGCTACTTGCCGTCAATGTCTTCACCAAGTATGTGGCCGCCATGGAGGACCTGGGAGCACTGTGCATTGCTATCAAGCATCGTAACGATGAACTTGGTTTGATTCACGCTTATCTG
>JACFMY010000144.1 GCA_019455155.1 Caldilineaceae bacterium
AAGAGGGTGTGCTAACCTCAGTGGCCGACGCCAACATTGGCAGCATCTTCGGCTGGGGTTTTCCGCCCTTCAAGGGCGGCACACTGCAGTTCATCAATGATTTCGGCGTGGCCAGGTTTGTTGAGCGCTGCCGCGCGCTGGCTGCCCTCTATGGTCCTCGCTTCGAGCCGCCAGCGCTGCTCATAGAGGCCGGCTCATCTAACAAAGAATTCTGGTAAACACAGGATGAAGAGAGGCTCTCAGCTACCCAGGGCGCCCGCAGCCACATTATCACGCTCTCCTCTTGCTAGCACTCTTGTTCGCGAATATCAACCGTCCAATCCTCCATTCTTCTGGAGATCTTATGAAACGCTCACTCTACACAGACGAACACCTGATGTTTCGCTCCGCCTTCCGCCGCTTTGTGGAGAAGGAGATCGTGCCCAACCATGAGCAATGGGAAAAGGAGGGCATTGTGCCGCGTGAGCTCTGGCGCAAGGCGGGTGATCTAGGCTTTCTTTGTATAGAGGCGCCCGAAGACCTAGGAGGTGGCGGCGTCGCAGACTACCGCTACAACGCCATCATCGCCGAGGAGCTTTGGTATGCAGGCGCAACGGGCGTCGGCATTGGTCTTCACAACAGCATCGTGCTGCCCTATATCCTGCTGTACGGCACAGAGGAGCAAAAGCAGCGCTGGGTACCCAAAATGTGTACCGGCGAGCTCATCGGCGCCATTGCCATGACCGAGCCGGCGGCCGGCAGCGATCTAGCTGGCGTTCGCACGACCGCGATCCGCAATGGAGACCATTACATCGTCAACGGCCAAAAGACCTTCATCACCAACGGCATCAACAGCGATCTGGTGGTGACCGTAGTCAAAACCGATCCGGCGGCGCGCCATAAAGGCGTCAGTTTGCTGGTCGTCGAGCGCGGCATGGAGGGTTTCACGCGGGGACGCAACCTTGAGAAAATGGGCTTAAAAGCGCAGGACACGGCCGAGCTGTTTCTGGATAATGTACGGGTACCGGTAACCAATCTCTTGGGCGAGGAGGGCAAGGGCTTTTACTACTTGATGCAGCGACTACCCCAAGAGCGGCTGGATATTGCCGTTGGCGCTGTGGCGGCCTGCGAGGCCGCCCTGGAGATGACAGTCAAATATTGCCAGGAACGAACCGCCTTCGGCCAGCCCATCGGCACCTTCCAAAACTCACGCTTCAAACTGGCTGAGATGAAGACGGAGATCGAGATCGCCCGCGTTTTCGTGGACCGTTGTATCGAGGTTCTCAATGCTGGCGAGCTGACTGCGGAAGAAGCAGCCATGGCCAAGTGGTGGACCACGGACCTGCAGATGCGCGTCATGGACCACTGCGTGCAGCTCCACGGCGGTTACGGTTACATGCTGGAGTACCCCATCGCCCGCTTCTTCTTGGACGCGCGCGTGCAACCGATCTATGGCGGCACCAACGAAATCATGAAAGAGGTCATCGGCCGGAGCATGGGCCTATAATCTGGCCGGCTCAGCTGTGGAAGCGTTGCTTGCGCCAGGCGGCGTTGAGATCCACCGTGGCAGCAAAATCGCGGCGCACCGCGTCCATCAAAGCAGGCTGGGTTATCAGATCCACCGCGGTCATGGCCATGGCTTTGGCGGCGCGCATGAGCGCGCGATCGCCCCGCGCACTGACCGCAGCTTCGGCAAACGCGGATGTGTGGGCGCTGGTGCCCACATCAGCTATGGGCAGATAAGGGTGGATCGCCGGCACGTGCTGGCTGACATTGCCCATGTCGCTCGACCCCATTCGTTCATTGGGCTCCGGCTCCACGACCGCTTCGCCGAGTTGGGTAACGTTCTCGCCAAACAGCTGCGCCATAGTCGGATTGGCAATGCGATTGGCGTAATGGGTGCGATGATGGGCTTTCACGGTGGCGCCGGTAGCAATGGCCGCCGCCTCGGCACAGCGAATGACTTTCTTGAGCACCTCAAACGATTTTTCCGAGGTCGCCGCTCGTACACTGAATGAGGCCGACGCATAGTCCGGCACAATGTTGGCAGCTTTGCCGCCATCGGTGATGATGCCATGAATGCGTACGTCGTCGGTCAAATGCTGGCGCAGCGCGTTGATGTTGTTGAAGGTCAAAATGCAGGCATCCAAGGCGTTGATTCCCATATCCGGCGCGGCGGCAGCGTGCGATGACTGGCCGAAGAACTCGAAATCCACCTTGTTGGATGCCAGGGTCCCGCGCGTCGTCATGGTCTTGGTGCCGGGATGAACCATCATGGCGGCGTCGATCTCGTCAAAGACGCCGTGCTCCACCATGATCACCTTGCCGCCGCCCCGCTCTTCGGCCGGCGTGCCAATAAGCTTGATGGTGCCGGGCAATTCCGCGCGGATGGCCTGCAAGGCTAGCGCCGCGCCCGTGGCCGCGGTGCCTATGATGTTGTGGCCACAGGCATGGCCTAGTTCGGGCAGCGCATCGTATTCGGCGATGAACGCGATGGTGGGACCTGGCTGCTCGCCCTGGCTGGTGGCGACAAAGGCCGTGGGCAGCCCGGCTATTCCCCGGTCCACCTCAAAACCGTGGGCCGCGGCTGTATCCGCCAACAGCGCCATGGTGCGATATTCCTCGAATGACAGCTCCGGATTGGCGTGGATGTCGTGGCTGATGGCAATCAGCCGGTCTGCGATCTCGTCCAAATACTCCTGTACGCGTTCTTTCAGCACTTTCGTCGACATGTGGGCCTCAATCTCTGGAATCCTGTTGAACACGATAGCGCGCCTCCCAGACGCGCCGCCAAAGAGGCCCCACCTGGGGGCTATTGTCGTGTTGCTCTCGTTTCATTTCTATGATCAGGCGACGCGGGATGCTCGCTGCCTCAACGCCACTGAGCACCCAATGCACATTTTCGTATGCAAGCATCAAGCTACTTGTTCAGTTTGCGCGGGTCCAGCGCGTCGCGCAGGCCATCGCCAATGTAGTTGATACTGATTACGGTGAGGAAGATCATCAGCCCCGGGAAAAAGGCCATCCACCAGTTGCCCTTTCGCATTTCATCCTGGGCGGCATTGAGCATGTTGCCCCAGGTTGGTGTGGGCGGCTGAACCCCAAAACCAAGGAAACTGAGACCCGATTCGGCGATAATCGAGCCGGCCACCAGCAACGTAGCCGCCACAATGATGGGTGTCGCGGTATTGGGCAGTACGTGACGGAAGACAATGCGTGAGTTGCGGATCCCAATCGTGCGCGCGGCTTCCACAAACTCTCGCTCTTTGAGTCCCAGAAACTGGCCCCGCACCAGGCGCGCTACGCCTGTCCACGACAGGATGCCGAGGATCAATACAATACCGCCCAAGCCGCCGTACGCTCGCAACAGCGGCACTTCGATGCTGCGCATGAGCAGCGACATGACGATGAGCATAAAGATCCGTGGCAGCGATATGAAGAGGTCGGTGAAGCGCATTAACCCGTTGTCCAGCACGCCACCGTAGTAGCCTGCTAAAGCGCCGATCAGGGTGCCAAGACCGACACCTAACACAGTGGCCAGCAGCCCCACTGATAGCGAGATCCGTCCCCCGTATAAGATACGCGTCATCATGTCACGGCCCAGTGTGTCCGTGCCCATGGGATGCTCGATGCTCGGCGGCTGGCGCCGCTCGCGCATGCTGGTCTTTTCCGGGTCATAGGGACTCACTACAGAGACGAGCAGGGAACCCAACACCAGCAGCGACAGCACAACAACGCCCGCCATGGCCATCTTATGTCTGCGAAACTGGCGCCAGATGATGGTGCGCAAGCTGCGCTCGGCGTGTCGCAGTTGCCCTGTGTCCAGCGTGCTAGCTGTGGCACTCGTAGTCGCCATAGATGTGATATAACTCCAAGTCCTATTCGTACCGTACGCGCGGATCCAGATACGCGTACGCGATGTCTGCCAATAGATTGAACGTGATGATCAATACAGCGTTGATCATAATGATACCCATCAGCATCGGATAGTCGACGCGCTGCGCGGAGCGGTAGAAGAGGCGCCCCATGCCCGGCCACGAGAAAATCGTCTCTGTGAAGAGCGCGCCGCCAAAAAGAGTCGGCAGCTCCAAAGCAATCACGGTAATGACCGGCGTCAGCGCATTCTTGACAGCGTGGCGTGCAATCACACGGCGCTCGTTCAAGCCTTTCGCACGCGCCGTGCGAATATAGTCCAGGTGCATGACCTCGAGCATCTGCCCCCGCATGTAGCGCGTGTAGGTGCCGGCGCCAAAGAGGGCCAACATGATGACTGGCAAGACCATGTGCTGCAGCCTTTGCCAGAAGCTCGGATTGTCGACGCCATACGGCGCCATCCCCCCACCCGGCATCAGGGGCACACAGTCGGTGCACCGGACAAAATGCTCCAAGGCGAACCCCTTTGTGGGACTCACAGGATACTTCAGCCAGACATTAAAGACAATAATGAGAATCAAGCCAAACCAGAATATTGGGATTGCCTGACCAACAAATGCAAAGAAAGTTGCAACGTGGTCGAACACCGAATATTGGCGCACCGCCGACAGGATCCCAATGGGGATGGCTACAATGAGGGTTACCAGAAATGCGGTGACCATGAGCTGTAATGTGTTCGGCAGCCGCTCACCGATCTCCACGAGCACAGGCAGGCGGGACGCATTGCTGTGCCCCCAATCACCCTGGATGATGTGGCTGGCCCACTGAAAGTAGCGCACATGTATGGGCTGGTTGAGACCGAGCTGTTCCTCGAGACGAGCCAGATCTTCCGGCGTCAGGTTAGGATTTTCCTCAAACGCGGACATGGGACCGCCCGGCGCCAACGAAATGAGGCTGAACACCACGATACTGATCACAACCAAAAGGGGGATCGCCTGCAAAATGCGGCGAAAGATATACGTGGTAATAAACCACCTCCAACCAGAAGCTCTCTCTTTTGGGCCCTGACGAAAGCAACCGGCCCCATGCCCGCCTGGGCTGGTGCCGGCAACAAAGTCGCTAAGACGTTGCGGCTTGCGGGACGAGGGTCCCCTCGTCCCGCAAGCTCATCACCACACGTAGCGACAGCTACTCCTTATCCCATTCCTCGGCGTTCCAGGTCTGGGTCTGCGTCCAGGGATTCACCTTGAAGTTCTTGATGTTGCTGCGTGACAGATGAATCTCGGCACGGTCGTACAGATAGATGTGCGGCAGATCTTCGGCGATCTTCTCACAGACCGTCTGGTAGGCTGCCTTGCGCGCCGCCAGGTCGGGCGAAGCGCCGGCCGCCTGGAGGGCAGCGTCAGCCTCTTCATTCACCCAGCGACTGTAGTTAAAGCCGGTGCCGCCGTTCGCCTCAGTCGGCATGTTCCAGCTGGCGAAGTACCCTTCCATCTGCTCCTGCGGGTCAATGCCATCGCTGGTGGTATACATGAGGACGTCGTACTGGCCATGCTTGCGGAAGGCGCCGCTTGCCCAACTGCCGAAGAGCTCAGAGCTGGGCACATTTTCAATGTAGAGCTCGATACCCACGTCGGCCAGCATCTCAATGATCAGCTGCTGCGATTCCTCACGCAGCTGGTTGCCGGTGGTGGTCTGGTATTTCAGACGCAGCGGCGTGCCTTCTTCCGCGTACATGCAGCCGTGACATTCGCGCACGCCGTCGCCGTCTTGGTCCGTGAAGCCCGCCGCTTCGAGCAGCTCGATGGCCTTGTCGGGGTTGTACTCGGACGCCGGGATCTGGCACTGCGCCCAGCCAAGGCTCAACTCGTTGCTACCTACGGTCGTAGCGCCGTAGAGCAGCTCATCGACTAGGAACTGTTTGTCAATGCCGTACTGGATAGCCTGGCGCACACGCTTGTCGCCAAGCAAAGGATGCGGATTGTTGATGGGATCGTCCGTTGCGTCCAACGCCGGATCGGCCAGATTGAGGACAAGGCGTTCGGTGCCAGGCCCGGGCCGGCCATTCACGACAACGGCGGGATTCTCGTCAAACTCCGGCGTATCTGCCTCGGTCAAGTCCCAGAGGATATCGATCTCACCTGATGTAATCAGCGCCTTACCCACTTCACGGCTCGGGATGATACGCACGATCACCTTGTCGACCTTGGGCGCGTCGGGATAATCCCGGTAGTGCTCGTTCTTCACAAAGACCATCTGGTCGCCCGAGCGCCAATCGGACATTCTGAAGGGGCCTGTACCAACAAGCATCCAGTTGTATTCCCACTCCTGCATCTTGGCTGGCTCACCGGTGGCATGGCGGGGCATGATCGCTTCAAAGCGACTTAGGAACGGCGCATAGAACTCGCGGTACTGAACTACGGCCGTGTAGTCGTCCGTGCAGGTAACCGATTCCATGAGATCGTAACCTGTGGTCGAGACTGCACCGCTTTCAGGATTGGTGACTGCTTCGAACGTGAACAGGACGTCGTCGCAGGTGAACGGCTCACCATCAGACCACAACACATCATCGCGCAGCTTATAAGTGATGGTCAGGCCGTCTTCTGATACACCGCCGTTCTCGAGGCTGGGCACTTCGGTGGCCAGGACCGGGTAGTAGTTGCCATCAGGATCAACGCTCACCAACCCTTCTTCGGTCAGCGCCGCCACGTCAGAGGCCACGGTTTGAGTCCGGACGAATGCATTCAGGATCTCGGGCTCCTGATAGACACCGTAGATGATGGTCTTCTCGCCAGCCGCGGCTGGCTGTTCCGCGCCGGCGGCCGGTGCAGCCGCCTCACCTTCCTGCGCCGGCGCTGCCGCTGGCGCGGCTGCCGGCGCGCACGCGGCGAGCACGATAGTGAGGCTTAACAGCACAGAGATTGCCAGGAACCATGTGCTTTGGCGTTTCACGTTTCCCTCCCTTTCTGAAAGGTCTGCTTGATTTTACGTGACGTGCATCGTATGGATAGAAAACAGGTTTGGAGCACACAACGTAGCATAGCCAGCGCCTGGCTGCGGCCAGGGCAAACAGATCGGCAAGTGGTGGTGTGTAATTGTGCGGCCCGTGCGGGCCCTCAAACAGTGCTGAATCCGGTGTATGGCAAGCTAGTGCCGTTGATCGATGGCTGAACTACGATTCTGTCGAACGCCTTCTTTGTCCCTAACAGCGGTCCGGTTCACCGTACATCAAGACCTTCGCTGTGCGCTTTCGGGGAACGGTTGCCTGGAGTATAGACAACGAAAGCAGGCTTGTCAATCGCGCCAGCCATGGGTAACCCGCGCGGAAAGCACCTTCCAGGAAGCGGTCAAGCGTTGCCTGGTAAAGCGCAAGGCTCTCGACCGCTTCCTGGAAGGTTGGCGCCAGAGCTGAAAGCGAACGGGCTCCCGCTGGCATTACGGCGCCAGGAGCTTGACAACGCCCGTGCCCACGAGGCCGAGTAGATACGCCGTTGCATAATAGACCACAAGGGGCTGTCTGCCCCGGCGCCAGTAGAGAAAGAGGGCCAGTGCCGCGAGCAACGCCACCACATACAGGTCAAAGCCGATCTCCTCGAAAGCCAGGTTGGCAAAGATTCCCAGCCCGATGAACAGCCCGTTGAGCACCAAGAGGGCAAAATCCCGCAAACCGACATGCAACTTGTACGGGAAGAGCGCCTGGAGCAACAGCAGCGCGGCGTTGATCATGACAAAGCCAGTGAAGAAGACCCAGTGTGAAAAGTCGTCGTCGACGAAGACAATAATGCGGCATAGGTCGTCCACCGGACCCTCGGGGCAAAAACGAATGTGTAGATAATTGGTTACTTCGTGCGCGCCATAGCTCGCGCCGAGCACATAGATTCCCAATACAAATACCAGGTTCAACGCCAGATGTGCCGCAATGCCGCGCGCGCCGGCTGCTGGGCCACCACGCTCCAATTGCTTCTTGATCAGATAGAAGCTGGTGAGGCTGATCAGGGGGATGGTCAGCATGTTGTGCAGATCGACCCAGCGCAAAAACTGGTTCGGCGCCACATAGCCGGTCGTCCACGGCCCTAGCCGGTTGAGTGTGGTGAGCAGCACTGCAATCGTCTGCACAGCCAGCAGAATGTGGATGGCGCGCAAGCTTGTGAGACCAGGCGCGGTGGCAAGCAACTCTCTAGATCGGCCGCCACGTTGGGCTTGTCTTGGAGTGGTTGGTTGAGCTTTTGTTGGTGGCACAGTCAGAGTCTCCGCTCATTGAAGAACGCCGGTGACGCACTAGTTTCGCCGGCTCGATGCTTATAGCGTTGCTCGGTGGGAAATCAGCTGTGCAATCATGGAAATCCAGCCCACCTGGCACGCTTCTGAGACCAAGCGTACGCCGGCAACTTGCTCAGAATACAGTCCATCCATTGCTCACTTTAGGCCCACTTTGGACGCAAGAGGCGGATTGCCACGAAATGAAAGCACAAAAAAAGGGAACGGATCAACTGAATCCCGCTCCCTTTGGTTTTAGCGATAACAGCGTATACGCGGTCGTATGACTTACCCAGTCGATTTGTGACACGCCGCGCGCGGCTAACTGCCGGTCACCGGTACTTTGAATCTGTCTCCGGATAACTGGTCTGGTACGTGTTACCTCTCAGCGCCCGGTTCTCGCGCTCAATAGGCCATTCGGAAAACGCCAGGAATAGAATCATGAATAGGTTAACCAGCGGCACCAACATGAGTAATCCTAGCACACCGGAGAAGCCCGCCTTGCTAAAGATACGCCACCATACTGCGATTGCCAGTGCCACTACGCCAATGATGAATGCACAGTAGAAGAACATGATAACACCGGAGGTATATTGATCACTATTCATGAGTCTATTCCTTACCAGCGAGCAACAAAATAGTTTGACAGTTGCCATTATATGACGTACTGCGCCAGGTATCTATCGCCAATTGACGGGGAGAAGGGCTGTCTTCTGACAACCAGCGCCCCGGCAACGTGCCTGCTAGCGCGTTCGAGGCTATAATCCTCTGGGCAATTTGAATGGAGGCACTATGAATGATCTGCGACCGCATATTCGTGAGTTGGCCCAAGAGCGCATCCTGATTCTCGACGGCGCGATGGGCAGCTTGATCCAGCAGTTCCGGCTAGAAGAAGCCGACTTCCGGGGTGAGCGCTTTGCCGGCCATCCCTACCCGCTCAAGGGAAACAATGACCTACTGACGCTTACGCGTCCCGATGTGATTCGTGCGATCCACGCACAATACCTTGAAGCCGGGGCCGATATTATCGAAACCAACACTTTCAACGCGCAGCGTATCTCCCAAGCGGACTACCATATGGAGGCATTCGCCTACGAGATGAACGTCGCGGCGGCACGGCTGGCCTGTGACGTCGCCCAGGAGTTTACAGAGCAAACGCCGGACAAGCCGCGCTACGTAGCCGGCGCGCTAGGGCCCACAAACCGGACGGCATCTTTGTCGCCTGACCCCAACGATCCTGGCTTTCGCAATGTTTCCTTCGACGCGCTGAAGGATGCCTACAAAGAACAGGCCCGTGGTCTGCTCGACGGTGGCGCCGATCTCCTACTAGTCGAGACCATCTTCGATACGCTCAACGCCAAAGCTGCCATCTTTGCCATCGACGAGCTGCTGGCCGAACGGGGAAGCGACATACCCGTTATGATCTCGGGCACCATCACCGACGCCAGCGGGCGCACACTGTCGGGCCAGACCACAGAGGCCTTCTGGCATTCGGTCATGCACGCACGCCCCTTTTCAGTGGGGCTCAATTGCGCCCTGGGCCCCGAACAGATGCGTCCCTACCTGGAAGCGCTCTCTTCGGTTGCCGACACCAACGTGAGCTGCTATCCCAATGCAGGTCTGCCCAACGAGTTTGGCGAATATGACCTGACACCCGACGAGCTGGCCCACCACCTGCACGACTTTGCCAGCAGCGGCTTTGTCAATATAGTCGGGGGTTGCTGTGGCACCACGCCCGAACACATCCGCCGCGTCGCCGCGGCCGTAGCACAGTTGCGGCCACGCCGCCCCACACGTGCCGCCCCTTATACGAAACTCTCCGGCCTTGAGCCGTTGACACTCACGCCCCAAACCAACTTCGTCAACATCGGCGAGCGTTGCAATGTCACCGGCTCAGCGCGCTTCCGCAAACTCGTCCTGGCCGGCGACTTCGATGAAGGTGTACGCATCGCCAAACAGCAGGTCGAGAGCGGCGCGCAGATGCTCGACGTTAACTTCGATGATGGCATGCTCGATGGGGAAGCCGCCATGGTACGCTTCCTGAATCTCATTGCCGTCGAGCCGGAGATTGCGCGCGTGCCAGTCGTCATCGACTCCTCCAAATGGCCAATCATCGAAGCTGGCCTGAAATGCGTCCAGGGCAAGGCTATCGTCAATTCAATCAGTCTCAAGGATGGCGAAGATGCGTTCAAGGCGCGGGCCAAGACCATCCGGCGCTACGGCGCGGCCGTCATTGTCATGGCCTTCGACGAACGGGGCCAGGCCGACACGGTGGAACGCCGGGTGGAGATCTGCACGCGAGCCTATCGGCTGCTCACCGAATCCATCGGCTTCCCGCCTGAGGATATCGTCTTTGATCCCAATATTCTGACCGTGGGCACAGGCATGGAAGAGCATGCCAACTATGCCGTCGATTATATCGAGGCCACGCGCCTCATCAAGCGGGCGTTGCCTGGCTGCAAGATCAGCGGCGGCGTAAGCAACCTTTCCTTTGCCTTCCGCGGCAACAACGTCGTGCGCGAAGCCATGCACTCAGCCTTTCTCTACCATGCCATCCAGGCCGGAATGGACATGGGCATTGTGAATGCCGGTGCGCTGCCCATCTATGCGGACATTCCCGCAGACCTTCTAGAAATGGTCGAGGATGTGATCTTCAACCGCCGGGCCGACGCCACCGAGCGCCTCATCGCCTTTGCCCAGACTGTCAAAGATGAAGGCAAGAAGAAACAGGTGGTGGATGATGCCTGGCGCCATCTGCCCGTTGGCGAGCGACTGGCGCACGCCCTGGTCAAAGGCATCGACGACTATATAGTGCAGGATGTAGAGGAAGCGCGGCAGCAATTTGCCGAGCCATTGGCCGTTATCGAAGGGCCATTGATGGATGGTATGAATGTCGTCGGCGACCTGTTTGGCGCGGGCAAGATGTTCCTGCCCCAGGTTGTGAAGAGCGCCCGCGTTATGAAGAAGGCCGTCGCCTACCTGCAGCCGTACATTGAGGCGGCCAAGGCCCAGAACGGTGGTAACCATGCCGCCGGCAAGATCGTGCTGGCCACAGTCAAAGGTGATGTCCACGATATTGGCAAGAACATCGTGGGCGTAGTCCTGGGCTGCAACAACTACGAAGTCATTGACCTGGGGGTCATGGTGCCGGCAGAGAAGATCCTGGAGACCGCGCGCCGCGAACAAGCAGACATGATCGGGCTCAGTGGCCTGATCACCCCTTCGTTGGACGAAATGGTCCATGTGGCCCGCGAGATGCAACGGCTGGGCATTGACAAGCCCTTGCTCATCGGCGGCGCGACCACCAGCCGCATTCATGCTGCAGTGAAGATCGATCCCCATTACGACGGGCCCGTCGTCCACGTCTCAGACGCATCACGCAGCGTCGGCGTTGTGGAAAGGCTTGTGAACCCCAAGAGCCGGACGCTCTTCGCAGACGAGATCAAGCGCGAATATGCCAAGCTACGCGATCACCACAATGACAATCGCAGCCGTAAACCGTTGTTGGCGCTGGCCGAGGCCCGCGCCCGTGCCTTTACCTGCGATTGGCAGGCAGCGCCCGTGGTACGCCCCGCCATGCTCGGCACCCGGGTCTTTGCTCCGGTCAACCTGGGCGGGATGGCGGAGAAGATCGACTGGGGGCCTCTGTTCCATGCCTGGGAGCTCAAGGGCGCTTTCCCCCAGATTCTCAACGATCCTGTCAAGGGTGAGGAGGCGCGGCGCCTATATGAAGACGCCCAGGAAATGCTGCGCGACTTTATTGCCTTGAGCCAGATTGAGGCCCGCGCGGTGATCGGCTTCTGGCCCGCCAACCGGGATGGCGACGACGTAGTGCTCTACTGCGATGAGAGCCGTTCGGCAGAGCTGGGGCGCTTCCACATGTTGCGCCAGCAGGTCGACAAAGGATCGGGTCGCCCTTGCCTAAGCCTGGCGGATTTCGTCGCTCCCGTCGACACCGGTGTGATGGATTATATGGGAGCATTCGTTGTCACGGCGGGGCTGGGCGTCGACGAGTTGGTTCGCCACTACCAGTCACAGCACGACGACTACCGGGCCATCATGGTCAAGGTATTGGCCGACCGGCTGGCCGAGGCCCTGGCTGAGCTCATGCACGAGGAAGTCCGTAAGCATTTCTGGGGGTACGCGCCCCATGAGGATCTTTCCAGTGAGGATCTGATCAAGGAGAAATACCAGGGCATTCGCCCGGCGCCCGGCTATCCTGCCTGCCCGGATCACAGCGAAAAACGCACGATCTTCGACCTGCTTCAGGCGGAGGCGGCCACAGGCGTGCACCTGACCGAGCACTTCGCCATGTATCCGACGGCCGCGGTCAGCGGCTTCTATTTCTCTCATCCCGGCGCCGCATATTTCACGGTTGGCCGTATCGGCCATGACCAGCTCGAAGACTATGCGCGGCGCAAGGGCTGGAGCCTCGAAGAAGCCGAACGGTGGCTGCGACCCAATCTGGCCTGACGCAGCTTGTTAGATCTCTGCAGGAAAGTGGCGCGACGACTGGCTACTTCCCTGCAGAGATCTTCCCCATCACCGTGCTCCAAGGCGGGCAGGCAGCGCAGCCATTTCACCGGCAGCGCGACAGCCAAAGGGCATCCTTCTCCCCATACAACACCGCTGCCGGCGCCATAGCTGATCTTTAGTCAGACCCGCCCGTCAAGCGCGCATATTCCTCATCGCTGACAAGGGTAATGACCCGAAACTGCTCAGCGTACTGCATCTCTTTGCCCTTGGCCGATTCCTGGGCCCACTTTCGCAGCATCGGTTCGGGGTCCCAATCTCGCATCTGGCTGGCATGTTGGCGTAGAGCTGCTATCTTCTGGTCGATGGTGCCGGTAATATTGACCCACGTGTCGCCGTTGCCGAAGCCGTCGACGTAGAGCTTGCGCACCTTGTGCGCCCCCAGCCCTTCTTCTGCCAGATCTGCGAAGACATGGGGCTGGCCCGCAGCGGGAAAGACCGCGTCAATGGCCGCCGCAGCCGCGGCACGGTGATCCGGATGGTTAACATAGGTCGCGTCAACAAACCAGGCTGTAGGATCGCCGCACAGCACAACCTCCGGCTTGAAACGCCGGATCTCTCGCACCAGTTTTTTGCGCAGCGCCAGGGTGTTCTCCAGGAGCCCATCAGGCTCACGCAAGAAGACTACTTCCTTGACCCCGATGATCTCGGCAGCCGCGCGCTGTTCGGCCTCGCGGATTTCGGCCGCGCGTACATGGGTCAGGCTCGTGTCGGCAATTCCTACATCGCCGCTGGTGAGCAGCACATAGCTGACTTCGGCGCCGCCCTGAACCCAACGGGCAAGCGTCCCCGCACAGCCAAACTCGATATCGTCCGGATGGGCGAAGATCGCCATCGCCCGCTTCGGCACATAGAACTGGTTCTCCATTGGTTTTCCTCAAGCAATGATTCGTTAGTTGGCAAGACTGGATCGATCCGCCGTCGATTACTGGCTACACTCCAGGACAGCATAGGCTCGCTCCAACGCAGCAGCTAGGTCCGTGGCGCCACCGCGCACGGCTGCCGCCGCGTCGCCGACCTTTTGGTCCGCGTTCAGCTGGTCGATACTGGCGCCAAGCCTGTCATAGGCAGTTACAAGCTCGCTCATTTGTTGCATCTGCAGGACAGTATTGGCGCGGCGGATGGCCTCGACCCAGGTAGACACATTCTGGCGCAGCTGCTTAATATCATTTACCTGAGTCTCGGGGTTGACGGTTGTAAGGCCGCGTACGGTGTCCTTTACACTTTCCAGTGCCTGGCAAACCGTACTCTTTACCTCGCGTGCATCGGGCAGGGTCACCTGGGGGATCTCAGTGCTGTTTGTGGTACAGCCAGCCACACTCAGCCCCACCAGCAACGCGATTATCCACCAAAACATGACGGCGCGCATCGTCTCTCCTTTCGTTTCCCCTTCGCAGTCAGGTTATACTACTTCTGATTCTCCGATATTCGATAATTTCTAGTCAACGTGTAACGCCAGGAAACCTTCATGGGAGTGCAATTCAAACAGCGACGCCGAATATTGCTCCGGCGCCTTCTCCAGGTAGACCCGCCCGTGCCAGAGCGCAGCGAGGAGGAGCTGCGTGTAGAAACGGAGGCGAATTACCGCT
>JACFMY010000769.1 GCA_019455155.1 Caldilineaceae bacterium
ACCTGCGCCATGAGCTACAGGTGCTGCGCGATTTCCGTTATGACGGTACCTTGACCTTGCAGGTATTCGGCCACGAGCGCTGGTTGCTGGCGAGCGCCGATCTGATTCGCGAGCGGTTGGCGGAAATCAGCTAGAAGAATCAGTTAGAGGGAAAGGTGGCGAGGAGCGCGACAAGTGTGCCTTACTCGCCACCCTGCAGAGACGTTTCAGCCCCCGCCGTCGCTGCCGGGCAGAAGACCAACCGGCGCCGGAGTAGGCGTGGGGAAAATCGACGATGAGGCAGATTGGGCCGGCGTAGGTGTCGGTATCGGCAGCGCAGCCGGCTCGTCGATAACCTCGGGCGGCGGCGTAGCGTCTTCCGGCGGCGCCACCACGTTCTCCGGCGGCACCACATTCTCCGGCGGAGGCGGCAGTTCCACATCCAGATCCACGTTGCGGGCATCGAGGCCGCTGCTATCGGTGGAATAGGTCACACCGGCCGGCAGCGGCTGGCAGCTCCTCGTATCCTTGCGGTAGGAATCGACCATGGCCGGCGCTGCCCAGATGCCCTCTACCGCTGCCCGTACCCGCGTTGGGTCGGCGATGCGCAGCACAGACGCGCCTTGCGGAGTTGTATACGACTGCAGATCGGCCAGAGCCAGCCCGCTGGCGCGCACATTCGCCGCATCCAGCTGAATGCCCCACGTGAGCATGTCCAGAATCTCAAACGGGTTCATGTCCGTCGTGAGCATGTTCTGAAACGCGGCATACAGCTGGGGAAAACGGATCAACAGGTTGGTTTGGACCACCTGGTTACGCAG
This sequence comes from Caldilineaceae bacterium, assembly GCA_019455155.1. Classification (GTDB taxonomy): domain Bacteria; phylum Chloroflexota; class Anaerolineae; order Caldilineales; family Caldilineaceae; genus JACFMY01. The sequence goes on from JACFMY010000769.1 coordinate 801, forward strand.
CGCCCAAAGGAACTCGCGCTGGCGCTGGTTGCGTCCAATATCGCTCTCCCGGTAACGCAGCCGTACAAACCAGTAAGCCATGTCCCCGTCCAGCCATACATCGCCGGGCGGCAGCGCGAAATAATCCCAGGAATTGGTGCTCAAATTGAAGATGGGCTCGTAGAACGGACAGTCCAGATGGACCGTCACACCACCGACCGCGTTCACCAGGTCGATGAAACCGTCCATGCGCACGCGTACCCAGTGGTTGGTAGAGATGCCCAGCGTCTTTTCCAACACCTGGGAGACGAGTGCGGGCCCACCGCCGGGATTTGCCTTCTCCCCCAGGTAATCGACCTGGTTGATGCGGCCCCAGCCGTAACCGGGTATCTGCACGTAGAGATCGCGGGGAATGCTGAAGACCGCGGCCCGGTTATTGGCGCGGTCCACGCCCACGACCATCACCACGTCAGTGCGCCAGTTGGTCCAGCCTGGCCGGTGATCGGTGCCCAAGATCAGGTAATTCTCCGTTTGGCTCCAGTTGAAGGCAGGGCCTACGATGACTGGAACAGGGGTGGGGCCAAACTGGGGTATGCCGGCTCCTAGCAACGACCCAGCACCACCCGCGGCGGCCTGCGCCTGGTAGAGGGCCCGGCCCACGGCAAATGGGCCAATGGGCGGCACGGGCGGGTCATAGTTACGCGCATTGAGGCCGGGAAGCGGGCTCTCACTACGCGAAAGCTCGAGCGGTGGCTTCGGCACCATCTCCAGCGCCGCCTGTTGTACACCGCGTGA
>JACFMY010000770.1 GCA_019455155.1 Caldilineaceae bacterium
TATGCTGGAGCTTACCCGCCCCCGCTTCTTCATCCCGGTGCACGGCGAGTATCGCCATCTTGTGCTCCATAGCCGGCTGGCCCAGAAGGCGGGCATGCCCAAAGAGAACATCTTTGTCATCGAAGATGGCCAGACCGTGGAGTTTGGCTGCTTTGATTCCAGCGACGAGATCGCCGCGCGGCTGGGCGAGCGCGTCGAGGCAGGCCACGTCTTCGTGGATGGCCTGGGCGTGGGCGACGTGGGCAGCGTGGTGCTGCGTGACCGGCGCCAGCTCAGCCAGGAAGGCTTCATCGTCTGCATTGTGGCGGTGGACGAGTACGACGGCGAGGTGATCTACGGACCCGAGATCATCAGCCGCGGCTTTGTCTACATGCGCGAGCAGGAGGATCTCATTCGCCGCGCCGAGGAGGCTGTGAACAAGGTCATCAAGAAGAAGATGCCGTCGTCGGTGCTGGAGAACAAGATCAAGGATGCCCTGGGTACCTTCGCGGCCCGCGAGATCGGGCGCCGGCCCATGGTGTTGCCATTGGTGATTGAGGTCTAGCCACGCCACCAGGCAGCAGGTAGGGTACGCGACAGCACAAGACGCTACGGCCATGCCGTCGCCCCGCTGGCGCCTATCCCACCTGCTGCACCTGCTGTAATATGTAGCCGGCGATATCGAGCGCCGCGCGCGGGCGGCCCATGGCCGCGGCGGCCTGTTGCATCTGCGCCAGCCGCGCGGGCGATCCAAGCAGGCTGAGGGTAGCCGGCGGCACCATCTCGGGCATCCGCAGCTGCACAGCCGCGCCGCTGCCCGCCACAAAGTCCGCGTTCCATTCCTCCTGGCCCGGTATGGGGTCGATGATCACCAGGGGCGTTTCCCGGGCCAATACCTCGCTGACGATGAGGCCGCCAGCCTTGGTGATCACCACATCGCTGGCCACCACCAGATCATCCACATAGTCGATCAGTCCTAGCTTGCGCAGCCCCATCTGGGCTCCGCTGCGCAGCTCGCTCAGCGCGGCGGACAGCTCCGCGTTGCGGCCCGCCACCGTCACCAGGAAGGCCGGTTCCCTGGCTTCTTCCAGGAGACGCGCGACCATGAGCCGCACACGCTTGGGCTCGATGCCGCCGCCAAAGAGGGTAATGATCGGGCGGTCCAGCGGCAACTCATGCTGGCGCCAGCAGGCGTCCCGCTCCTTTGGCCGGGTGACCTCCAGCTTGATGGGGATCCCCGTGGCGTGGATGCGCGCCGGGTCCACATTGCGGCGTTGCAGAACGTAGCCGGTCTGAGGGTGGGCCACAAAGTAGCCCTCCACCCGGGGCGCGATCCACGACGCATGCACCATGTAGTCGGTGACCACGACATAGAGTGGCTGGCTCAGCCGCCTCTGCTGCTTGAGAAAACTGATGGCGGCCAACGGAAACTGTTGCGTGCAGATGATCACGTCCGGCGCCGTCTTTTCCACAAAGCGCAACAGCCCTTGGAGAAAGGGCGTGTAGATGGCGTCCGTCAGCAGGTTCGAAGTGGTTGCCAGCGAGATCTCATCGACGTCGGTGGTGTCGTAGTACATTTCGTACAGAAG
>JACFMY010000145.1 GCA_019455155.1 Caldilineaceae bacterium
GCAAAAGGTCAGCATGAGCGGCGCGGGCTCCTACGACGCCAAAGAGCTGGCCTGCCAGATAGCTGATGTTTCCATCAGCGGGCTGGGCAGCGCCGTGGTCAATGTTAGCGAACGGCTGGAGGTTTCGATTAGTGGCGCCGGCACAGTGGAGTACATAGGCAATCCTACTGTTACCCAAAATATCTCGGGGCTCGGCCGCGTCCATCGGCGCTAGCTGCCGCCGCCACCGTCCGTAGCTGATTCTTGTGTGCGCCGGGGTGCGATCCAGCACTCCGGCCTTTTTGCGCCTGGCGGCGGCCACCCTTATGCTTACACGCTGTGATGGCGCTGCCATGGGCTGGGTCGCGTATCTAGCCCATCACCTGCCTGCTTGACCCCGCGCTTTTTCTACCAGCCTCAATATTTATCATCATTTTCATAATAATTGACACTGGATTTGCGCCTATGCTATACTCCGGCACATGTACTGTACCGGCGCTTGGCGCGCTGGCGGATTCTGGCTCGCCTGTTGGCCGGCGACACGCAATAGCACTGTAGGAGCACCTATCGTGGGTATATCATGGCCTTGGGGTAAGAAATCACCCTCAAGCAAAATCCTCTGGCTGGACCTGGGTGACCTGGGTGATTTGGTGCACCCCAGCGGTCCCCACGAACAGTGGCAGGATCACGGTCTTGGCCTGCTGCGCACCATCATGCATCAAAACGGCATTTTGACGGACCTGGCCTCCACGCGCGCAGTAACAAGCTGGGAGCAGCTCGCCCGTCAAATGCAGGGGTACGAGATGTTGCTCATGAATGTGCGCAGTTACACCTTTCCGGTAGCCCACAAATCTGCCCAACTCTTCAAAGCGATCAACCCCAATGGCCTGGTATTGGCCGGTGGGATGCACGCTACCGTGGCGCCCGATGAGATGCTGGCGATCCCTGAGTTTGACCGCGTCGCCCAGGGGCCTGGCGAAAACCTGATCCTGGACCTGGTGAAAGACCCTATGTCCTTTCCCCGCCTTGTACAGGGTATAGGCGCCAAATCCATGGCCGAGTGGCCCATGATCGATCGCGAGCTGTGGCCCAAGCCCGTGGGCTGGCGCATGAAGCGCCAGTGGCGGTGGAAATGGCCGCTGGAGCCCGAATGCGGCTGGGGGCCAGGACCAGTTGTCACTATTATCACCAGCCGGGTCTGCCCATGGCAGTGCGTCTTCTGCAACGAAAACTCCTACATTCCTAACATGGGGCGCAAGCCGGTGGACCAGGTCATCGACGAGCTCAACTACCTGGACCGCAAGTACGGCATCGGCTCGATCGTGATTCACGATTCCATGTTCTTCCAGAACCCCAAGTGGCTGCGTGAGTGGATCGAGAAATACCCGCGCAAGACCAAGCGTTGGATGTACTGGGCCGCGGGCCGTGCTGATACGGTCCGCCAGTGGCCCGATCTCTTTGAAGCGTTGGTTCGGGAGACCAACTGGCGCACGATCTCCATTGGTTTCGAGTCCGGCAGCGACCGCATCCTCCGCCTGCTCAACAAGGAATGCACGGAAGAGGACAACTACTTCACCATCGACCTGGTAAACCGGATCGGCGACGATCTCGAAGCCAAAGGTGAGCAGCCGCCCAAGTTCTGGTCCAATATCATGTTGGGCATTCCCGGCGAGACGCATGAGGACGCATTCAAGACCATGCGTATGCTCAAGCACATGTAGCGCGTCTTCCCCTCCATCTCTTACTATGCACCCTATCCAGGCTCAGCGCTGGGTTTTCAGCTCATTGCCGAGGGTAAGAGCCTCATGTCCATGGACAACTACCACCGCTACCCGGACGACGAAAAGGTCAAGGGTGTCGATTACCAGTTCTACCGCGACCTGCTGGCAGGCCACTACGATGAGGAGATCAACCGGGGCATGGACTATGTCGAGCGCGGCGCTGAGCTCTATCGTGGGACCCTGGTGAAGGCGTAGACGCTAATTGGCTGGCTGGGCTCATACGATTGCATGTCTCAGTCGCGTTGAAGCCGTGCATGCAGTCACCTTTATCAGCCCGGCCCATCTTGTCAAACCGGTTAACCTATCATGAGCAGCTTTTCCAACCCTCACTTCATGTATCTGTTCGACATGAAGAACGGCAAAAAGAAACTCGCCTATGGCGAGTCGCCCGAAGACGCGCTGGCAATTCTCCGTATCCGGCTCAGCGAGCACGAGATGGCTGACATCATTCCGGACCGATATGTCAGAATCAACCAGCGCGATCTGCAGCAGCATGTCGGCGAGCTTGGATAGGCCTTAAACTTGGGGCGTCATTACCATGCGTCTACGTGATGCACACAAAGCGCTCCTGATCGCGTTACAGGCGGGCAGCCGCCTGCAGGTGCACCGAGATCTGGATGGCGCCAAAATCTACCAGCTGCATGCCCTGGGCGACGCAACGAGCCAGGAATTGCCGGCCGCAATGGTGATGTACCTGGAGCGGCATGGGCTGATCGAGAGCAATCTGAAGTTCCCTGCCGCGACATTTCTGCTTACGGACAAAGGTGTCCAGCTGGCCGCGCAGTTGTCGGGCTCTTCCCGTACGCCCATGGGGCCCCGTAACTTCTCGGAATAATTCTGATTTATTTTATAACAATTGACCAAATAGCACGCTCGTGCTATAGTGCAGCGTACGTAAAGAGCCTGTTGGATAGGCGCTGTCGGCGCCGTGAGGAAGAAGTGCACCGTGCATGCTGTTCGCAAGCACATCCTGGAGATCCTGAAAGAAACCGGCGGCGCCTCCGTGGCCGACCTCGCTGAGCGCCTGGAAATGGCGCCGGTCTCCGTGCGCCATCACTTGGATATTCTGCAGGGGGATAATCTAATCTGCGTGGCGCGTGTAGAGCGCACAGGCAACGTTGGCCGCCCCCAACAGATTTACCAGCTGACCGAAGAGGCTATGGATCTCTTTCCCAATAACTATGCGTTGTTGGCGGCTGGCGTGGTGCGGCAGCTAAAGCAACTGCTTCCTCCCGAACAGGTGCGCGCGGTCTTTCACGCCATGGCTCATGAGATTGCCGAGGAAGCCGGTCCGGAACGGCTCCATGGGCTGCCGCTAGAAGAGCGCCTGGAGGAGATCACGGCTTTTCTCAACGAACACGGCTATCTGGCGCGCTGGGAAGTCAACGAAGGTGAGGCTGGCGGCGGTTATCTGTTGCACAAACACAACTGCCCCTATGCCGGTGTTTCCGGCGAGCATGCAGAACTGTGCGTCATGGATCAGATGCTGGTCGACGAGCTGTTGGGCGAGCCCTGTTTTCGCACGGCATCGGTCGTGGAAAACGGGCATTGCTGCACCTACCAGGTCGGGGGCCGGATACGCGAACCGGCGCCGCAGCAGATTGTGCTGACCGTGGGCGCCCTTCAGGTTGAAAGTGGGTGACAGGCACACAGCGCCTTGAGCAAGAGGATGCTGCCGAACTGTGCGACCGATTCCCCCGCAGCGACCTGAGGCCTAACGATACACCTGGCCTGTGATGCTTGCCACCGCGTTGGCTTCGGGTTATGATCTGTGGCTACATTCCGGACGCAACCCGCGTTTATCGCACGAATTGACCATTGGGGGTCAATGTGATCAACGAAGTCCGTTTGTTTCAGAACCAACATGGCGCCGTGACCAGCGCGCCCTTGCCTGCAGAGATGCCTATCGAGCCGACGCTGGATAGCTATGGCCGGCGTATCAACTATTTGCGCATCAGCCTGACCGATGCCTGCAACCTGCGCTGTGTCTATTGTATGCCGGAAGAGATGCATTTCCGGCCGCGGCACGAGCTCATGACAGACGAGGAGTTGCTTTATCTGGTACAGGTAGCGGCCAGCCTGGGCGTAAACAAGATCCGGCTGACGGGCGGCGAGCCCACGATCCGGCCCAATATTGTGGAGCTGGTGCGGGGCATTGCCCAGACACCCGGCATCAAGGATCTGGCCATGACCACCAACGCGCTGTTGCTGGCCAAACTGGCCAAGCCGCTGGCCGCTGCGGGGCTGAAACGGGTAAATATCAGTATCGATACACTCGACAGCGATAAGTTTCACCGCATCACCCGGTGGGGACACATCGACGATGTGTGGCGCGGCATCGAAGCGGCCGAAGCAGCCGGCCTGCGCCCCATCAAGCTCAACAGTGTGGTCGTGCGCCATTTCAACGACGATCAGGACATGGTCGAGCTGGCCCGGCTAACATTGGATCATGAGTGGGAAGTCCGCTTTATCGAAATGATGCCCTTTGGCGAGATCAGCGATTTCCAGCAAACCAATGTCGTGTCATACGCGGAGATGCGGTCACGCATCGAAGCCCACTTCGGCCCGCTGGAAGAGGTGGGCTACGACTACGTTGATCCAAGCCGCCCCTTCCGCATTCCAGGCGCACGGGGCACACTGGGATTCATCAGCAGTGTCACCGAGCCCTTCTGTCAGGGCTGCGGCCGTGTACGCCTGACCGCGGATGGGAAGCTGCGTCTCTGTCTGCTGCGCGACGATGAAGTAGACTTGCTCACACCGTTGCGCAATGGCGCCACGTTTAACGAAGTCCGGGCGTTGATGCGGGACGGCGCATATCACAAGCCGTGGGGACATGGCCTGGCCCAGGGTGTATTTGCCCATAATCGGGCGATGAACCAGATTGGTGGATGAATCGTGATGCGTGATGCGGTATATGCCGGCGTAAGCCAACTTGTCTCACCAGTGCATATGGCGTTTCACCAATTACGTCTCTTCAACTTAACACGGAGGAACAAGTTCAATGATTAATCTTACAGCATCTGCCGCTGACAAATTGGGCGGCATCATGGATCAGAAGGGTCTCAAGGAATCACATGCCTTGCGCGTGTTCGTCAAGGGCGGCGGCTGTGGCGGCATGCAGTACGGCATGACCTTTGACACCGCGCATGAAGGGGATGAGGTTTACGAACAGCATGGGCTGCGCGTGGTGGTGGACCCGACGAGCCTTTTCTACATCGACGGGGCAAATATCGACTATGTGGACAATTTGATGGGTGGCGGTTTCCACATCGAGAATCCCAACGCCGTCAGTTCCTGCGGCTGTGGCAGCAGCTTCCGCACATCCAAGAACCACACCGGTGAAGAGATGCCGGAGAACTGCGGGCATCACTAATCAGCTAGGCTTGAATAGACCAGCAACACCGCAACGTGAAGCGGGCGGGTTTGGCAGATCGGGACGGAAGCACGCCGCGAGTCTGCGCGATCTAAGCTTTCGTACCTGCAATCGCCAGGGCGATCTGCCAGATCTGCCCGCTTTGTGAGGATGTTGCCGTCCAGCGTTGAGACTGGCGCCCGGGCGACTCTTGTGATGTGCGCTTCGCGGCCAACAGCATTGAACACCTACTGTCTTGCTTGCTGTGTGTCTTGTGGCGGGTGTGGGACGGTGGGAGAGAACCATTCGATGGATGATTACGTAGAAACGACACTGGAAGCACGGATCCAGCAGGTGTTAAACGACTATCGTCCCACACTCTATCGTGACGGCGGCGATGTCGAAGTCCTGCAAGTTGATAAGGATGGCGTCGTACATTTGAAGATGCTTGGCGCCTGTATCGACTGTCCGATCAGCTTGCTCACCATGAAGCTGGGTATTCAGCGTTTGCTGAAGGAGCACTTTGCCGAAATCACGGGCGTCAACGCGCTGACTGACGTGAGTCTCACCGACCTGTATGACCGTGAGGCAGTCGTGCACAAGTCGGTAGCCAAACAGGTCGCGCGGCGGCAGCCCACTCTCCACAACGCATGACGCAGGAAACCTTCCGCATTGTCTTCGATTAGTCGTCTTCGATCAAGCGTCATGCTCCTGACAGGGACCCTATGCCCAATCCATTTGGCGCCCCCGAAATCACCGTACACGAAGTAAAGAACAGGCTTGATGCCGGCGAACCATTCGTCTGGCTGGATGTACGCGAGCCCAATGAGCAGCAACTGGCCGCGATTGCCGACGAACGGGTCGTGGTTGCGCCGTTAAGTACGATCGCGCAACGATACCTGGATGCTTTGCCGCCGGTGGCCCTGGACAAAGATGCCGACATCATCGTCTTTTGTCACCACGGCATTCGCAGCGCCCAGGTGACCGTCTGGCTGCAGAACCAGGGCTGGACACGCGTGCTCAATATGGCAGGTGGCATCGATGCTTGGGCCAAAGAGGTAGACCGGACGGTAGGTGTGTATTGAAGGGGAGGATGGAAAACGGGCGGATTGACGGTGACGGATTGTCCTAAGCATCAAGACGCGTAGACAAGCATGGTTTCCCATCCGGCAATTTTTATAAAATCCTTCATACTTATTTTGTCCGTTTATTCCCAGCATGATAGAATGCCGCTTGTCTATCTGGACTGGCATCCAGTTTGAAGGAGGAGCAACGTGCGAGTCGCACTCATTAATCCGAAGTTTCGTCTGCCAATCGATACGCGTACAACGGCCCACCTTGGTCTGGCGTATCTGGGCGCGGTCAGTGAGCGCCGTGGCGATCAGGTAGTGATATTTGATGCCGACGTGGAAGATCAGTCGGTTGGCGATTTTGTCCAAGAGTTCAAACCTCATATTGTTGGGATTACCGCCAATACGCCGCAGGTGAAACAGGCCTGGCGCACGGCGCGCGCCATCAAGGAGGTGCACGACTGCCTCATCGTATTGGGCGGCCCACATGTGAGCGTTCTCCCCGAGGAGAGCTGTGAAAAGCCGTACGTCGACATCGTCGTGCGGGGTGAGGGCGAAGAGACCTGGATCGAGATTTGCGACCGGCTGGAGGAATATCTGAAAGACCAGCCCACCTATTCGACCCAGGCCTTCATGCACCCCGAGAACGAGGTGTTCAAGGATTGTCTGGGGATCACCTACAAGAGCAGTGACGGCCGCATTCACAACAATCCAGACCGGGTGCCCATTGCCGATCTCGATAGCTTGCCGTGGCCCGCGTACCATCTTTTCAAGATGGAGCGCTATACCAACCTGCAGCCGGCCACCGACCATGTGGACGGCGCGCGCAGTTTCAGCATTCTGACCAGTCGCGGCTGCCCCTATCGCTGCACCTTCTGCAGCCAGAGCATCATGCCCATCAAGTGGCGCAGCCGCAGCCCGGAGAATGTGCTGGCCGAGTGGCGCCATCTGGTGGTGGATTTGGGGGCGCAGGAGATTGGGGTCCTGGACGACAGCGCCAATATCCGTGTCAAGCGTTTGGAGGAGCTCGCCAGCCTGCTGATTGAGAACAAGCTCAACCATGTTCCCTGGATCTTTGTCAACGGCATCCGCGCCAATCTGGCGACCAAGGAGCTGTTGGGCCTGCTCAAGCAGGCCGGCCTCAAACGCACGGCCTTCGGCGTTGAGAGCGGCGACCCCGAGATTCTGCGCAGTATCGACAAGAAGGTCGACCACGACACCATTCGCCAGGCCTTCAAGAATGCCAAGGAAGTAGGGCTTGAGACCATTGCCTTCATGATCATTGGTCTGCCGGGTGAGACGCGCGCGACGATGCAGCGTACCATCGACTTTGCCATTGAGCTGGACCCGATCATCGCCAACTTCTCCATGATGACGCCCTACCCTGGCACCAAGGTCTATGAGATTGTCAAACGCCAGGGCCGCTTCCTCATCAACGATTGGGAAGATTACGTCTTCTTCGAACAGAAGGCTCGTTACGAAATGGGTGAAATGACGGCCGAGTTGGTGGAGGAGATGTACCGCAAGGCCTATCGCCACTTCTATCTCCGGCCTTCGCCCATCATGCGCCGCGTCAAGACCAAGGACTTCTGGCTGAATCTGCCCCGCAACATGCGCATTGCCCTGAACACCTTCATCCCTAAGAAGGAAAAGACGGGACTACGCAAGGCGGTCGAGGCTGAAGGCGCCATCTAGACAGGGATGATTGGGGAGTAAGGGGCGCCGCGACAACGCTGGCAGAGGCGGCGCCAGCTCACTTTTTCACCGTCAGACCTGTTTCTTTCTTCAGGACATATAACTATGCGCATAATGTTCGCTAGCCCGGAAGCCAAAGTATGGAGCGTGCGCAAGCACATTCCATTGGGGCTGGGCTACCTGGCCGCGGTACTGCGGGAAGGCGGCCACGAGGTCATGATCTACGACGCCTCCATCGAAGATGTGGGAGTCGACTACTACCTGGACAAGGCAGCGGATCAAGGGCAGCCCTATGACCTGATCGGCATCACGGCTACGACACCGCTGATCCCTGATGCCTGGGCCATGGCACAGCTGGCCAAGCGACGCGGTCTCACCACCGTGCTGGGGGGGCCGCATTTGACGATCATGCCCCTGGAGTCGTTGCAGGCGCCCCATGACCAGTATGTGGACTATGTGTTCAAGGGCGAAGCGGAATACAGCTTCCTGGAGCTGGTCAATACACTGGCCGCGGGTAGACAGCCGGGGGTGATTCCCGGCATCCATTTCAAGCGCGCTGGCGAGATCGTGGCCAGTCCGGAAAGCCCAATGATCCCCGACCTCGACGCGCTGCCTTTCCCCGCTCACGACCTGTTCAAGATTGACAAATACACGAACCTGCAGCCGCTGACTGATGGGCTTGACCCGCATGCGCGTAGCTTCACGATACTCACGAGCCGTGGCTGCCCATATAAGTGTACCTTCTGTTCCAAGCCCGTTACCGGAGATACGTGGCGTGCGCGCTCGGTCGAGAGCGTTGTCCAGGAATGGAAGTGGTTGGTGAAGGGACTGGGTGCCACAGAGATCGGCGTCACCGACGATATTTGGAATCTCAAGCTGCCCCGTGCGAAGGAGCTGTGCCGTCGCCTCATTGAGGAAGGACTCCACACGGTGCCTTGGGTCACGGTACACGGGATGAAGGTCAACCATTCCGATCTGGAGCTGTTCCAGTTGATGAAGGCAGCGGGCTGCAAGCGGGTGGGCTTCGGTGTGGAAAACGGCGACGAGAACATGCTGCGCAACGTCATCCGCAAGGGCCAGACATTGGACCAGGTGCGTGCGGCCTTTGCCAACGCCAAGGCCGCTGGCCTGCAGACCATGGGCTTCTTTATCTTTGGCATGCCTGGGGACACCGAAGAGACGATGGAGAAGACGATTCAGCTTGCGCTGGAGCTGGACCCGAAGCTGGCCAATTTCATGTTGGCTGCACCCTTCCCGGGTACGGTTATGTATGACCAGATCAAGGCGGGCGGCCAGGTCTTTGCCGACAACTGGGGTGATTTCGCCATCCACGACCAGAAGGCGCGTTTCACCATGAACGACGGGTATGATCCTGACCTGGTGATCAGGAAATGGCGCGAGGCCTACCGGCGCTTCTATCTGTACCGGCCTGAGCGGGTGTGGGAAAAGATGATGTTCAAAGAAAACTGGACGAATCTGCCCGCCACCTTTGCCCAGGTCAAGCGTTTCTTCATCGGCTCCAGGGATCAGGAGGCGCCCCCACAGAGTGCAGGCGCCAAGGTCGCGGTTTGACCGCCATGCCCGCCTTCCGGCACGATGGGAGACCACGTCTCGATTTCTTGTCAGAGGTGACTGGAGGAAGCGCGATGCGTGCTTACACGGCGATCATCGAAAAGTGCCCGGATGCCGGCTATGTCCCGAATTTTCCGGGCGCACCTACGCAAGGTGAGTCTTTGGATGAACTTTGCAGAAATCTCCGTGAGGTCATCGAAATGCTATTGGAAGATGGCGAGTAAGAGCTTGAAACCGAGTCTGTTGGCATTAAACTAGAGCGCTTTTCAGAACCTACGTGCTTGAACTGATACCCAAACTGCCTCTCTACTGGGCCTTCCGTGCCTTGGGCTGGCCCAAGGTCAAGCCCTTTTCTGTAGTTGTCAGCGTGAGTTACCGCTGCAACAGCAAGTGCCGCACCTGTGATGTGTGGCGCAAGCCCAATGACGACCTCACATTGGAAGAATGGGACAAGGTCTTTGCCAGCCTGGGCAAGACGCCCTTTTACATGACCTTCACTGGCGGTGAGCCTTTTCTACGCAGCGACCTGGACGACCTGGTAATCAGCGCCTACCAGCACTGCCGCCCCGAGGTGATCACCATCCCCACCAACGGCATGCTGACCGAGCGCGTGGTCGAGAAGGTGGACCGTATGTGCCGGGAGTGCCCTCATAGCAGTATCGGCATCAACTTAAGCCTGGACGGCGTCGGCGAGGAACACGATGATATCCGCGGGGTTGAGGGCAACTGGACGCTCGCCATGGAAACCTGGCAGCGTCTCAAGGAGCTACAGCAGCGGCACAGCAATCTGGTGCTCACTGTCCATACTGTGGTCAGCCGCTTCAACGCCCATCGCTTCAAAGAAATCTATGCTGGCCTGCAGTTCCTGGCGCCAGACAGCTACATCACCGAAGTGGCCGAGGAACGGGTAGAGCTCGATACGGTCGGCTGGGGCATCACCCCGCGGCCGGACGACTACGACGAGATTGCTGATTTTCTCAGCCAGCAGGCCAGGCAGGCGCCGGCCAGGGGCATTGCCCGTTTCACCCAGGCGTTTCGCGCCCAATACTACCAACTGGCCCGGCGCGTGTTGCACGAGCGGGACCAGGTCATCCCCTGCTATGCCGGCTGGGCGAGCGCCCACATTGCGCCCAACGGCGACCTGTGGAGCTGCTGCATCCGCGCGGAGCCTGTGGGCAACCTGCGCCAAACCAACTATGATATTGGCCCAATCTGGCGTAGTCAGGCCATGGAGCGGCTGCGCGGCAGCATCAAGCGCAAGGAATGTGCCTGCCCCATGGCCAACGCCAACTACGCCAATATGCTGCTCCACCCGCCAACCGTGGCCAAAGTGGTGCGGGACGTGGTCAAATAGGATGGCGTGAGGCCGCCCCCACGGCGATCCCAGAACTCACTACGGTCCCAATACGACGCCGTTGTAGCCGGCCATCCTCGCGCATGATGGCGACGACGGAGCCATCGCCCCTGAGGAACCTGACGACGGTTCGGGCGTATCCACCGCCGTTGTTGCGCAGCATGAGCGAGGAGGTCCAGCCGCCGTTGGCGTACCGGATGTCCGGCAGATAGACCGTCCCGCGCCGCACGAACTTGACCGCATCGACGCCAAGTCTGCAATAGGTTCCAGGACAATGTTGGTTATATCCCTCCCCGCTTGCATCGTGGGTCCAGACGTAGTTTCCTGGATTCATCCGGTAGGCGCCGATGCTGACCCACTGGTTGTTCAACCCGTATTGATCCACTGCACCCACAGCCGTGCCGTCGGCGTGTACAACGACATAGGGCGCCTGCCAGGATGTCGCGTTGGCATCCGGCACGTGGATGAGGATTTCATAGATGGCGCCGCCGTCAGGGATGCCAGGCGGATCCCACTCCGCCCACTGGCTGACGGCGTTGACTCCATCGGCGGCAGTATGGTACATGTGGGTGCCAATACCCGCCGTGGCTGAGCTCCATCCCTGGCAGTCGCCGGTGCAGGGGTTCAGAAATCCACCCCCGCCCCCTTTGCTGAACCCGCCGGTGTTGTTGGTCGTATCGTCGACCAGAATGTTGAGAGGCTCACCGCCATTGGCCGGCTCGGGGATCGGACGGCTTGGATTGGCCCACTGGCCATCTTTCCACAGATTTGGGTTGAATGGGTCTGTCTCGCCACCGTCTTGGTTCTTGACTTCAAGATGTAGATGGGGACCTGTGGACCAACCAGTATTGCCGCTTGTACCAATGATTTGACCTGCTTCAACTGAAATACCGGACATACCGATTCCAAAAGCGGTAGAGCTCAGGTGAGCATATCGAGTCACATAGCCATTGCTGTGTCGAACATAGATATACAAGCCGTATCCGCAGCTTGAGTAGCCGTCGTGTGGTGGGCAGGCGCTCCACCACCGGATCGGCCAGCAACTGTGCGACAACTTGGGTCGTGGCCGGGCCAATCTCCTGCGCCGTCGCTTGGCAAGCAGCGTGGTCGGTGCAGAGGCCCTCCACCAGGTGCGGCGGCAGATGCGCAGGGTGGGTCATCCGCTGGCCGGGCTGTTGAGCACGCTCGTGGGTAGCGACTAAGTGAAACGTGTGGGTATAGATCTGCACCGTCTGTGCGCCGCCGCGGATGCGCAGTGATTGCTCCACCAGCCGGTAGGGAGCCGAGTAGTAGGCGTGCTCGAAGACGACGTGGCAGTCGCGGTGGAGCTTGGCTACCTTCCAGACCGCCAGGTCGTAGGCGGTGGTCGGCAGCGGGCGCAGCGCGGCTTGTTCGATTTTCTGAAAGCGCAGCAGCGGCTGCTCCTTGGTTGTGCCGTGGATGCGCCGCCCGGCCGTCGTCGCACACCAGGCGCGCACCTCCTGGTTGGCTTGTGCGAGCGAGGTCGGGTCGCGCCCGGCCAGGAAATTGCGTTTGACGTAGTGGACGCCGCCTTGTTCGACCTTGCCCTTGTGTTGCGGCGTGGCCGGTCGGCAGGGTGCGATGAGAAAGCCGTAGTGCTCGGCGCACTCTTGATAGGCATGCTGCACTTCCGGGTCGTCCCAGCAGGCGCGCGTGATGGCCGCCTTGAGGTTGTCGATGACGATGCGTGCGGGCACAGCGCCAAAGTAGGCGAAGGCGTGCGCATGGCAGCACAGCCAGGTTTCGACCTTCTGGTCCCAGACGAACTCGACGTACTGATGGCGGCTCCAGGAAAGGGTCATCACAAAGGCCCACGCTCGCCGGAGTTGACCAGTCGCCGGGTCGAGCAGCAGACCGGCATAGCCGAAGTCCACCTGCGCTTCCTGACCCGGCTTGGTTTCGACCCGCACGGTCACGTTCGGTTCCCGTGGCTCCAACCGGCGCACGAAGCGGTAGACCGAGCCGTAGCTGCCGGTGTAGCCTTGCTCTTGCAGGCGCTGCCAGATCGCCGTCACTTCCACACCGGCGCGGCGCCACTGCACGACCCGTTCTCGATAGGGCGCGACCGAAGACGTGTTTTGCGGCGGTGGCGGCTCGCTGAAGGTTGCTTTCAAGAGTCGTTGTAGTTCGTCCGGCGGCGGCACCTCGCCGGCAAGCAATCCTTGCGCTTGCGCCCACTGCGCATACTTCTTGACCGTGCGCCAGTTGATGCGCAAATCTTGGGCGATGCGCCGCTGGCTGTCGCCGGCGCGTAGACGATGGAGAATCTGTCGTATGTCCACGATCCCTTTGCTCCTGTTTGGCATAGCTCCTCCCAGCCCCCTTTGGTTTTGGCTGGAAGGATACTCTTCTCACAGGAGTCTCACCACTCCGCTGCTGCACTTTGGCCGAAAACGGGTGTTGTACTTTAGCCGTAAACGCCTGCTGCAGTATCGCCCGTAAAGTGACATGGGACGCAGCGGCGAGCCCGGCGCAAGCGCCTGCAGCGACACAAGCGAGGAGGGTCGCATGGCGGAGGGCACGTAGCGCAGCCCAAGCACACCAGCGAAGACGAGAACGCAGGTGAGCACTGCAACGCTCGCCAGAGCCAGATAGCGGAATAGCCGTTTGTGATTCATTGGGGGTCTCCTTGGATCAAAAACTCATGGCAGTGAACGAGTCACAGAGGTGACGGTCTCTTCCTCCGACGTTTGTAGCACACGTTGTATTCCGGTCGGATTCACATAGTCATGACGAGTGAGAGCGAGGGCAAAGGTGACGTCGCCTGCCGGCAACGCCTCCCGTGGCAGCGAAATCATGTGGTAATAGGAAGCCGTTACATCTGGCGCAGTAGGGGAGTCGACCAAATGCGTGTGGAGGTACACGACACCTTGGCGCTCGGTGATGCTGGTGGTGCAGAAACCCCAGGCGCCGTGGCCTTTTACACCCGAGAAGGCTGCCACAACAAGAGGCGTTATCAACAAGGAAACCAGTGAACGTTGAGCATCAAGGGCGCTCATCGGGTAGTTTGGGAGTACGCCTGGGTCGGCGGTTCAATGCTCAATCTAGCATTATCCCCCTCCCGTCTGTCAAGCCTCCATGCTGCACTTATTTGTTGAACATAGAGCTTGGCGATATACATTGATATCTCCCTGAATCAATGCCTCTCCGTTTATGTAAGGTCGTCATTGGAAGAACAGATAGAAGCTTTACCTTAAGAACCAGTAGCTGGTAATCTGCTTAACAAGCTGCCTCACAGAACCGCTGAGCAAATCCAACTCCCAAAGCCCCTGATCCGTCTTG
>JACFMY010000146.1:0-932 GCA_019455155.1 Caldilineaceae bacterium
GTCGAAAGCAAGCAACAGGATGCTTCCCAACCGGAATCCAAGGACGACAGCGTTGTCGACACCACCTGGCGCGTCATTGACTGACAGCGCCCACCGTTGATTGCAGCATAGGGGCGTAGGTGGCGCCGCCCCCCATTTCGCCCTTGATATCCATGAGTGAGCCGCAAACCAACCGGTATAACGCCAAGGACCCAACCTACTATACGACCACCGAGGTCGCCTACCATCTCCAGGTGACCCACGAGACGCTGCGCTCATGGCTGCGCCGCTTTGCCCAGCTGTTAAGCGCCCAGGCCAAAGGCGAGGAGGCCCGCTTCACCAGCGCTGATGTGGCGGCCCTCATCATGGTGCAAAAGTTGCTGGAACAGGGCTTTGACGACGATCAGATCAACGAGCGGCTGACACCAAAACGTATCGTGAAGGATGACAATCCTTCGGTAGCCCTTACCGCAGACCAGAGCCGGCAGCTCATGGAGGGCAAAACAGCCCTGCTGCCTCAGGCCCTGGGCGACATTCTCAGCGCGATTGCCAATAGCCAGCAGTCGGTGCTCAACAGCCAGTCGACCGTGCGCGAAGTGGTTGGGGTTGTCGTACAGGACAATTTTAATCTGAAGGATGAAAACCGCAAACTGCGCGACCGCATGCTGGAGCTGGAGCGGGCCCTGGCCGAATACCAACGCCGGGAAGAGACACGGAAAGAACGCCTGGAGAGCAGGCTGCGCGCCCTGGAAGGCACCGTAGCTGCCCTGCAACAACAGATTGCACAGCTGATCCACCTACAGCGCCAGAATCAGCAGAAAAAGCGGGGATGGTGGTAGACGATGCCGGGCGCTGGTGGATAGATGCAGCTCAGCGTTGCAGCGGCTACGCGGCCGTCTGCTCCTCGTGCACTACTCCTCGTGCACTACTCCTCGTGCACTGCTCCTCGTGCA
>JACFMY010000146.1:1032-14040 GCA_019455155.1 Caldilineaceae bacterium
CTACTCCTCGTGCACTACTCCTCGTGCACTACTCCTCGTGCACTACTCCTCGTGCACTACTCCTCGTGCGCTACTCCTCTAGCTTTACCTCAACCGTTTTGCGGCTCGTAAACGTTTCAGCCACCAAGGGCTCACCAACCAGGTCATATTCCATGGCACCGTTGATATGCACCTGGAGCATGGTACCAGCCGGCACGCGGCCCACACCCGGCACCAGTACAAGGCCGTCCACCTCCGGCGCATCCCGATAGCTGCGCCCTAACAGTAGCGGCTCCCCGCTCTCAGCGATTTCTCCCTCACCCTCTACCAGAATATCAAGCAGCTTGCCTACCTGGGCTTGGTTCTTGCGCAGACTGATGGGCTGCTGGATCTCCATGAGCCGGGCATAGCGCTCGTCTTTGACCACGTCCGGGACCTGGTCTGGCAGCGTGGCCGCTGGTGTACCTGGTTCGGGGCTGAAAGGAAACGCGCCTACTTTGTCGAACTCAATGGCCTGTACGAAATCCAGCAACCCCTGGAACTCGGCCTCACTTTCGCCCGGGTAGCCCACGATAAAGGTCGTGCGCAGGGCAATGTCGGGCATGGCAGCCCGCAACTTTTCGATGTGGTCGTAGACCATCTCCAGCCGGCTGGGCCGGCGCATCCGCCGCAGCGTGCGCGGGTCGCCGTGCTGCAGGGGCATATCCAGGTAGGGCACGATCTTGGAGTGGCTGGCCATAACCTCGACCAGCTCATCGCTCACGTGGCCAGGATATGCGTACATCAGCCGCACCCAGCGCAGCCGGTCGTCCGTGCGGTTACAGATAGCCGAAAGCAGGCGGGGCAGGCTATTGGGTTCGCCCCGGTCGCGGCCATAGTCCGTTGTGTCCTGGGCCACAATGACCAGCTCCTTGGCTCCGGCCTGGACCAGACTCAGCGCCTCGTCAAGCACAGCCTCCATGGGCCGGCTGCGTAACTTGCCCTTGAAACTGGGAATGGTACAAAACGCGCAAGGTGCGTTACAGCCGTCGGAGATCTTGAGGTAGGCGCTGCCGCCAGGCACAGGCGGCCGCGGTGTGGCACTGTCGAAGGCAGTGGCCGGGTCGTCCAGCAGCGCAGGCACGCCCACATCTGTGTCGCCAAGCAGAGCATACCGTTGGAAAGGCCGCCGGCCGCGGCCACCCCGAATCTCCTGGAGCAGCTCCAGCACTTCCATCCAGCGCCGCGTGCCCAGCAGGCCATCCACCTTGGGGACGCGCGCCAGCACTTCCGCGCCGTGGCGCTGGACCAGACAGCCTGCTGCCACCCGCACCTGGTGCTTGCGCTTCCGGCGCCCTATCTCCTCCAGGACGCCAATGGACTCCTCTTTTGCGGCCTCTAAGAAGCCACAGGTGTTGACGATGAGCACATCGGCATCGTGGGGCGCTTCCGTGGGACGGTAGGCAGCGCCACGGAGCAACATCTCTATGCCATCACTGTCTACTTTGTTCTTAGGACAGCCAAGCGTTATCAAATGATACTTCACAGGCAATCTCCATCAGCCGTTGCCAGATCTCCTGGCTCCACTCTGCTCCAGCGACACATCCTGGATGACAGCTTCCTCGCCTTGCCACGTTTCCAAGAACGCCACCATGTCGCGATAGCGTTCCGCGGCCAACGCCCGAGCCGGCGCTGTATTCATGCTAGCCACGGTGCGGCTCAACACTGTACGCGTGAAGTCGAGCATGTCCTGCCGCCGTTCGTCCAGCGTCATTCCCTGGAAGGACGCCGTGCTCAAGGCGTAAGCAAGCGCCTGGATACCGACTTTGGTCAGTTTGTCGGCATCCCAGAGCACCGCGGTCTCCAAGGGTGTCAGGGGCGCGGCGCCTGGTTTGCGGTAAAGACCAGCGTGGCGGGCAATGGCATCGGCCACGTACGGCACCTTGCTAACGGGGAAATCAGTGCCGGCCAGCAGCTGCCGCGCCCTTTCGGCGCCGCGCACTCCGTGGTTGGCTTCCCCTTTGCACACGTCGTGCAGCCAGGCAGCCGCTTCAGCCACCTCAGCATCAGCGCCCGTTTCGGCAGCAAGCCAGACGGCCAGCTTGACGACCGCCTGCACGTGTTCCCACCGGTGATGAAAGGGAACGACCTGTTCCGGCACGGTCTTCCAAACGGTCTGCTCTTCGGCTAAGGCCTGCTTATGGGCCTCGGCCCGGCAGGCATCCCGCCAGGCAGGAGGTTGCTGGCCAGGGCCGCTGGCGCGCACCGTTCCGTTGTTCATCGCTTGGCTGGCTCCAGGTCCAATACTTTGTACGGATAGACGTTGATCACATCGGTCGCGCAGAAACGTGTCCGGGTGACTGTGTCGAGGCGATAGATGTGGATGTGTCCGTGGAGTAGGTAGCGGGGCTTGAACCAGCGCATAAAGGTCAAAAAGCTCGTAAATCCCTGGTGGGGCCGGTCTGGCTGATCATGAATGCCACGCGGCGGCGAGTGGGTCACCAGCACGTCAAGATAGCGGCCGTAGCGAATCCGATTATAGATCAGCGAAGGCACCAGCTCCCAGATATTCAGCCACATTTCCCATTCGGTATACTGGAAGTTGGCGGCATTGTTGTAGCGGATCGAGCCTTCCAGCCCTGCCATTAACAGGGAACCTTCTTTGGCCGAACGCTTGTGGAGGTTGACCGCCCCCAATGGCTCGCTTACGCGCTGCCAGTCTTCTCCTTTGCCGCTATGATACTCAAACTCGCGCCCGTGGTTGCCACAGACGTAGTACGTGGGCCGGCCCAACATGGACATGATGTACTCAAGATAGTAGTATGGTAGATCACCACACCCAATAATGAGATCGATCTGCCCCGCATACTTTCTGATGCCGGCGCCATAGAGGATGGGTTCGACTTTGTCGCTGACCGCCAGAGCGCGCATAGTCTTTCATTCTAGCATTTGCGCCAGTCAGGTCCAAAAGAGAAGCACAGGATTATGTAAGATTCCTAACATGGCCAGGAGGCTGCGTTGGCACAAACAAATCGGCTGCTCTATAATCGACACATACGTGCCAAATCAGCGCAATGAGGCTCGAATCATACCGATGAGGGTACAACCATGGATTTCCAATTAACTGACGAACAACGAATGATTGAGAAGATGGCGTATGATTTCGTACGTAAGGAAGTCATGCCCATCATCAAAGAGCACGATCGCAACCATACCTTTCCCCATGAGCTGTTGCCCAAAATGGCCGATCTGGGCTTCTTGGGTGTGTGCCTGCCGGTCCGCTACAGCGGCGCCGGCTTCGATTTTATTGCCCTGGGCATAATCTCCGAAGCATTGGAATATGGCGATTCATCGGTACGCGAGACCATTGCCGTACACCTGGGGCTCCATGCCTTGCCCATCTTCCAGTGGGGCACCGAAGAACAGAAGCGCGAGTTCCTCCCCCCGTTGGCGCGGGGCGAGCACATCGCCTGCTTTGGCCTCACCGAACCGGGCGCTGGCTCTGATGTGGCAGCCATGCGCACCACCGCGCGCAAGGACGGCGACGATTACATCCTCAACGGCGAGAAGATGTGGATCACGCTCTCCAATGTGGCCGACCGGTTTCTCGTCTTTGCGAAAACGGATACTAGCAAGGGTGCCGCGGGCATCACGGCCTTCATCTTGGAACGAGGGTGGAAAGGGCTCACCACTGGCACCATCGAGGGCAAAATGGGTGTGCATGCCAGCAATACCGGCTGGATCAGCATGCATGATGTGCGTGTGCCAGCCTCGCACCGTTTGGGCCTGGAGGGGGAAGGTTTCAAGGTCGCCATGAGCGCACTGGACAACGCACGCTACGGTGTGGCAGCCGGCGCAGTCGGTATTATGAAAGCGTGCCTGGACGAATCTATCAAGTACGCCCGGGAGCGCCACACGTTTGGCCGGCCCATTGCTGAGTACCAGCTCGTACAGCAGATGATTGCCAACATGAAGCAGAGCATCGATATTGGCCAGCTGCTGGTGTGGAAGGCTGGCTGGCTCAAAAACCAGGGCAAACGGAACACGCGCGAGACGAGCATGGCCAAGTGGTACTGCACGGAGGCCGCGTTCCGCTGCGCAAGCGACGCAGTACAGATCCATGGCGCCTATGGCTATTCGGACGAGTACAACGTAGAGCGCCACTTGCGTAACAGCAAGAGCGCGGTCATATATGAAGGTACATCGCAGATTCACACGCTTCTGCAGGCCGCCTACGCCCTGGAAGAACGCCAGGACAAACCCCTGCGCTGCGAGATGCCGGCCTACGATCCTGTGTACTGGCAGGCTGAGGAAGATGAACTGATCACGGCATAGAGCCGCCAGAAGCAGCTGACGGCTTGCGAAGAACAGACGTTTCATGGGCCGTCCACCACGCGAGATGCGGGGATCCAAGATTACATAGGATGATTACATAGGATGGCCTTGGCCTCCTGTAGCAGCAAAGGTAACGAAGATGAGTTCCTACGACAATCTACTTGTCCGTTCCCAGGGCCGTGCCGGCCTAATCCAGCTTAATCGCCCCCAAGCTCTCAATGCCCTCAACAGCGCGCTGATGGATGAACTGGTCCAAGCGCTGCAGGCCTTCGACGCGGACGACGGCATAGGCTGCATCGTCATCACGGGGAATGAAAAGGCTTTTGCCGCTGGCGCCGATATCAGGCAGATGGTGGATGCCTCGGTCGTCGAGATGATGGCCAGCCCCTTTATCAGCTATTGGGACGCGGTGCAGAAGGTGACCAAGCCCATTGTTGCCGCGGTTAGTGGATGGTGTCTCGGCGGCGGCTGCGAGCTGGCTATGATCTGCGACATCATCGTCGCCGCAGAGAACGCCGTCTTTGGACAGCCCGAGATCAATCTGGGCATCATTCCAGGGGCAGGCGGCACCCAACGCTTGACCCGAGCCGTCGGCAAGTCTGTGGCCATGGACATGATTCTGACCGGCCGGCGCATTACCGCCCAGGAAGCACTGCAGTTCGGCCTGGTGAGTCGTATATTGCCCGATGCAGCGTTTCTCGACCGCGCGCTGGAGCTGGCCAACGAGATTGCCGGTAAGGCGCCCGTGGCCTTGCGTGTCGCCAAGGAGGCAGTCAACCACGCGCTTGAAATGAGTCTGGCCGAGGGCGTGCTCTTAGAACGCCGGTTGTTTAATCTGCTCTTCGCCACCGAAGACCAGAAAGAGGGCATGGCTGCGTTTGTGGAAAAAAGACCGGCAACCTGGAAGGGACGGTAACCGTCTGGCACGCGACCCGTTATCTAGCCGGTCTGGAACCGGGCGCGCAGGCGGTGCGGAGTACGAACGGCTAGCCCTGTTCGGGACCAACAGGGGTGCGTGGATGTCTATTGGGCCGGATCTGTTCCAGCTGGCGCGCCAACTCAGCTGGTGAGAGCATAGGGCCGGCAATCCGGCCACGAATTATCCCCCGCGTATCAATAAACACCGTTTCGGGAATACCGAGTATGCCGAAGCGTTGCGCCCATTCACCCGTGTCGTCAGGCGCGTTGGGAAACGTTACGCCATACTTCGCCAGAAATTGGCGAGCAAGTGCCGGCTGATCGCGGTAGTTAAGCCCGACGAACACAACATCTGTCTCCTGGGCCTGGCGCCATGTGGCCTCGAGCAACGGCGCTTCCGCGTGACAGGGAGCACACCAGCTAGCCCAAAAGGTAAGCACAACTGCCTTACCTCGCAGATCGGCCAAACGCAGCGGCTGGCCATCAAAGGTTGTCACGTCAAATGCCGGCGCGGGCTGGCCAACGAGCAGACCTGGAGGGGTCAGATAGCGCTCGGCCAGCGGTCCGGCCAGGGCAATGGCCAACATAAACAGGCCCACGAGACCGATACGCATGAGGGCAGCACGGCGCGGGCTGGTCTCGGAGACAGACGTATCACCGCGCGGGGGCTGCGTACTCATTATAGGTGTCATAGGTGGCCCTTAACTGGCAGGCTCCGCCACATCGTCGACAGCGTACACATCGATGGCGTTGCGGCGGCCGGTCAAATGACGTGAGCCAAGCAGCGACAGCCGCACGTCCCGCAGATCTTCGTGCTGGGGGTCGAGCCGCTCATAGGTATCGGCGCTGACGAGTATCTGGTTCGAGGCACAGATCTCTTCTTCCAGGCGCTTGGCCAGATTGACGGTATCGCCGATCGCCGTGTAGTTCATGAAGACGGCTGTGCCAATATTGCCTACGACTGCCTCACCGGTATGAATGCCGATACGCACAGCGAGCTTATGGGGCCGGCCGTTGTTCCAGTTGATGACCTCGCGGCGCATGGCAACCGCGCTGCGCACTGCGCGCAGCGCATGGTCAACACAGGTTGAAGGGGCATTGAAGAGGGCCATAAAGCCATCGCCCATGATCTTATCCAGGTAGCCGCCATTCTCAGTGATGACGTTGGTCAGAAAAGCATAGTAATCGTTGAGGATCCGGACTACGTCATCAGGTGGAAGGCGCTCGGAAAGGGGGGTAAAATCGGCAAAATCGAGAAAGAGCACCGTTACCACTTCACGCTCGCCGCCCAATTCAGGGGGCGTTGGACTGTTGAGCAGCGTTTGAACCAGCGGTTCCGCCATATACTTGCGTAATCGTTGGTTCGCTGCAATCAGCTCAGCCTGCAGGCTGGCATTGCGCCTGCGCAGGCGTACCTTATCCATCACCTGGCGAATGCTCATGCGTATGGCCTTCAATCGGAAAGGCTTTCCCACATAGTCATCTGCGCCTCCCAACAGAGAGCGCACAGCAAGCTGCTCTGAGGTCAGCGCGCTGACCATGATGATGCCGGCCATCTTGTCCCGTTTCCGGATCTCGCGCAAAACCTCCAGCCCGTCCATCTTGGGAATCACAACGTCCAGCAGGACTAAATCCGGCCGGACGCGTTCAAAGACATGGACGGCCTCTTCACCATCGATGGCCTCATAGATCTCGTGTCCGTCAGCCTGGAGAAGACGTCGTACCAGTTGCAGCGTGGCAGGCTCGTCGTCAACCAATAGGATCTTGAGGGGCTGTGAGCCAGAGAGCCTGGGAGACTCCATCAATTGGTCAGCAGACATAAGCAACGGTTAGGTGCATGTGCAGATTTACAGTCGTAAGCAGATTGTAATACGATTATACTACAGAGCATGGGAATCATTCAGAGGTAGACTGTGAGCAAACCGGCGCCCGTTTCACTCATTGGCCTGGTTTCGGATCAACTGGCGTTACTTGAACAGTTCCTGGCACAGGAAAAAGACGACTCCCTGTTTCCCCCTACGACAGATGCGTCAGCCGATGCCATCCATCCTATCCATGGGCCAGACGCTCGTCCGCTCGACACGGCAGATGGCCCTGCTCCACTGATCTTTCGCGCGCTGCGCCACCATGTGGATCGCCTGACATTTCTGTACGAGGCTCTACGGGCCCTCTCTTCCAGCCAAAACTTGCCGGAGGCTTTAGCCCGGATGGTCGACATCATATGGCAACGCGAGCAATATAGCTTCGCCGTCGTCGTATTGGGCGAGACTGAGCTTGGCCCATATTTCTACTATGAGATGCGGGGCATCATGGACCCGCGTCGTTTTTTGGGAAAGCAATGCCCGCTCCCGCTCTGGGGCGAGTTGGCTCACGCATTGGTGCGCCGGCTGGATCCCCAAGAGGCCGATTACCTGATCATCGAAGATGTCGCCGCAACCGGCCGGCCTAAGGCAGAAGAGTTCCCCTGGATGGAACGCGAAGGCTCATTGATGATCCTGCCACTGCGCGATGAAAGCGTAGCCATCGGCGCCCTCCTGCTCGGCCGTCGCCAGGTCAACGGCTTCGAAGATCCGGAACTGTGCGCTGAACTGGTGGAAATCACCACCTTTGCGGCCCGGATTATTATTGCGACGCAGATGCAGCAGGAGCTCCAGGAACGCGCGGACCAGCTCGTGGGGCTGCAGCTGTTCACCCGTTCCATCTCCGCGCGGGCTACTTTGCCCGAGGTTCTCAACACCATCATCGACGGCGTTGCCGAGCTCATGGGTTGCCCTGCCGTCGCCCTGTTGCTCCACATAGAGATGATTGGCGCTCCCCTGGCCGCACGGCTCGATTCGCTACATGACATCCAGGTCTATCAGGACCTGGTGATAGCCGCCGCGCCCTTGCAGCTCGATCCCTCAACCCATTTCAGCAAGCTGTACCGGCTTGTTATGTGGACGATCGACGCCGTACAGCCGCTCTTTTTCGATCCCGCAGAACACGTCGAGTCGCCCGAGGATCTCTACTACAACGAAGGGGGACGGGCTCTGCTGGTGCCGGTGATGGCAGGCGACAATCCATTGGGAGCCATCTATGTCGAGGCCTCGGCCGGCGCCCACGATTTCGAAGAAGGGGACATGGTGGTGCTGCGCACAGCCGCCAATGCCGTCGCAATTGTGTTGGACAGGTTCATGACCTGATCAGCGGCAGCCAACCGCGCCGCAATGCGAAACCAGCGACAACGAAACAGGCTCGAGCCCAGGTTGCTCGAGCCTGTTCTTATCTAGATTGCCGCCAGAAATCCGTGCCGGTCGCGCCAGCCCTGTGTTCGGTGCCAGCGGCCCCACCGTGAGGACGCTGGGTGACTCATGCCGGATCACTCATGGACGATGACAAGCGTCCCGGGGTTTTCCTCACTGCTGCGATACCACGTGGTCCGGCCATCCCATTCCGGGCCGGCCCAGTCGAAGAGCCACTTGGCATCTGCATTGGTCATGTTGACGCAGCCATGGCTCTTCGGTCTGCCAAAGTCGTTGTGCCAGTAGGTGCCGTGAAAGGCATACTCAGAATAGAAGTATTGCACCCATTGCACATTGGGCAGATTGTAATAGTAAGCGCCCTGCCCGCCGGACATCGTCTGTGAGCGCACCTTCATCTTGATCCGAAACTCACCCTGAACAGTGGGTGTGCCAGACAACCCCGTTGAGACAACAAACGCGCGGATCGGCGTGTTACCCTCGTACGCGACCACGATCTGCTCGCTCAGGTCCACCCGGATCCACTTCTTCTCACCGACCGGCATTTTGATGGGTGTCAGATCGTCCAGCGCGGTAGGGATGAACGCGGTGGTGCGCCGCTCAATATCATCCCCAAATGCCCGTTTGATGACCGGTCCAACCTGCGGCGTCCTGAACGGAAGAGGAGGCAGCTCAGCCGGTCTGGGCAGCGAAGCCGCAATAGGCACGGTATGCGAGCTTTCCTCAACTTCGACAGTACGCCGTGCATCGCCGGTTGCAGTCAAGGGTTGGCCATGGTCGGTGGCCGCGGCCAACCCAGGTGTAGATACCAACAACCCGGCCGCTACAAAGAACGTGAGCAGCCATGCCAAACCATCTCTTCTTCCCAGTGGAAGCATCTGTTTGATTGTGAACAAAGGAATCTCCCCCGTTCCGATGTACGCTGTAGTGTTTATGCTACTATTTTACTGGCCCGGCGGCGACGCAGCCAACCAGCCAATAGGAAAATGATGAATGCCAGATCCATCAGATGCTCCAGCGGCGCCACAATGCCTGCACCATAGCGTGCATCCCAATAACTAACGGGCGCCGTGAAGCGATAGCTCCAGTCTAGGGGAAACAACAGCAGCGGCCCGTCGTTGCGATGGGTAACCACATCGATGGCGGTATGCAGCCCGCCTGCCAACGCCAGCCAAAAGACTGGGGCGCCCCAGCCGTACCCCCGTCGCAGCGCCCAGAAGCCAATCACCCCCAACAGGCCCAGAATCAGCGGAGCGTGAAAGAAGTTGTGGCTGATGATCCAGACGGGATCGTGAAAAAAGTACTCGTCGTATAGGCGGCCAAAGATCCCTTCCGCCTCCGTAACGGGTGGAGCAATCCAGCGATGGTAGACAAGAAACCATATGGTCAGTACCATCAGCGGAATGTCCGGCAAGACAGACCCGAGTAGAAAAGCCTTCGTGCTTACCTTGATGCGCCGTTGCTTCAGTCGATCATCTGCGAACGCCGTAATGATCAAATGCGAATACGTCTGCACGAAATTGCCGTTTTCTTCACTATTGTATTCGCCTTTCTGCGCGGTGAAAAGCTTTCATCGACCTGACATTGCGCCACACCTTCGGTGTACGGACTCACCTGCATCTTGAAAGGCCGTCACCAGTCGGGCCGTCTTACGGTCACCATCCTGACATAGCCTCTGCCAGATTGTGCGTGAGCCCTGTTACAGAGCTTGCTGCCAGCCGGTGTGGCAAGAGGCCCTCCAGGAACTACGGCGCCCGCTGCGGTGGGCACACAAAAACAGACACGATCTGGCTGGATCGTGCCTGTCTCTGTTTCGCACCCGCGGGTGATCCCAGTGACTCCGCGCGCCGTGAGCGCCAGCTACATGGCGGGCGGGTCGCTTAACGTAGGTAACGAGCAAGCCGGCGCCATGGCCGGCGCGCACGGCGCTCAATAGTGCACGTACACCTCTGTACCTGGCGGCGCCCAGTCATATAGCATCTCAGCCTCGTTGGTGCGCATATTGACACAGCCGTGACTCATGGGTGTGCCAAAGTTGTTGTGCCAGTAGGTCCCGTGAATGGCGTAGCCACTGTAGAAATACATCACCCATGGTACATTGGGTAGGTCATAGCCAGGCCCTATCATACGTTGAGCCTGGTATTTGGTGCCGATGGCAAATCGCCCAGTCACCGTCGGCGTGCTGGCCCGTCCGCTGCTAATGGTTGTGCGCAGGACCGCTACGTCACCTTGCCACGCGGTCAGCGTCTGCTCGGTCAGGTTGACCTCGATCCAGCGCTGGCCGTCAGCAGGCGCCGCAATCAGATTGAGCGGCGTCTGTGTCGCGCCGCTGGCACGTACCCGCAGCCGTTGGCCGACCCATACAAAGTTGGGATTGGGCAGGCCGTTGGCGACCAGCAGCTCCTGGGTCGTGGTGCCGTGCCTGGCTGCAATTGTGGCCAGGGTGTCTCCGGCCCGGACGACGTAGATTTCGTCCGCGGCCTGCAGCTTTGGCGTCTGCTCGTTGTGGGCCGTGACAGCTGGCACCCGGGCCGACACGCGCAGGCGTTGCCCCACGTAGATGAAGTTGGCGTTGTCGATGCCGTTCAGACGCAGCAGATCGCCTGTCGTCATTCCAAATCGCCTGGCCACGTCCGACAACGTGTCGCCGGCACCTACTGTGTAGTAGCCCTGCTCGCCTGGCAGCGCGTCCGATCCGGCGGGCGCCAGGGTCTGCGGCGCAAGACCGCTGCCCGGAATCTCAAGCTGTTGCCCAACAAAGACGATATTAGGATTGACAATGCCGTTGTAGGCCGCCAAATCCTGCATCGTCATGCCGTAGCGCCTGGCAATGGTCGAGAGGTTCTCGCCAACCGCCACGACATGCACAGTCTCCTGAGCGAAGACTGGCTCGGCGAGCAACAGGGCCGCGAACGCGACCAAGACGACGAGCAGCCGCACACTGCTGGTCGTCACAGACCGTACCCAGGCCATAAAAGTGGGAGGTGACTCCGTGGAGTCGTGAGAGAGTGTGTTGGGGTGTTGCATAGGCTCCTCTTGGTCTCATGTCCTATGGCTGGCCCTCCCCAGGTAGGTCGGGTGGGATTCGAACCCACACGAGTTTCCTCGGCGGATTTTAAGTCCGCTGCGTCTGCCCTTCCGCCACCGACCCGAAATGCTCCTTCATTTCTGCCACGAATCTCACAGATTGTCACATCAATGGCATACCGGAATTCGATCATGTACGGCCGGCCCGGTCCCGTTCCCGGCCAACAACATCATATTCAGGAAATGTATTATTGTCAACTATTTATTCTTCCGTCTTTTGACTGATTTTCACGATAAATGGCGCATCTTCCGGCAATTTCCCCTGGGCGCCGCTCCCAGTTCCGCCGCTAGTTTGACGAAAGCGGCTGCTTCTGATTAGCTGATTGGTATCGCCGTGTGCGCCTCGACAAGTTCCACGATTCAAAGGACCATGCAATGAACGAGCCCTTGCCCGTAACGTTTCCAAGCCCCTTGACCGCCTTTGCTGAACACCGTTCTGTGCGCTTCTTTCAGGCCACGCCCCTGGCGCCGGGAGATCTCGATCTCATCGTGGAGGCCGGGAGACGGGCGCCGACCGATGCCCAGGGACACATGTACTCTCTTGTGCGCATCACAGATGCTGCCCTGCGTGATCGCCTTGCCACCTTGTGTGCCGACCAACAGCACATCCGTGATGCGGCCGAGTTCTTTGTCGTCTGCCTGGATGTGCACCGCCTGCGCCAGCTCGTCGAGTACCGGGACGGCGAGTGGGGCATGGGCGGGCGCATCGCCCTGATCTACGGCACCAGCGACGCGACAATGGTGGCGCAAAACATGGTCGTGGCCGCGGAGACGCTGGGATATGGCACCTGCTATATTGGAGCTGTCCAAAACAATACCGACCGCATCGCCCGTGAGCTAAACCTGCCAGCAGGGGTCTTGCCCTTGTATGGGCTGTGTATTGGCGTCATTGACAGGGAAAAGCTACCGCCGCTACGACCGCGGCTGCCGCGGGAGCTATGCTTTTTCGAAAACCGCTACACGGCTGGCTACACCGATGCTGAGCTGGAGCTGGCCTATGAGACCATGAGCGTGAAACGTGACTGGTATCAGAGCATTGGCGCCTACTTCGCTCGGGGTGGCACCATGGAGAAGCGCGAGCCTGTCATGGCGCGGGCCTGGCGCCAGCAGCATCTGGAGCCAGAGACTGTGGAGTAGACCAACTCGCGCTCGTCGTGCACGGCGAACCACGATCTCTCTGCCTCCCATGGAGGCGTAGCGACAGAGCAATCCTATGCATTTTGACGCGCTGACCCTTGCCTGCATAACAGCCGAGCTACGGGCCGCCACCTGTCCAGGTCGTATCCAGCAGGTGCTGCTTGTGGATGAGCACAGTCTTGGGCTCGAGATATACTCGCACGGTACACGTCACCAGCTGCTGTTGTCGGCACAGCCCGCGGCCCAGCGCATCCATACCGTCGACTACAAGCTGCGGCTTGGTGTCGCACGGGAGACGCCCCTGCTGCTCCTGCTGCGCAAGTACGCGCGCGAC
>JACFMY010000147.1:0-9607 GCA_019455155.1 Caldilineaceae bacterium
CGTCGATCCAGCCCGCGAACAGAGCGCGGGCGTCGTATTGGGGCAGGTACAGGCTGCCACCGCGGCCATGCTCATTGACGCCGAAGTGACGCGCGGGGTAAAGCAGGCGTTCAACACCGCGCCGGAGCTCATGGGCGTGGACGACATCGACTTCGACGAACTGGGCATCGACCTGGAGGCGGTGGAGAAGTTCTTGACGGCAGCCATCAAGGGTGTCGTGTCGAGCCAGGTGCAGGATGCCATGGACGACCCGTTGGTGCGGGTGGCCCCGCAGCCGGCGTCCGATGTCGCGCCGCTGCGCGCGCCCACTGTTTTCGATTATGTGGTGCCGGGTTACAGTGTCTTCTTTGCGTTATTCCTCATGGGGCTCATGGCGGAAACCGTGCTTCAGGAACGTCTCAGCGGCACCCTGCGCCGGCTCTTCAGCCTGCCGCTATCGCGCACCGCGTTCTTGATTGGCAAGATATTGCCCTACAGCCTGATTGCCATGGTGCAGATCGTACTGGTGTTGGGGATGAGCAGCATCCTGTTCGACTATGACCTGGGCCAGGCACCGTTGGCCCTCATGCTCATGATTGTGGCGACAGGATTGGCCGTGGGCAGCGTTGGCATGATGGTCGCTGTGTTGGTGCGGTCGGAAGGGCAGGCAAACAGCGTGCCGAATCTGTTGACACTGGTGCTGGCCGCGGTGAGCGGCTCCATGTTCCCGAGCATTCGCCTGCCAGGCATCGAGAATCTGACCCCGAATTACTGGGCCATTCAGGGTTTTCTGCGCATCACTGCCCTCCAGGGCACCTTCGACACCGTGGTGCTCAATATCGTTGTGCTGCTGGGCATGAGTGTGGTGGCTTTTGCTGTGGCCGCCTGGCGTTTCCGGTATGAATGAATCTGGCATGGCGTTACTTGTCGGCGGCATATAAATCGTGTAATTTGAAGGCGAGCTACGTACCCGCCGACCTTGCCGGATTCCTGATTGCGATACCAACGCCAAGGAGAGACTTATGGCCCAGAAACTCAAGATCACCTATGCCACCATGTCGGCCGACAACGAGGAGCTGCAGTCAGCCTTTGACGCCGCCCTTGACAAGGTCAAAGCCTCGCTGCTCGGTGTCGAAGTGCCCATGTTCATCGACGGCGAGAAAGTGTACGCGCCGGACAAGAAAATCACCTACAGCCCCATCGACACGACTCTGCATCTGTGCACGGCGCAAAAGGGCACGCGGGAGCATGCCCGGGAGGCGATCGCGGCGGCCAGGGCTGCATTCTCCGGTTGGGCTGCGACGCCATGGCAAGAGCGAGTAGCCGTTATTCGCCAGATCGCGGAAGCCATCAGCGAGAACAGCTTTGAGCTATCAGCGATCATGGTGATGGAGGTGGGCAAGAGCCGTTTGGAAGCCTTGGGTGAAGTAGAAGAGACGGCCGATCTGTTGCGCTACTATGCTGGCGCAATGGAAAAAAACGCTGGCTATATCAATGAGCTGGGTAAGCTTGGCCCAAATGAAAAGAACATGAGCGTGCTCAAGCCCTATGGGGTATGGGCCGTGATATCGCCGTTCAACTTCCCTATGGCGCTCTCAGCTGCCCCGATTGCCGCAGCTCTGGTGACGGGCAACACGGTGGTCTTCAAGGGCGCGTCGGCCACGCTCTATTCGGGCTGGAAGACCGCCGAGCTCTTTGCCGACGCGGGGCTGCCCAACGGGGTCTTCAACTATGTCAGCGGTCCAGGACGCACCGTCGGCCAGGAGCTACAGGACAATCCCGAGATCAGCGGCTGGACCTTCACGGGTTCGTACGAAGTGGGCATGCAGGTTGCGCGCAACGCGCTCTCCGGCCGCTACCCACGGCCCGCGATCATCGAGATGGGCGGCAAGAATCCCACCATCGTGTCGCGCCGGGCTGATCTGGAGAAGGCAACGACGGGTGTCGTGCGCTCCGCCTTTGGGCTGGACGGCCAGAAGTGCTCGGCCTGTTCGCGCGTCTATGTCGAGGAGGCCATTTACGACCAGTTCATCGAGTCCCTGGTGAAGCGGACGGCCCAGCTGAAGGTGGGCGACCCGCGCGAGCGCGATACGTTCATGGGAACGGTCATCGACAAAGGGGCCTACGAGGACTACCAGAAATATGTCGATATGGCGCGCCGCGATGGTACGGTACTCTACGGTGGCGGCACGCTTACCGAAGGCCGCTTTGGCCGGGGCTACTTCGTCCAGCCAGCCATCATTACCGATCTGGATGAAGAGCACGAGTTGGTGAAGAGTGAGCTCTTCCTGCCTATCCTTTATGTCACGAAGGTGAAGGACCTGGACGAGGCCATGGAAAAGGCCAACAACACCGTCTATGGTCTGACCGCCGGGTTCTTTAGCGAGGACGAGGAGGAACAGCGCTGGTTCCTGGATTCAATCCAGGCAGGCACCATCTACGTCAACCGAGCCGCGGGCGCCACCACCGGCGCGTGGCCTGGCGTCCAGGTCTTTGGCGGCTGGAAGGGGAGCGGCATGAGCGGTAAAGGCATCGGTGGCCTGTACAGCCTGCCCCTCTACATGCACGAGCAGAGCCAGACGGTAATTTACTAAAAAAGCAGAACCGCAAGCGGGAGCCGAAGTATCCCCTGCTTGGGGCACGAGCGTACGCTCTCAGCGGCCTTGCGGTTTAGCCTCTTTGTGGTGCGCTACAGCTAACCATCCAAGTCTTTTTCGACGTCGAGGGCGGCGCTGGCCACGGCCCAGGCTACGACGTACCAGACGCCGCCGCCGATCAGGAGCGCCACAGCAATGTTTAACGGGGCCAGGGGCACCTGGCCGCGCACGATGCCGGCGATAGTCAGCAGCAGGCCAGCCAGGCCAAAGCCCAGTCCGATTTTGACCGGGAGAGAGAATCTGAGCATGGCGGTTCCCCGGGTCCTTAATTCTTGCGACCAGCTTTTAGCGTGGACTGGAACGCGGCCAGGCCTGCCCAGTCACCCTTAGCTGCCAACGAAGCCTGTTCCGGCCACGTGGTGGGATCGGCGAGACGGAACCGTTTGCCGGTCGCCGCCAGGATGTCACGCAGCTGGCTGGCCGGTGTGGCGGCCAGGGCCGCGAACGTGGTGAGTCCGGCGGCGGCCAGTGTCTCGGCGATCTTGGGGCCAATACCTTCAATCTTCGTCAAGTCGTCCGCGACCGCAGCTTGTCCGACCGGCGCTACTGCTGGCGCCGTGGATTCAGTCTTTTGCGCGGCTCGTACTGGTCGTTGGCGGGCGGCTTTGACCGGCTCGGGCGTTGCCGGCAGCGCCGCATACGGCCGGGTGGCGATGCCAATGGAATCGAGGTACCAGTCGGCGCGGCCGTAAAAGCCAACAACTTCGCTGCCGTCAGGCGCCATGAGCGAATAGGCGGTGTCTCCACCACTGCCCCCAAACAGCTGCGACGTGCGTTTGTTGGTGTGGAAGCAAATGCTGTCAACATAGTCGCCACACTGGCCGCTGATTCCAACCAGATGTTCGTCGGGATCGAGCACAAATACGTGCTCGTCGCCGCTTATGCCACCGACACGGGCCAACTCGAGTTCCTGGCCGTCAGCCGTGCGGTACTTAACCCAGAGGGCATCGACGTACCAGCCGGTGAGCATATGAATTGCCGTAATATGTGCGCCGGCAGGCACAATACAATCAAAGAATGGCTGGCCGCCACTCCCGCCGGCCGGTCCAAAGTTTTGTTCGGTCATGAGCCGTTACTCCTTTGTCTGTTCGCACTACCTACCATATCCAGCCTCTATGAATTCGACCATCAACGGCCGTACCAAGTGCATTCCCGGACATCTGCTCTACCGTCACCCCTTCAAGCATACTCATGGATCGGCTACAGGACAAACGGCCATGTGGCCGGAAGGGTACTCTGGACGGTCACGACAACCGATCTGAACGGAGAACACTCATCTCAACGACTATGTCGGGCTTCCCATCTCCAACCTGACCATTTCACCAACCAACGACAAGAAGGAGCTTATGAACGGCGCTGAGGCTCTATTACAGACGGCTCGTACAGCCGGTCTGGAGGTCTGCTTTACAAACCCGGGCACCACGGAACTGCCCCTGGTGTTGGCGCTGGAGCAGATTCCTGGCATGCGGGCAGTGTTGGGTCTTTTCGAAGGCGTATGCACTGGAGCGGCGGACGGCTATGCTCGCATGGCAGGCAAACCTGCCCTCACCCTGCTCCATTTGGGACCAGGATTGGCGAACGGCGTGGCGAACCTCCACAACGCGCGACGGGCGGACACGCCTGTGGTCAATCTCATCGGCCAGCACGCCACCTGGCATCTAGCCGCGGATCCACCCCTGGCCATGGATATTGAGCAGCTGGCCGGGACCTACGGCAGCTGGGCGCGGTCTATCCAGCGGGCGGAGGACATCGGGCGGGACACCGCCGCCGCAATTGAGGCAGCCAGGACAGGGCGCAGCGCCACGCTTATCGTGCCTCACGACCTGCAGATTGCGGAGGCCGGCCCGGTTGCAACGGCTGTTGCTGCATGCGATGCGGCACCCGTTGATCCCGGGCAAATCGAGCGTGCGGCGAAGCTGTTGCGGGAGAGCAAGCGGCCGGCCATGCTCCTCGGCGGGAGAGCGCTCCAGGAGCACGGGCTGCGCGCCGCAGCACGCATCCAGGCGGCGACCGGCTGTGCCTTGTGGGCGGACCCGGGCGCCGGCCGCGTCGAGCGAGGCGGCGATCTGCCGGACGTGCCGCGCGTGCCCTATTTTCCCGAGCAGGCGCTGGCCGCGCTGGAGCCCTTCGACGCGTTCGTCCTCGTGGATGCGCGCCGGCCCGTGGCCTTTTTTGGCTATCCTGGCGGCCCGAGCTATTTCATACGCGACGACCAGACGATGCTGGCAATTGGCGCAGGTCAGGATGGTGGGGCGGTGTTGGCAGCCCTGGCCACGGCCTTGGACGCAGCGGTTCCGGCGCGTCAAGACACGGGCAACGGGCGGCCCGACGCGCCGGGTGGGCCCCTCACCGGGCAGAGCGTCGGCCAGGTGCTGGCGAGCTGCTATCCCGACCAGGCTATCCTCATCAACGAAGGGGTTACGACTGGCCAGGCCTTTGTGGGCATGGGCACGCACGGTCTACCGCGCCATACGCTGCTCAGCGTGACGGGCGGCGCCATCGGTTTCGGCCTGCCGTGCGCGGTGGGCGCAGCGATCGCCTGCCCGGAGCGTCCGGTTATCGCCTTGCAGGCGGATGGCAGCGCGGCCTATACCGTGCAGGCGCTCTGGACCATGGCGCGGGAGGCGCTGAACGTGACCGTACTGCTCTGCTCCAACCGGCGTTACAAGATCCTGGAGATCGAAATGAGCCGTGCGGGTATCAGCGCGCCGGGCGCCACCAGCCGGCGGCTCACAGAGCTTAGCCAGCCAGCGATCGATTGGGTGACGGTAAGCCAGGGCTTTGGCGTACCCGCCGCGCGTGTGGAGACCGGGGAGGCACTGGCCCAAGTGCTGCGACGGGCAGTCAAAGAGCCTGGGCCCATGTTGATCGAGATGGAGATGGTGTAATGTCGAAGCTGGCGGCTACGATTCAGCCGGGCGGAGGTCCTGTACATTGAGCTGCAGCCGGGCCCGCCCCTGCCATTGGTTCACTTCGGCATGGAATGCTATGTCGATCCGGCTACCTTCGCCCAGTTTGTCATGCCACACACCCAGGTGGAAGCCGACCGCATCATAGACGATACCGCTGGCGCCGTCATCCAGTACCAGACGTAGATGTTTGCCGCCGCCCACGGTGCGGGCGCTGCGCACCCGCACGCCACGCGCCATGAGCACAGGCGGCGGGTTCTCCTCCCCGGTCGGCTCCAGCCGACCAAACTGCTCGACCACGCCCCAGGTTACGTCGGAAAGAGGCACCGCGGCATCGACGGTAAGAATTGGGAGCAGGCCGGACCGGTCGGGCAGGGCACGGTGGGCAACCTCGGCCAGGGCCGCGCGAAAGTCGGGCAGGCGGTCGGTCTTGACCGTGAAGCCAGCTGCAGTCTGGTGACCACCGTGGCGTACCAGCAGCTCGTCGATCTCATCCAGGGCGTGGCTGATGTTGAACTCGGGGATGCTGCGGGCGCTGCCCCGGGTTTCGTCTTGCTCCTCGCGCATAACCACCGCTGGACGGTAGTAGCGTTCGGTAAGCTTGCCAGCCACCAGACCCACGATGCCATGGTCAAAGCTGCTGCTGCTGACGATGAAGATGGGCGGATCGTCGGCGAGGACAGCCGCCAGCTGGCGTTCCGCTTCACGCTCGGCCTCGTCGGTCAACTGCCGGCGCCGGCGATTGAGCTCCTCAAGCTCAACGGCCAGTGTATGGGCTTCGGTGGCGTCATGGGTGCGCAGGAGCCGGTAGGCGCGATGGGCGTGGTCCAGGCGCCCGGCGGCGTTGAGCCTTGGCGCCAGGCGAAAGGAGATCGCTGCCGCATCCACCATGCCTGGGCGCAGAGCCGCTTGCAACATCAGAGCCTCGATGCCCGCACGCGGCGCCCGGTTAATCAGCTCAAGCCCCCGGCGCACCAGGCGGCGATTTTCCCCAAGCAGGGGCATCATGTCGGCCACGGTGCCCAGGGCCACCAGATCCAGCAGCCGCTCCTCGATCTCGCTGGCCTGCTCTGGCGTTAGCCTGCTCCAGGACTCCTGCGCAACCACCCGTAACACGGCCTGGGCCAGGCGATAGGCCACTCCCACACCGGCCAGGCGATCGAAGCTGCTCGGACAGTCGGCGCGGCGCGGGTTGATCACGGCCACCGCGCCGGGCAATTCGCTGCCCACAGTGTGATGATCGGTCACCACAACGTCCATGCCGAGCTTCATGGCGGCCGCGACCTCGCGCACACTGCGAATGCCACAGTCCACGGTGACCATGAGCGTAGCCTTGCGCGCGATCCGCTCGACCGCGTCCAGGTTGAGCCCATAGCCCTCGTCGACCCGGTCAGGAATGTACGGCCCCACGCTACCGCCGGCAGCCTGCAGGGCGCTGGAAAGGAGCGCGGTAGCGGTCACACCGTCGACGTCAAAGTCGCCGTAGACACAGATGGTTTCGTTGGCCCGGATGGCTTGCACGATGCGCTGCACCGCAGGTACCATGTCACGCAGCCGGTAAGGGTTTTCGGCCACCGCATCGTCGCCGTTGAGAAAGGCGGCAACTTCAGCCGCGGAGCGCAGCCCGCGGTTGTAGAGCACCTGAGCTAGCAACGGATGCTCGGGCACCGCACGAAGGAAGCTATCAGGGGCTGGCGGCTGGAGAATCCAACGTTTCGGGCGAAACATGGCCCGATTATAGCACCGGCGCCACGATATTGGCACAGATACGAACATAGATGACAAGAACGACTGGCCTGATCCAGACTGAAGCTGCCCCCATGACCAAACACGCGACAGACGCCATTTATCTCGCCTACCAGTACGGCACCTCTGAAAAGTTACGCATACGCCAGGAAGCACACGAGAAATATAGTGAACAACCGAATGATTTCTTCCCGTGGGCGCTGGGCTTCCTCGCCCTGACCCCCGGCCTGTTGGTAGCCGACGTTGGCTGCGGTCCCGGCGCGTACCACGCGCTGGTAGCGGCGGCCGGCTGCCGCGTGGTGGGCATCGACGCCTCGTTTGGCATGGTGACCGATGTGCGGCGCCAGGCAAGGAGGCAGGAACTTCCGGTGTATGCCATCCAGGCAGCCGCAGAACAACTGCCACTTGCCAGCGAGCGCTGTGATCGGGTCATGGCCAATCACATGCTCTACCATGTCGGCGACCAACGTGCCGCGTTGCGCGAGCTGTGGCGCGTGTTGGCGCCGGGCGGGCTCGTGCTGCTGGCCACCAATGCGGCCGATGCCAATGACGTGTTACATGCCGCGCATCAGGCGGCGGCGGACGAGCTGGGCTATCACACAGTGCGGCCAGTGAGCGATAACTTCCACCTGGGGCACATATCCCTCGTCCAAGAGGTTTTTCCCAATGCGACCGTGCACGTGCGGCCCGATGCGTTTCGTTTCCCCTCACTCGAAGCGGCCTTGCGTTACTACGCCAGTGGTATGATCGACGCCATTGAACATGCGCCCGGCGACGGCAGCCACCGTCCCCTTCTCCTAGAACGCGTAGCCGCGCGGCTCCATCCACAGTTCACTGCCAGCGGTTATCTGCGCGTGCCCAAAGACGCCGGCTGTTTTGTGGCGCGCAAGGAATAGAGTATGATGGCAGAGCCGCATACAAGCCTACTACCAGATCGTCCCGCTGCCCGCTACTGTTAGCGATACGGGCAGCAAGAGGGGCGAGGCGGCAAGGAGAAGCTGCCGGGAAATGTCTTCTACGTTGGATCGTCTGCGCCGGCTGCACAGCCTGCGCCGCCAGCGCAACCGCCCAGAACTGACCTACGAACCGATCGACGAGGATGGCGCCCCGCTCGCCTACCGGCCATCCGCGCGCCAGGGCGCGCTGGCCGAGCTGGTGCCCGGTGAGGAAGTCGCAACAGACGCCGGCACCTGTTACGTTGTGACCCACGCCTATGCCCTGGAGGAAGCGCGTGGGTACATGCCCCTGGGCGCAGTGTTGCAGCTGCCGCCCGCCGCCTTGGCGCCTTTTCACCCGGAATTTGCCCTGGGGGAGGAAAGCGATTTCCACCATGCCGCCTTCGTCGATACGGAGACCACGGGCATCGGCGCCGGCGCCAGTGTATACGCCTTTATGGTCGGTGTCGGCACCTTTGAAACCGTGCCGCCAGCTGAACCTCAGGCGGACCAGGCCGGACCCGGGCCCCGAGCGCAGCACCCGACACATTTCGTCGTGCGCCAGTACTTCATGCGCCACCCTGGCGAAGAGGCTGCACTGTTGTCGGCGGTCGCCACGCAGGTTGCAGGGATGCGTCTGGCGGTTACCTTCAACGGCCGCACCTTTGACCTGCCGCTCTTGCGCGCTCGCTACCAGCAAAACCGGCAGCTGATTATGCCCAATCTCCGCGCGGCAAGCCTGTTTGAAGAGGACCGGCCCCATCTAGACCTGCTGCTCCCGGCGCGGCGTCTGTGGCGCCGGCGCCTGCAGAGTTGCCGGTTGATCAATCTGGAGCAGATGATTCTGGGTCTCCAGCGCACGGAAGATGATGTGCCCGGCTTTCTGATACCGCAGCTTTATGTCGACTACATGCGCAGCGGTGAGGCCGGTGAGATGCGGCGCGTGTTCTATCACAACCGGGAAGATATCGTCTCCATGGTGGCCCTGGCCCACCGGCTAATCCAGGCCTATGCCACGCCCGAACAGGCACAGGAAAGCGCGGCGTTGGAGGCGGAGGACTGGTTGTCGCTGGGAATTTGCTTTGAGAAGCGTGGGGAAGGCACGGACGCGGAGCAGATCTACCGGCGCGCGCTCGACGAGGTGAGCGAAGAGAGGGCGCGCGGCGACGTCTTTGCGCGGCTGGGAGCGTTGCTCAAGCGACAGGGGCGCTGGGAAGAGGCGGCCGCGCTTTGGCAGCAGTGGCTTACCTCGGTGGACGGCGCGGACATCACGCCTTTTATTGAGCTGTCCAAATATTGTGAATGGCAGACAGGCGATCTCGAGCAGGCCGAAATGTGGGCGGCCTGGGGGCTCCACACCCTGAAGACATTGGCGCCCTAT
>JACFMY010000147.1:9633-14036 GCA_019455155.1 Caldilineaceae bacterium
GGCCGACCTGGAGCACCGGTTGGAGCGCATACGGCGCAAGATGGGTAAGGAGGGGGAACCCCACTAAAACACAGAACTACAACACGTACAGCACATTCTCCCGCCACAATTGGGTATCCTCGATTTCAAAGCACAAGATTGTAGGAGGCAAGCGAAGATGAGCTTCAAGTTCCCCAGTCCGGAATGGGTCGACGCGTTTGAACAACAGATCAATAGCAGTGACGCTTATGCCAACGCTGCCAAGACGTGGGAGGGCGACATCATCCTGGTCATCGAGGGTTCGGCCGGGATCTACCTGGATCTCTGGCATGGCAAGTGCCGCGCCGCCAGCTACCTGAACGATCCTGGCAATCAGACTGCGGAGTTCAAGATTACGGCGGACATGGAAAAATGGAAGCGCGTACTGGCCGGTAAGCTTGACCCTGTCCAGGGCATGGTGACCCGGCAGATCAAGCTGGATGGTAACTTGGTCAAGATTATGAAGAATGTGAAGGCCGCGCAGGAGCTGGTTCGCTGCGCGACGCGCGTCGATACCGTCTATGAATAAAGGAAGGATCTATGTGGTATTTCTCGTCGCCCATGATAGTTTACGGCGAGGAGGCGCTCAGCCACCTTCAGCAGATCGAAGGGTCCCGGGCGCTGATTGTCACAGATGGGACGTTGGCCCGGCTCGGCATCGCAAGCCGTATTGAGACGCTGCTACGCGAGGCAGGCTTTGAAACCTGCACCTTTGCCGAGGTCGAGCCGGAACCCAGTCTGCAGACGGTGAAACGGGGAGCGCAGGTAGCCACGGAGTTTGCCCCCGACTGGATCATCGGTCTGGGCGGCGGTAGCCCCATGGATGCCTCCAAAGCGATCTGGGCCCTCTATGAACGGCCCGACCTGGATCCCACTGACATCAACCCCCTGATTACCCTGGGCCTCAGCAAGGCCAGGCTGATTGCCATTCCAACGACCAGCGGTACCGGCAGCGAGGCTACCTGGGCCGTGGTCCTCACCGACACTGAAGAGCACCGCAAGTTCAGTACAGGCAGCCGTGAACTGGTGCCCACCCTGGCGCTCATCGATCCCTCGCTGACCCAGGGACTGCCGCCGCGTATCACGGCCGATACGGGATTGGACGCGCTGACCCATGCTGTCGAGGGTTATGTGAGCGCCTGGCACAACGATTTCTCGGACGGGCTTTGTCTTAAAGCGACACAGCTGGTCTTTGCGTACCTGGAGCGCGCCGTCAAGGATGGCAACGACCTGGAAGCACGGGAAAGGATGGGCAACGCGGCCGCAATCGCCGGCTTAGGCTTTGGAAACGGCAATCTCGGCCTGGCGCACGCCATGGGACACAGCTTTGGCGCCCTCTTTAGGCAGCCACACGGCCGCGCCGTGGCCCTCTGTCTGCCGTTCAGCATCGACTACACAGTCAATGGCGGTGCGGGCCGTTACGTGGACCTTGCCCGCTTTGCCGGCCTGACGGATAGCCATGATGAGGAAGAAGGCGGCCGGCTCCTGGCCACCAAGGTACGCGAGCTTGAGGCCGCGGTGGGCCAGCCTGCCTCCATTGCTGATTTCGGCATTGCCTACGAGGACTTCCACGCCATGCTGCCGAAACTGGTGGAGTACGCCGAGCAGGATACCCAGTTCTTCACCGCCCCGCGCATTCCCGAGAGCGAAGAGCTGGCCCAGCTGTTCGAGTACGCATACGCTGGCAAAGTCATCGATTTCTAAAGCCCGGATGCCGGGCCATGATGTGGCTCCGGCACCGGAGAGACAGTCTTAACACTTCCTACATAATACCCGCGCTGTAATCGCGCTGGCTGGGGCGAACCAGCGCGGGTTTCCAAAGGGTTGGCCTCCATTCCTGCATCTGGCGCGAGCGTACCGGCGTGCCTTTCGTAGCCAGTTTGTCCCATCTACCTGTTCCATGCTGGCACGCCGCCTCCCGCTGTTCCCCTGTAGCTGACATCCGCCACGCGAATCAGTGACATTCTTCCCTTGCCAGGAGCGATCTGCCCGCATAATCTTTAGCCAAGACTAACTATTTGTTTGTTCACGCAAAAGGCATGCTCAGTGAAGGGGCTAACTTTATAGACATTATGGAAGGTAACCTACTGCTCTTATTCATCGTCCTTGCCGGCGTTGCCGTCATCTTCCTCTGGTTGCGACCTGGCGCAGCGCGGCGCTGGGCGCGGCTGCGGCGGGCGCGCAGCCGCGCCCAGGCCGAAGATGCCCTCAAGCATCTGCACGCATGCGAATGGCGCAAGGATTGCGCGACCCCTACTTCGCTGGCCGGCACGCTGGGCATCTCGCTGAAAGATGCAACCAGCCTCATCGCGCGGCTGGAGGCCCAGGGGTGGCTCACCTCCACAGAGGGAGGTCTGCGGCTGACGCCTGAAGGCGAACAGCTTGCCCTGAATGTCATACGTGCCCACCGCCTGTGGGAGCGCTACCTGGCCGACGAGGCGCGCATGCCGTTGACAGCGATCCATGATGAAGCTGAACGGCGAGAACATGCCCGCACTGATTGGGAGCTGGATGCACTCGATGCTGCCCTGGGCCATCCGCAAACTGATCCCCACGGCGATCCCATTCCCACCGCGGAAGGCATGCTCGAGCATCGGGGGAGCCATCCTCTCACTGACTGGCCACTCAACACACCGGCTCGCATTGTCCATCTAGAGGACGAGCCGCCGGCTGTCTACAGCCAGTTGGTTGCCGAGGGTTTCCACCTGGGCCAGGTCGTGCGTATCATTCACGCCAGCCCGCAGCGGTTGGTGCTTTCAGACGGTGACGAGGGCCACACGCTGGCGCCCGCGATCGCGGCCAACATCTTTGTCGTGGCCGAGGCGCCGGCGCGGCCGGAACCGGCCATGCCGACCCTGGCTTCGTTGCGCGTCGGCCAGCGGGCTACGGTGCGTAATCTGGACGGTTCGCTCCAGGGCTTCACCCGCCGCCGGCTGCTCGATCTGGGGTTGACCCCCGGCACAACTGTGACCGTGGCCATGCGTAGCTTCATCGGTGATCCCGTGGCCTATCGTGTGCGGGGCTCGCTGGTTGCCCTACGCCGCGAACAGGCGGCAAAGGTCTTTGTCGAAGATGTCCTGGAAGGTGAAGGCATATGAGCCACGCATGTCGCACCTGCCCCGTGAACGTCACGGTGGAGCAGATGGGAATCAAACTGGACAATTATGACCGGGTCGTGGCCCTGGCCGGCAACCCCAATACGGGCAAATCTACCCTCTTCAATGCCCTGACGGGGCTCAGGCAGCATACGGGCAATTGGCCTGGCAAGACCGTCACCCGCGCCGAAGGCGGCTACGAATATGCCGGTGTCCGCTACAAGCTGGTCGATCTGCCGGGCACCTACTCGCTCCTGTCCGCTTCCCAGGATGAGCAGATTGCCCGTGATTTCATTCTCTTTGGCCAACCAGACTGCACCATTGTCGTAGTTGATGCGACCTGCCTGGAGCGCAATTTGAACCTTGTGCTTCAGGTCCTGGAGATCAGCGACAAGGTCGTGGTCTGTGTCAATCTCATGGACGAGGCGCGCCGCAAAGGGCTGGACGTGGATACGCGCACCCTTTCCCGTGACCTGGGCGTGCCCTGTATCCCGGCCGTTGCCCGTACGGGCGAGGGACTGGGGGCGCTGATCGCCACGGTGGCCGGCGTCATCGAGGGGGAGATTGCGACCGCGCCCCGGCGCTTGAAGGGGCATGCCGAGTTCCAGCAGGCGGTTAGCGAGCTCGTGCCCATGATCGAGACGCTGGTTCCAGGTCTGCCCAACGCACGCTGGGTGGCCATGCGCCTGCTGGACGGCGACCTGCGGGTGCGCCAGGCGCTGGAAAGCGGCGAGCTTGCCCAGATCGTGGCGCGCCAACAGGAAGATGCCGTGCGCTCCAGCCGGAAGATCGCCCTGGAGGGAGCCCAATGAGCTCCGGCCCGCTGCCTTCCCAGGATGCTGCTACCGTTGACGATCTCCTGACACGTGCCGATCTACTGCGCCGCGAATTGAGCAGCAATTTCCGCGACCAGCTGGTGCAGGCGCTCTATGCGGACGCTGAACAGATCGCCGGGCACGCGGTCAAAGCGACCGGGAGCCGGGGATGGGATTGGGACCAGCGGATCGACCGGCTGATCACGTCGCCGCTTTGGGGCCTACCCATTATGGTGGCCGTGCTGAGCGTTGTCTTTTGGATCACCATCGTGGGCGCCAATTACCCATCGCAGTGGCTGGCAGCGGGGCTCTTTGCTATCGAGGAGGCGGGCAGCGCGCTCTTCACGGCATGGCGCCTCCCCTGGTGGCTGACCGGATTCCTGTGGCACGGGATCTTTCGGGGCACAGCATGGGTCGTGAGCGTGATGCTGCCGCCCATGGCCATCTTCTTCCCGCTCTTTACGATCCTGGAAGA
>JACFMY010000148.1 GCA_019455155.1 Caldilineaceae bacterium
TAAGGTTGGCTGGCGGCGT
Organism: Caldilineaceae bacterium; assembly: GCA_019455155.1. Lineage (GTDB taxonomy): Bacteria > Chloroflexota > Anaerolineae > Caldilineales > Caldilineaceae > JACFMY01. Next base: position 20 of record JACFMY010000148.1, read on the forward strand.
AGCCGGTGGTTGCGAGGTGAAGGATAGTTGATGAAGAACGTCTGGATGGATGTAGCTCTGGTTGGCCGCCACCTGCCGGATCGCGCGGGCTAGCTCGCCAGGATTGACTTCTTTCGGCACGTAGCCGTCGATGCCGGCAGCGATGGCCGCGCGAATCCGCCCGGTATCCTGTACACCGCTGAGGATCAGGATTCGGCTCTCTGGACTGGCCGCGCGCAGCTCGGCCACCGCTGCGTCGCCATCTTGATCAGGCAAGGTCAAATCGAGCAGGATCACATCTGGGCGCAGCTCCGCGGCCATATGCACCCCGCTGCTCGCCGTGCCGGTCTCACCGACGACGGCTAGATCGGGCTGCAACACGAGCACCATCATGAGACCGCGGCGCACAACCGCGTGGTCGTCAATGATTAGGATCTGGATCCGCGCGCTTTCTTCACTCATTCTGTCCAATGGGTATTGCTACGGCAATCTCCACGCCGGCCCCCGGCTCGGCCTGAATGTGTAGAGTGCCGCCAAGGTTATCGACGCGGCGACGCACACCGTCCAGCCCGATTCCGCTTACCTGTGTCACCTGCGCCGGGTCAAACCCCCGCCCATTGTCCCGGATCGTCAGCATGGCCACACCGTCTGCGCTGTCCACCACAACCCAGGCCTGTTGCGCGTTGGCATGGCGGGCGATATTGGCGACGCCTTCCTGGGCAATTAACAGCAGCTGGTGGCGCAGCTCCAGGGGCCACTGTTCGAAGTCGGTGACGACCTCTACGGTGAAATGGACGGGCTTGCCCATGCGCAGCGCGTCCATATGTTTGCGGAGGCCCGCCGCAAAGCGTGCCCGATCCATGCCGCCGGGCAGCAGCCCCAGAATGGCGCTGCGCACCTGATGGAGAGCGGAAAAGGCAAGGGGTTCCAGATCGAGGAGCTGCGCCTGTACTTTGGCGGGCGCCGTAGTCAGGTCTTGGGCCAGCAGCTGGTTACAGGCATTGAGGCCGTAGGCCAGCCCAAACAGGTTCTGGGATACAGTATCGTGGATGTCTGCCGCGATGCGATTGCGGACCTCCTCAGCGGCCAGCCGTTGGGCGCGGTCGATGCAGAGGCGCAGGCTGCCAAGCGCCACGCTGGCATGATTCGCCACCAGCGCCAGGCTCGTGATATCCGTGCCGGTCAGGGGTTGGTCCGGCGCAGCGCCCACAAGCAGGACGCCGACCAGCACATCGCGCAGGTACATAGGCAATACCACATAGGAGCCCTGGACTGCGAGCGCGGCATCGAGCGCGGGCAGGTGGCAGGGCGGCTCGGCGTCAGTGACGACGACCGTCTTGCGGGTCGCCACGGCGCGGGTGATGGGGCAATCGTGACCAGCCAATGCCAGCTCGGCGGCGTGGGCTACAGTCTCCGTCTTGGCGCCGCCCCGGCTCAACCACGCGGTGAGCGCGCCGCTGCCATCGTGGAGTGCAATCACGGCAGTTGGAAATTGCATCTCGTCGACCAGCCCCGCGAGCAGCACTTCCTGGAGCTCTGCCGGATCGACGGAGGATTGCAGACTGAGTGTCAGCTCCTGGATCAAATGGAGCTGTTGGTTTCTATGCTGGAGGTTCGTGTTGCTGGCCGCCAGTTCGTGGCCAGTTTCGGCCAGCCGCGCGGTCCGCTCGCGCAGCTTCTCAAGCAGGATGGCAGGGTAGCCGAAGAGTACGGCAATCAGATAAAAGCTGAAGATCTCGAGCAGTGCTAGATAAACCTCGACCGGCGCCAGGGGCGCCCGTCCCACGGTCACGGCCAGCAGGTAGAGGGGGGTAAACGCGAGCGCAGCCAGCAGACCGCCCCGGAGCTGAAAGAAGAAGGCCGCGGCCAGAATAGGTGACAGTGTGTAGAAATAGAAGCTGCTGGCAACGCCGCCGGTTAGGGCAAGTATTACTGCCAACAGCGCCAGATCCAGTCCCAGCAGCCACGGTGTGCGTCGTAGCCACTGGTTAATGGGCTGGTAATAGCGAGTCAGCACCACGTTGATAGCGAGCAGAAACAGGAATACATAGACGCTGGCGGGAGAGGGCGCCCATCCCAAGCCGGGCAACAGCCATGCAATGGGGACAGGCGCCAGGCTTGCCCAGCGAAAGGCAAGCAGAAAGCGAAAGACGTGCGCGCCTTCCTCGGCCGAAGCGGCAGGGACCAGGATTGAGCCAGCTTGCCTATCGATCATGGGCGGCATCTTTGAACTTGATAGCAACCAAGACGAGCAGGTGCGGAGGAGCAAGTAGACTGTAATCGAACTGGGCCGCGTTCGCAAATAGGTGGATTATGTTAGACTTGCTGCTACGCAAGGGCGCCTGCGCCGCGACGGGCAGGCTTGCTTTCTAGTGGATACCCCATGGTTATACCCTGACGAAGATGCAAGCACCGCGGCATGAGGACGAGTCCTCTGTTCTGGACAAGCCAGGATTGCATGTCCCAAGGAGATCTACCATGTCTGACAAACCGATTTCGGCTGAATTCCCCTTTGCTTCCAAGTATATCGAGGTGTTTGGCGCCCGGATGCACTACATCGATGAAGGTGAGGGCGACCCGGTCCTCTTTCTGCACGGCAATCCCACTTCATCCTATCTGTGGCGCAACATCATCCCGTACATGACGCCGCTGGCCCGGTGCGTGGCGCCAGATCTCATGGGGATGGGGAAATCAGATAAACCAGCGATTGGCTACCGCTTCCACGATCACGCCCGCTACGTGGATGGGTTCATCGAACAGCTGGGTTTGACGAACATCACGCTCGTGCTCCACGACTGGGGCTCAGGACTCGGGTTTCATTACGCTGCGCGCCATGCAGATAACATCAAAGCGATTGCGTTTATGGAAGCGCTCGTGAAGCCCGTGCGGTGGGACGATTTCCCGCCCGATTTCAAGATGGGCTTTCGCCTCATGCGCACGCCATGGATAGGATGGTTCATGATCTCCGTGGCCAACATATTTGTGACCCAGATTCTGCCCCAGGCGATAGTCCGCCAGCTGAGCGAGGAGGAGATGGCGCACTATCGCGAGCCTTTCCAGACAATCGCGAGCCGCAAGCCAGTACGCCAGTGGCCCTGTGAGATCCCTATCGACGGCACTCCCCATGATGTTCAGGCGGCAGTTAGCGAATACAGCCGCTGGCTGCAGGAGACAAAGGTGTCCAAACTGCTGTTCTATGGCACACCAGGCGCACTCATCGATGCCCGGGGGCTCGCCTGGTGCCAGGAGCACCTTGCGAACCTGGAAACGGTGGACATTGGCAGGGGGCTTCACTTCTTGCAGGAAGACAACCCGCACCTCATCGGCGCAGAGCTTGCCAGATGGTACCAGACGCTGTGAATCGTGCCTACTCGAAGGCAAAACCACGAAAACCATTGACAATCCTGTTGAGATAGTGCAAATTGACCTTACGCTTTCGGAGCCGCATTGACGAAGGTTCGGGGAGATCGCCAGAGGCTTGCATGATGTTGCGCAGCGGGAGCGCGGAGCTATTCGACATAAGGTTGTAGCCCCGCGACCGAGCCACTCATCACACTGTAGGCCTGCTAGACCGCAAGTGATCTGTGAACCGTAGCGCGTCACAACGGCAAGCTATCCCACAGGAGGTGGTACATGGATCCGGCGTATCGTGCCGACAAACGGACGTTGGATGAAGTGAAGAAGGCAGGTGGCTATAAAGCGTGGTATCCAATTCCCATCGCGGTCGCGCGCGATCTGCTTCTGTTCGTCGCCGGCACTAAGAGCTGGGCCGATTGCGCCTTCAAGCCGCTAGCAGAGAAATGGCGCTTTGACTTCCCACCGTCGCCACTCAAAGGCTTCGGAGGGACGAAGTCCGCTACCCCAACATGCAACCCCGAGGCTTTTCACGAGTGGGTGATCCGCAGCGGGGATCGCGGCCCGTCCATCTCGACTGCGACCACGGAGGATTGCGGCGGCAAGAGCGGCAACATCCTCCTCGTCGATTGCGCGGACCTTGCCGAGGTGGCGTGGAACACAGCCGTACCCGGCGCCAACGTGAAGGTGACGGCTAGAACGCCCCTTCTCCTGTTGAATGCGCCGTTGCTGGCTGATGCGACGGCTATCGCTCTGCAAGCAAAGACCGCGGCGGAAGAAAGAACGTTCCTCACCGCGATCGAGGCGTCTAGGCTTTCTCTGCACAAAGCGGCCTGATCCAGGATGTATTAGTACGAACATGGTGACACAACTGCACGGTCACAGTCGCAAACGCGGCTGTGACCTGTTTCATGACACTCGTGCCCATGCGGCACAAAGCCAGACTTGGCGCTGTATCAGGCTCAATCCGCGACGTCGATTACTGAGATTTCGTAGTGCCTTAGTGAGGGCCGGGCAAGCTAGTTAAGGGTAAGGAAAGAAGGAATGATCGTGAGGTGGATCTCGAGAATTTTGCACCGCACCCCGAAGGATTTGCAGAGTGTAGGCATCCATGCACAGCATCCTTCCGTTGCACTGCCAGAGAGGCGTCACACAAGTGTCAGAGCTGACAATCCGATTCGAAGCATTGAAGAAGATGTCCTGGACCGGACAATGATCGCGCGGTCATTTGCGGAACAGATTTTGTCGCTCGATGCATCCGAAGGAGTAGTAGTCGGTATCTTGGGCCCATGGGGCTCCGGAAAAAGTTCATTCGTTAACCTTGCGCGCCTTCACCTGGAGAATCTCGGTGTCACAGTCCTTGACTTCAATCCGTGGATGTTTAGTGGCGCAAACCAACTTGTCGAGTCGTTCTTCATTGAACTGTCTGAACAACTGAAGCTCCGCCCTAGCCTTTCTGAAATCGGCAGGGCCATAGAGAACTACGGCGAAATCTTTTCTGGAATGGGCACGCTGCCCATGGTTGGTCGCTGGCTCGAGGCAAGCGGATTCGTTACGAAGCTCCTGGCTAGGATCCTCCAGCGCAAGAAGGCAGGTATTAGTGCTCTTCGGGCCAAAGTCGACAAAGCGCTGGCCGCTCTCGACATGCAGATTGTCGTAATCCTGGACGATGTCGATCGGTTAACCACGTCTGAAATCTGCGACATCTTCAAGCTTGTTCGACTGACGGCCAGTTTCCCAAACATGATATATGTTGTCGCCTTTGATCGTGTTCGAGTGGAGGCAGCTCTGACAGAGCGGGACCTTCCTGGTCGTGACTACCTTGAGAAGATACTGCAGATTAGCATCGACCTGCCCACAGTCCCAGAACATATTCTGACTAGGCAAATCCTAGATGCCATCAATGAGGCGCTTTCAGAAATCGATAGACCTGGCCCCTTCGACGAGGAAAGCTGGACGGATATCTTTATGGATGTCATCCGTCCCCTATTCAAGAACTTGCGAGACGTTCGGCGCTATGCAGCTACCGTATATGGTACGGTGCGGGACTTGAATGGCCAAGTTGCCCTAGCCGACGTGCTAGCACTTGAGGCAATTCGGGTTTTTCTGCCTGATGTCTTCCGCACCATGTGCCAATCTATTGATGGACTGACCACAACTTGGGGCCACAGCGACAATCCTCGCGAATCATCGTATCTTAAGGGCCAAGTCGACCGATTGATCGACGCGGCGGGCGACGGCGCTGGTGAGATTGTTCGATCGTTGATACGGCGGCTCTTCCCGGCTGCAGAACGACACATCGGTGGCTCCACCTATGGGCATGACTGGAAGAAAGAATGGCTTCGGGAGCGGCGTGTTGCCCACCGGGATATCCTTAGCTTTTACTTCGAGCGCCTTGTGAACGATGGACTCCGGGCATTTACCGATGCTGAACAAGCTTTTTCACGGATGGCTAACCGCGACGAGTTTTTCAGCTATCTTCGTACGCTTGACCCTATGCGACTGCAAGACGTTATCGCTTCGCTCGAAACATTCGAAGAGCGATTTTCGCCTGAACACGTGGTGCCAGGAACCGTCGGCGTGCTAAATCTATTACCTGACTTGCCTGATCGCCCGCGTGGACTGTTTGACTTCGAAGCACGAATTGTTGTGCGCAGAGTTGTCTACCGGCTTGTACGCTTGTTGAAGGATAGCGATAAAATAGAGGCAGCAATTAGCGAGATTCTGCCGGAACTCACTACTCTAACGGCCAAGGCAGAGCTTATCACCGTAGTTGGGCATCGACAAGGAGCCGGTCATAAGCTTGTGTCTGACGCTGCAGCAAGGAAACTCGAGGCAGACTGGCGTAATGAAGTGCGTTCCGCGAAGGTAGAAAGTCTAGCCAAAGAAAACGAGCTCCTGAGGATCTTGTTACTTGCCAAACAGACTGCGGATCCAACAGAGCCACACCTAGAGATTGCCGACTCGCCCTCCATGACTGCCGCACTTATACGCTCAGCACGTACCGAGGTTCGGAGCCAGTCGATGGGTAGTCGTGTTATTCGGCGGTCGGATCATCTCGCATGGGATGGTTTGATAGAACTCTATGGAGATGAAAACAGACTATGTGAACAGATTAAGAAGCTCAAGGATACCATGCCGGTAGGTATGTATGAACTGATTCAGTTGGCAGACAAGTACTGTGATGGATGGCGCCCAGACGATCTTGAGGACAACTGATACGGCAAAGCCGTGAAGGGAATCTTGAGTGGCAGGATGCAAGTCAATTGGCCATAGCTAGCGAAAGGTAGCATCCCGGTAATCAGGACGAAGGAGTGCTCCTAGATTCTACAACGGGAGCGAGCGGCGACAGGGCACACAAATTACTTCCTAGATGATCTAGTACGCTAAATCATGACTGTCTACCTCGAGCCGTTGAGTTGTATGTGATGCTCACCTCGCTAACATCTTAAGTAACAAACGGGAAACTGCACTTTGATGCACGAACGCATAACAAAATGGCAGGCGCTACAGGCTATCGCTGTGCGGCTTTTGTTCGTATACCTTGCGGCAATCGTCCTCGTCTTCTTCTCCAAAAAGAGCTACTGGTATATTCAAGGCTTCGATATTCTCGATGTAGCGCTCTTCTATTTCTTCCCTGCCCACCTGCTTCTTTGGATCGTTGAACGATTTCAGGTTGCCCGCCCGGCTCCACTTTTTCTGGCCGCTGCTCTCTATGGCTTCTTGGTGGAAGGCGTGCTGGCATCCATCCTGTACCAGGATGGGCTCTTTGGCTGGTTCCATATATCCTATACATCCCTGGCCTGGCACGCTCTTTTGAGCGTGATGTTTGGTTTCTATTTCTTGCGGAAGTGGTTGCTGCAGAACAACGTATTCTGGCTAATTGGTAGCTCGGCCGGCTACGGCCTGCTGTGGGGTACCTGGTCCATGACCTACTGGCTGCCAGAAAACATCCAGGAGCCTGAGCTGGTGGCGGCAGGGTTTGATGTGGGTGTGTGGAGCTTGGACAAGTTTGCCCTGTTTGCGTTTGTGATGACGGTCGTGTTAGCGGCGGCGCACTGGCTGATAGGACGCGTCTGGCCGACGACGTTCAAGGCAGGGAAGGTAGAGGTAGGGATCGTCCTGGTCTTGCTGGCGCTCTATTTCGTCTCTACGGCGCTCCTGCCTTTTCCCGTAGCCTGGCTGAAGCTGCCGCTGTTACTGGGAATTGTCTGGCTGGCCCTGCAAACACGAGCCAGCACCATCGCTGCTGGTCGCACCGCGCGGGCAAACCCCACCGGGACGAACCCTGTGGCTCGCCGCCATGCCGCTCACAGCCGTGCTGGTCTACGGGCTGGCGCTATGGTTTCAGCCACGCCGGCGTACCGCCTAATCACAGGCGCGGGTTGCTCGACCGTTGCGCACCAGGAGGCGGCGCGTATGCCTCGTTTGCTAGCCGCCTATGCGTCGCACACGGCCCTCTGCGTCGACCTCGCAGCCGTAGGCCCGCAACCCCGCAGCGGTGATCAACCCTTCGTCCAGATCCTCCTGGATGGCTTCCAGCGCGCGCTCGGCCGGATCGCCGAAGCCGCTCCCCCCGCCCAACTCGATGGTGAGGCGTTGGCTGGGGCGGCGCAGCTCGGCAAAACCATTTAGCGCCCTGCCTTCCAGCGCGCGGCCCTCTTCTTCCAACCGCACGTTGGCGCGGCGGCCCGGTCGCCCACCGTAGAGTCCCGGTGTGTCTACCAGCAGCCCCTGGGGATGCATGGACATCTGCGCGGGACGACCGTCGTTGTGGAGCTTGCGTACGGTCACCCGCTGGCCCAGACCGCCCCGGTATTTGCCCGGCCCTCCACTGTCTGGAATCAGGCCCTTTTGCTCCACGAGTAGAGGGGTGCGGGTCTCAAACATCTCCACCGCTGTGTTGGCCGCGCTGGTTGGATAGAGCAGCGCGCTCTTGCCGTCGCCGCGCGCGCCCGCGCCCTGGCCGCCGCCCTGGAACAGATGATCGTTAAAGGCCCGCTCTTCGTTTTCGTAGCCGTATGCACCGGCCCCCATGGGCAGACCCGTAAATGCCTGTACCCGGTTGGCCAGCACCGGCGCCAGCGCGCCAAATACCGCGGGCGCGCAATACCAGCCGGTCATGAGCCGGACGTTGACTGAGGCCGGATAGCGACAGTTCAACACGCTGCCCGGCGGCGCCTGCACCCGGATCGGGCGGAAGCAGCCGGCGTTGGAGGGAATGTCGGGCGTGAGGATGCACTTGAGCGTGTAGACGGTGTGCGCGGCTGTGTAGCTCAGGGTGCAATTGATGCCGCCCCGTTCTACCTGCGGCGGCGCGCCCGACCAGTCCACGAGCAGCTCATCTCCCTGGACAACCACACGCACGGGCAGGCTCTGCGGCACGCCCGTGCCGTCAAACTCAACTGCATAACAATACTCGCCGTCCGGTACCGCGGCAATGGCATCGCGCATGGCCTGTTCCGCGCGATCCTGCACGACGTGGGCAAGTGGGGTCAGGTCGTCGAGCCCGTACTCGTCCATAAAGGCCAGGAGGCGGTGCGCGCCGACGCGATTGGCGCTGAGCTGGGCCTGGATGTCGCCCAACACCATGTCTCCCTTGCGCACATTCTGGCGGATGATGCGCAGCAGGTCGTCGTTGGGTTCGCCAGCCCGGTAGAGCTTCATGGGGGGAATCTGCAGGCCCTCGTCATAGATCTCGCGGGCCGACAGGGCGTCGCGGGTGCCACCGATGTCAGAACAGTGGGCAATGGATCCCACGAGGCCCACCACTCTGCCCTGGCGAAAGACAGGCGTGACCAGCGCAATATCAAAGAGATGTCCGGCGCAGATCCAGGGGTCGTTGGTGACCAGCACATCACCAGGCTGCAACGTGTGCGCTGGATAGTGCTCAAGGAGACCGCGTACGGCCCGGGGCAAGGTCAGGTTAAAGACCGGCATGGAACGAGGCGAATGGGCCAGCGATTCGCCGTTGGCGTCCAGCAGCTCGCAGCCGAAATCCTGGGCCTCGCCGATGATCATGCTAAAGGCCGTACGCCAGATGGTGATCCAACATTCTTCCGTAATGTTGATGAGCCGGCTCCACATGATCTCCAGTGAAACGGGGTCGAAGTCGGATCTGTTCATGCCTTGCCTCCGATCTTGATGCGAAGATGGCCCTGGCTATCCATGAGCGCCAGATCATTGGGTCCAAAGACGGTTGTGCTTTCGCGTTCCTCGATGATGGCCGGCCCGGCGATCTGCATGCCTGGGGCCAACCGGTAGCGGCTGTATACCGGAATATTTACGAAGCCGCCGAGCTCAGGGAAGTAGGCGACGCGCTCCCCTTTGCGTGCCTGATCGGCCGTATCGGCCGCGGATTGGCGATTCCCGGCGCCGTCCATGGTGAATGCAGGTTCGGCGCCCGATGCCCGCAACCACCAGTTGAGCACCATGGGTTCATAGCTAGGCAGCACGGAATGATAGAGGCGTTCATACTCCTTATCAAAGGCTGCCGATAGATCCTCCGCCGCAACGCGTGCCAATGCGCCACCTGGGACCGGCACGGTAATTTCGTGGAACTGTCCACTCAGACGCATGTCGGCCCGACGCTCCAGTTTGATTGCTTCAGCGTCGACGCCGGCGTGTTGCAGCACCTGGCGCGCCTGCGTTTCCATCTCTCGGTAGAGCTGGTCCACAACTGGCCAATCCAGTTTAGAGAGCTCGCCGGGATAGGAACGAGCAAAATCGAAGCGCACGGGCGCCAGCAGCAGCCCTATAGCCGAGGCCACACCGGAAAACGCTGGCACAATGACCTCTGGTGCGCCTAGCCGGTAGGCCACACGCACCGCGTGCGCGGGCCCCGCGCCGCCAAAGGCTACAATGGGGTAGCGCCGCGGGTCATGCCCCTTTTCGATGATGTGGACGCGTGCGGCCCCTGCCATGTTTTCGCAGACAATCTGGTAAATGCCCCACGCAGTCTCGGCTTCGGTAAGACCCAGTTCCCGTCCGAGCTGAGTGATGACTTCCCTGGCGGCGTCTAGATCCAGCCGCATTTCGCCGCCTAGGAAAAAGTCAGGGTCGAAGTAGCCGAGGACCAGACACGCATCGGTTACTGTTGGTTCGCGGCCACCCTGGCCATAACAGGCAGGTCCGGGATCAGCGCCGGCGCTGGCCGGACCTACCTTTAGAAGCCCCAGGGTGTTCTTGAAGGCAATGGATCCCCCACCCGCGCCGATCTCGATCATGTCAACCACAGGCGCTTTGATGGGGATGCCCGAGCCGCGCTTGAAGCGGTGCACTCGCCCCGCTTCCATCATGGGCGCTACGTTTGGCTGTCCATCCTGAACCAGACATGCCTTCGCAGTCGTGCCGCCCATATCGAAGGAAAGGACGTTAGGCAACTCAACCGTACGGCCGATAAAGGAGGCGACCAGCGCGCCCGCGGCTGGACCCGATTCAAGCAGCCGGATGGGAAAGCTGCGCGAGGTCGTAGCAGATGCTGATCCGCCGCTGGACTGCATGAGAAAGAAATGGCCACGAAAACCGGCAGCCTTCAGGTCGGCCTCCAACCGGCCTATGTAATGGTCCATGAGCGGCTGTACGTACGCGTTGGCGACTGTTGTCGCCGTGCGCTCATATTCCCGAATCTCGGGCACCACCTCCGAGGAGACCGAGACGGCCAGCCCAGGGAACTCGCGGCGTATGAAGCTGGCGGCCGCCCGTTCGTGGCTCGGATTGCGGTAGGCGTGGAGAAAGCAGATGGCAAGCGCCTCGACGCCCTGGTCGATCAGGGCGGCGACAGCCGCGCGTACCTGCTCCAGGTCCAGGGGCTGCAGCACTTCGCCGTCACGTGTCATGCGTTCATCGATCTCGATACGCCAGCGCCGCGGCACGAGTGGCTCTGGATATTGGAGGAAGAGGTCGTAGATGTCGTAGCGCTGCTCGTAGCCCATTTCCAAAATGTCACGGAAGCCGCGCGTCGTCAACAGCGCAGTGCGCGCGCCCCGGCGCTCGAGGATCGCGTTCGTTACAAGCGTCGTGCCATGGACGATCTCGTCGACTTGATCCAATCCCAGATCGCGCTGGCTGAGCAGCTCATGTAAGCCAGCCAGCGCGCCCTCGGCCGGATCGTGGGGCGTGGTCAATCGTTTGTGGAGGAACACTTTCCCACCTGGCTGATGCCACAGGATGAAGTCGGTGAACGTTCCGCCAATATCCATGCCAATGCGATATTGTTGCCTGGCCACTTCTATCTCCTGTTATGGTTGTTCAATCCCACTTACTGGGCGATTCCTGTCATTGAAACGACCAGCCATGCGCTTCCAGGATCCGGCGCAGATTTTCGCGCAGGCTGGCCGAAGCAGCAATCGTTTCGGGTCGTGTAAGGCGCCGGGCCGTATGTTCAGCCCAGCCATAGCTGTCATCACGGCTTGTATCGGGCTCACCGGAAATGGAGACGCGCCGACCATCGTAGGTGCGGCCGGCCGCCATGAGCCGGTCATAGGCGTGGACGCCGCTCTCCATATCGTCTGTGCTGTAGCGCTCATGGTGGAGAATCGTCTCGATAGGCAGCCGGGCCTTGACCTCAAGCGGCTTCGCCGGATAACCGACGCAGAGGCCGACCAACGCAAAGACTCCAGGCGGCAGCTCCAGCAACTCGATGACTGCCTGCGGATCATTGCGGATGGAGCCACACATGCAGCTGCCCAGCCCCATGGCCTCGGCAGCCGTGGCCACGTTCTGCGCCACCAGTGCTGCATCCACGCTGGCCAGCAAAAACATTTCCAGGAACGCGGCGCCAAAGGGATAGCCCTGGCGCGCGCAGACATAGTGCAGACGGTGGATGTCTGGGCAGAAGACCAGGAAGAGAGGACACTCCTTGATCATGCGCTGGTTGCCGCAGAGGGCCATAAGCGCTTCCTTGCGCGCCGGATCTTCGACCGCCACGACAGAATAGGCTTGCAGATTCGACGAGGTCGGGGCGCTTTGGCCCGCAACCATGAGGCGCTCGAGGGTGCCCGGCGGGAGCGGATCGGGGCGGTACGACCGGCAGGACGCGTGGGAAGCCAGCAGATCCAATACGGGATCGGACACGGCCTCCATAGCAAGGAGCTCAAAGCGGTTACGTTGTGCGAGCGGTACTGCAGTCATGCCATCACCTCGGCTGCGAGGCGGGCCGCCAGCGAGCGCGCGACGATCACGGGGCCGCCAAATGCCTGTCTGGCTACGGCGCCCATGGCCAGGTCGTAACCAAAACAGTCCATGAAGAGAATACCCGCGCCCTGCTCGCGCGCTTGCGTTGCAGCCTCTTCGATGGCCGCGTGGGGCGATTCCCCGTAGGGATCGGCAGGAAAGACCAGGGCCGTAGCGGCCCCCATCTCGCGCCACTTCTGGCGCGCCTGGTCCACCTGCTCGGGCAACGGTATCAAGGACCCAACCGGGCGCGCGCCGGCCAGGCCGATCACGACGCCGTAGAGCGCGTGCTGTGGCTGGATGAGCGGGGAGCGGTGGCGAAAGGCCGGGAAGCTGCCCGTGCACATGAGCAGCGTCGCGTTCACCCGATCCTCCGCTTCAAGGCAGTCGATCTGCTGTTGCAGCCGGTCGAGGATCGGTCGTTTGGCGATACGGACTGAGGTGCCGTCAGCCAGCAGCGTTACCAGCAGATAGTCGCCGGCCGCGGGCCGTGCCTGCGCCAGCTCCTCCTGTGAAAAGCCGTCTAGTGCGCCGCGTTCAATGACCTTGATGTGCGGCCCCACGATCTGTTGTACATCGCGAGCCAGCCCATCGGGCCGCGGCGCCTGTCCAATGGTCAATAAGCCAAGCATAGTCATGTTAACGTCCACCAAAGTAGAGTGATTCGAGGCCGACGAGCCGTTCCGTGGCCACAACGGCCACCACTGTCATGAAGATGCTGACAGTCGAAACGGCTGCTGCGGTCGGGTCGAAGGAGAAACGCAGATAGTCAAAGAGCTGGATCGGTAACGTAGTCGTGCCGACGCCGGCCAAGAGCAGCGAGATGGGAAACTGGTCGAAGCTCACAATAAAGGCGAAGATGGCGCCGGAAATGATGCCGCTCTTGATAATCGGCAGCGTCACACGCCAGAAGGTGATCAGTGGGCCCGCGCCCAGGTTGCGCGCCGCCTCTTCCAGGCTGCGGTCGAAACCGACCAACACCGTCGCCACCATCAGGAAGGTATAGGGCAGACAGACCAGTGTGTGGCCGATGATAAGCCCCAAACTTCCTCGCGTCGCGAAGTTCAAGGCATAGAAATAGATGAGTAACGCGATGCCGGTCAGGATGGCCGGAAACTGCAGTGGAGCCAGCATGAGGAGCTGAATCACGTTCTGGAGCTGGCGACGCGTGTAGCGCACGGCATATAGCGCCATCAAGGTGCCGATGACTGTGGACAACACCGTGACCAGCGCAGCCAGGCGCAGGCTGAAGCTGAAGGCTCGGATGAAGGAACGGCTGTTTATGAAATTCCCGAACCAGCGCAAGGAAAAACCTTCAGGCGGAAAACGCAGATATTCACCGGAGTTGAAGGCCGCGAGGACCACAATGATAATGGGCGCCAGCAGGAAGATGTACAACAAGATCACGATCACATTGAGGGTGGCGCGGCTGCGGCGGCTTTGGATCATAGTCTATTGCAGTCCCTTCATGAAGCGGTTGAGGACACCAAGGTAGATGGCTACAATGGCG
>JACFMY010000149.1 GCA_019455155.1 Caldilineaceae bacterium
CACAACATCCCGACGAATACCACACCTATCCAACAAAACACCCAACCCACGCGGCGCGGCGTCTTCCCTCGTCCGGCGGGTGGGATGTGGGACGGATGGATCGTGGGCTTGGCGATGGTCAGGGAGACGGCGCACTCGGCAGGTACCATACCTGCCCTACGTCAGGCCACGCCACGTCGTCTGACCATCGCTCTTCGTGGGCCAGCCGGGCGCACATGGGCCACCATGAGGGCGTGGCGCAACCCACCGTATGGCAACGCCTCGCCGCTTGGCCGTCGTATTTCGTGGACCAGCCGGGCGCACAGGGGCCACCATGAGGGCAGGGCGCAACCCACCGTAGGGCAGGTATGGTACCTGCCGGCTATCTGTATCCGAACCCATGACCACAACACACACAACATCCCGACGAATACCACACCTATCCAACAAAACACCCAACCCACGCGGCATGGCGTCTTCGCTCGTCCGGCGGGTGGGATGTGGGACGGATGGATCGTGTGCTTGGCGATGGTCAGGGAGACGGCACACTCGGCAGGTACCATACCTGCCCTACGATCGGCCACGCCACGCCGCCTGACCATCGCACTTCGTGGGCCAGCCGGGCGCAATCCACCGTATGGCAGGTGACGCCTCCCCGCTTGGCCGTCGTTTTCGTGGGTTGGGTGCACTTGGGGTTGGCTATGGAGACGCTAAGGTGTAACCTCTAGATCGAGTGACGATTCGAGCAACACGAAAAGGTAGCTCCCCCTATGTCCAATATCCGACGGTACTATATTCCCAATGCGCTCGTTTTTATCACGAATGTCACGCTGGACCGCGAGCCTGTCCTGGCCCCCGATTGGGCGGTTGACTTGCTCTTTTCAACCATGAGAAAGACGCAGGCGGTCCACCCGTTCCGGCTGCTGGCCTACGCGATCCTGCCTGACCATTTCCATTGGCTCATGCGCGTAGACAGCCCCGACGCGAACTTCTCAAAGGTGATGCACAGTGTGAAGCGCGGCTTCACCATAACCTACAAACGCGCCCGCGGGCTTAGCGGCACGGTTCGTCTCTGGCAGCCGCGTTATTGGGATCACATTATCCGCGATGCGGAAGATCTGCAGTACCATTTTGATTACATTCACTGGAATCCGGTTAAGCATGGCTACACGAAAAAGCCTGAGGCGTGGCCCTATTCTAGCTATCGTCATTGGCTGGCACGCGGCTATTACCAGGCCGGCTGGGGCCACGATATTGAACCGGGGAATTTGAGCGGTTCAGATTTGGAGTAAATGGTAGATCGCCAGATGTACACGGCAGGTAGCGACTGGAGGTACCCTACCCGCCCCAAGAGGATCTCGCAGCGCCAGGGTCTTACGGCTGTACACATAACACGTTTTCGGTGTAGAAATCATCCCCCATTTGCGCTATGATGGACAGAACTTGGCGCCACGCGGACGCAGCGATGCTCTTCCCTGCCGCGCTCGTGTGCGGGTTCAGGACAATGCGAGGTTCCGTGTCACCTGGTTTCAACTACTCAGTGCGCGGTGGGTTTCTGGCCGATAAGCTGCCCCTAATCAAGGTGGTCGGTGTCAGCGCGAGCGGGAAGTCCACACTCGTGACCGCACTGCGGGCAGCCGGTTATAACGCCCGGCCCGTCAGCCAGGAACATAGCGAGGTCCCCGAGCTGTGGAAACGCTTCGGCTTTCCTCGCGTGCTGATCTACCTGGATAACAACCTGGAGGCGCAACGAGAGCGACGCCCTGACGTTACCTGGGACGAAGAGAATCTGGTCAACGAGCGGCACCGGCTGCGCGACGCGCAGAAAAACGCTGACCTGCGCATCAACTCGGCACAGCTCACCGCGGAGCAGGTCCTGGAGCTGGTATTGGCCTATCTGCGCTCACACAACGTACGCTGCGCGAGCGCCCCCCTGGCGCCCCTGCCACGCACGGGCAGCGCCCATTCCAACACCGACCAGGACAACGGTATGAATGGCTGAGGCGCGACCCGCAGCCTAGGACTCGCCTGTAGCTGTCTCTTCCGTCGCGGGATCGTCCAGCGCCGCTAGCTCGGGCTGCCGCGGCCCCTCGATCCACACCTGGCCGTCGGACCAATTCTCCTGCTTCCAGATGGGCACGATGGCCTTGAGACGCTCGATCGCATAGCGGCACGCCTCGAAACAGCCATCCCCCCGGTGGGGCGTGGCCACGGCAATCACGACGCTGGGCTCGCCGATCTCCAGCCGGCCCGTGCGATGGAGGATGCTCACTGCCTCCACCTTGGGCCATTTCTGCTTGATCTCCTCGCCAATGCGCGCCAGCATGCGTTCGGCCATTTCGGGATAGGCCTCGTAGTTCAGAAAGTCCGTGCCGCGCATGCCTTCGCTGGTCACCGTCTCCCCACGTACGATGCCGGCAAAGGTGGCGACCGCCCCACAGTTGGGCCGGCTCACCCGCCGCGCCACGTCGTCCAGCGAGAGCGGTTGCTCCGTTATCTCATATAGCTTGGTCATGGTTCCTCGGCCTGTGCTGCTTAGCACCCACCCGAGACAGGCGGGAAGATGGCCACCTCGTCGCCTTCCTTCAGCAACTGCGGCCCCTTGGCATATTCCTGGTTCACCGCGGCGTAGAAAGTGCGGCTCTTGATGTTCAGCGCGGGAAAGCGGCGGTCGATCTCGGCCAGGGCGTCGCTCAAGGTGGCCCCGTCTGGCAGCTCCATGGTCTGCTGTCGCCAACCCGCGATCTGGCGCAAGGTGGCAAAGAGGCGAACGTTGATCTGCATCCTACGCCTCCTCCACGCGCCAATGGCCGGACTTGCCGCCCTGCTTTTCCAGCAACCGGATGTTGCCGATGGTCATAGTCTTCTCCAATGCTTTGGCCATATCATAGATGGTGAGCGCGGCCACGCTGACTGCGGTAAGCGCCTCCATTTCCACCCCCGTCTGCCCCTTGCAGCGCACCGTGGCCGTTATGATCACGCGGCTCTCAGCCGTGTCAATCGTGAAATCGACCGCCACCTTGGTCAGCAGCAGCGTATGGCAGAGCGGAATGAGATCCGGCGTACGCTTGGCCGCCATGATGCCGGCAATGCGCGCCGCGGCCAGCACATCACCCTTGGGCACGGTCCCGTCGCGGATTGCGGCCAGCGTCGCCGGCAACATGCGCACCTCACCCTGCGCCACCGCGGTGCGGGAGGTGCTTTCCTTGTCGCCGACGTCCACCATGGTGGCGTGGCCCTGTTCGTCAAGATGTGTCAGTCTGCTCATGGTTGTTGTCGAATCTTATATATCTAATATAGCCAGCTGGCGCGAGAAGCCTGTCACCCCGCTCAAGACTCCAGATCCCCAATCGCCAGCGCGCTCACGATCTCACCCGCCTGCAACACCCCTGCCTGCTGCGGCAGCTCCAACAGGGCATTGGCGGAGCGCATGCTCAGGAGACGGCTGCTGGCCTGGTTGCCGGTGCTGGTGGCCAGGAAGCCGCCGCGACCCTGGTTCAGCGTGGCGTCCCAGCGCAGCACCGCGCGGTGGTATTCAGGCCGGTCCGGGTCCAGGCGGAGGGGCTGGGCCAGGTGCGCGTGCACACGGGGCAGCGCCGGGTCGGGCCAGCCAGCCAGCCGGCGGATGGCCGGCACGCCCAGCAGGTAAAAAGTCACGAGACTGCTTACCGGGTTGCCCGGCAAGCCCAACACAAGCCGCTGCCGCTCTCCCCGGGCCACCGTGGCAAAGGTGCAGGGCTTGCCCGGCTTCATACGCAAGCGGCCAAAGTGCACGGTCCCCGCGGCGTCGAGCAACGGCTTGATCAGGTCCAGGTTGCCCATGGAGACGCCGCCCGAGGTCAGCAGGAGATCTGCACGCTCCAGGCCGCGCGCGAACGCGGCAGCCAGGTCCGCTTCGCTGTCGCCGGCTATGCCCAGGTCGATGACCTCACCGCCAGCTGCGGCCGCAGCCGCGATGAGGGTGGCGCGGTTGCTGTCGCGGATCTGCCCGGGCCCCAGCCGCTCGCCGGGCTCCACCAGCTCGTCGCCGGTGGAGAGGACGGCCACGCGAGGCCGGGCATGGACAGGGACCATAGCCTGGCCGACCGTGGCCAGCAGGCCGATCTCCGCCGCGCCCAGATAGGCGCCCGCGGGCAGCACCACCTGGCCCGCGTCCAGATCAAAGCCCACGGGCCGCACATCTGCGCCGGCATCGACCCCGCGGCCTATGCGCACGAAAGTCTGGCCGTTGCGGGCCGGCAGCAGCTCGGTCTCCTCCACCATGACGACCGCATCGGCGCCTGAGGGCAGCGGCGCGCCCGTGGTGATATAGGCCACGGTGCCCGCGGTCACGGTAAAGCCGGCCACCTGGCCCGCAGTCACCGTGCCCACGACGGGGTAATCGCCGGGCCCATCCGCGGCCACGACCGCGTAACCGTCCTTCACCGAAGCCGGGAAGGGGGGCAGTGGCTCCGCCGCGCGTATGGCCTCGGCCAGGATCAGGCCGCGTGCCTGGGCCAGCGGCACCATGACCGGCGCCAACGGCGTGGCCTGCGCCAGCACAATGGCCAGCGCCTCGGAAACCGGTAACATGGGGTAGGCGGATTGCGTCATAGGTCAATAAGTCGTTTTTGCGTGAACGGTTCCATTCAATCTAGCCAGCTGTGCCGCCAGACTATTTTAATCCACGGGATGATTGTATGGCGCGCGGGCAATGATTCCAGTAATCAAGCAACCAACTGTCAGGAGATCTTTGGGCTGTCAGACGACACGCAGCGGCGTGCCCGGCAGATCGCCGGCCAGGAGCACCTCCACGACCCCGGGCGCATGGGGAAGCTGCTCGGCCGCGTCAGGCGTACATTTGACAAAGAGGAGATTGAACGCGGTGGCGGTCTTGAGCACGGTAATCTTGTCGCACAGGCCCTCGCGCGCCGCCCACGCCTCGAGCGCCGCGCGCCGCGTTTCGGCATTTTGACGGAGGATCTTGTACCGTTCGCTGCGGCTATAGGCGACCAGGCTGGCTGCGGAGGGGCGTTCGATCTCAACCACGACATTGATCCACTCAGATACTGGGCCGCGGTACCGGCTGCGGCCCGTCCGCGGGCTGCTCATGCGGTTGCCTCCTGTACGAAACGCGCCAGTCCGGCGCCTACCCGGTCAACAGGGGCCTCCAGCGGCAGCGCGGTTTCCACCAGACGCTTGCGCAGCTCCTGCCCCTGGCATTGCGGGTTCTGCGCCGCGTAGAGCGCAGCGATGCCCGTAACAAAGGGGGTCGCCATACTCGTCCCGCTCATGCGTCGATAGAGGCTACGATTATGGCGATCCCGTTCGAAACTCGATATGACCTCCACGCCGTAGCCGGCCAGATTGGGCTCGGTTTCGCCCGTATCGGGCGAGACGCCGCCCCCGCTGAAGGACGCCACCTGCAGGTCCCAGTCCACGGCGCCCACGGAGAGGGTACCCGGAAAATCGGCCGGCGCGCGCACCGTCTTGGGGCCTTCATTGCCCACCGCGGTGATGGGCAACACCTGGAAGTCTTCCACCAATGTCTTCAAGACAGTACGCAGCGCCTGGACGGCGTCCTGATATTCGCGGCGGCTCAGCGTGCGCCGTGAAAAGCCCAAGGACATGTTAACAATAAACGGCATATTGCGATAGCGCTCTTCCTTGAACTGTGAGAGGATCCAGTCGAGCGCGATGACGACGCGTTGCAGGCTGGTCTTGAGCGTCTCGCTTTCGAGCACCGAGGCGACCAGGAGCTCCACGTCTGGTGCAATGCCCAGCCTCTCCCCGGCAATGATGCCGCACACATGGGTACCGTGCCCGTCCACATCGAAACCGCGGCAATCACGCAGGCTAGCGGCTTTGGGATCCAGGGGCACATACCGGAAATCGATGGTCTTGTGGCGCAGCGCCCTGTGGTCGGCATCCACGCCGGTGTCCAGAACACAGACGACGACCCCTTTGCCAGTGATGCCCTGGGCATGGGCAGCCGGGATGCCGCTCACTTCTGGCCATGCCATTGCCTCCTTGGGCAGGCGAGCATAGCGGCGGCCGCGCTCGGGCACTGGCAGCGTCATGCCGAAATCGGACACTATCAGGTATTCGGGCTCCAGGATCTCCTTGGCCTGCGCTGCCAGCTTTGCGCTACGGGTCTCCACGACATAGGCATCCAGGTACGGCAATGGTTGGAAGCTGTGTGTCGCATGGGGCGTCTCTTCGCACGGGTCAATCGGCGTCAAGCCAATCTTCTCAAGTTGCTCAGGAGTCTCGACGCTCTTTGCCGCCTCCAACAGTTGGGTACGGGTCTCTTCGATGGTGCAAGAACGCCGTGTTTCGGCTTCAGTTCGGGGTGTACGCCGCAAGGCGATAAACTTGCTGCTCATTCACTGTCCGTTTCCCATGGTGCCATCAGCGACGCCGGTACCGGTGAGTCGTGGATGTCACGTGTCTTCTCTTATTGTGCCATAGCCTGCCGCGCGCTTCAAGGGTACCGCGCTTTCCGTCGTCGCCACATGTTTGTTTTGTGGACATACGTCAGTTGCGCCTTTGACACTTTTCGCTACAATGGTACCGACCTCGCCCCCGGACGGCGACGGTTCCCATGAAGACTACCTATAACCAGGTGCATTGTCGCCAGATCTGCGAGACCCTAAGCGCCCAATGTTCAACCTCCTCAACCGATGGCAGTGGCCCGCCTTAGCTGGTCTTTTGGCCCTCCACTTCGCTGCCGCACACTTCGGTGCAACGTTTACCACTATGCCCACAGGTTATCTAAGCGTCGTCTGGCTGCCGTCCGGTATTAGCCTGGCTGGCTGTCTGCTGTTGGGCTACCGCGCCCTGCCAGCCATTGCCCTGGCCAACGTCGCGGTCAATGTAACACGCCTGCTTGTCGCGGCGCCCCAGCTACCGCTGGCGCAGATGTTCCTCGTTTCCGCGCTCATTGCCAGCATCAACACCCTACAGCCCTTCCTGGCCTACCGTCTCTGGCTGCGTTGGCTGCCCGAAGGGATCGAGCGGCCTGACGATCTGCTACGCTTCGTCGGCATCGTCTGTACCGTACCCACGGCCATCAGCAGCCCCCTGTTGGTGGCCGTGCTGTGGTGGGCAGGCGTGATCGTCCAACCTGGCTTTGATCTCAGCCAGGCGACCATAACGATCGCAACCCTGATGCTGGCCGACGGCGCGGGCATCTTTCTGATCGTGCCGCTGGTGTGGGCCTGGTTGCGCCACACGCGGCCCACACGGCGTGAACTGATCTGGCTAGCCGGTGGCCTTGCCGTCCTCAATGTTTTGCTGTTGGGCGTCTTCTACGCGGACCTGGGTTCCATTTTTCTGACCCTGGTCGTGCTGTTGGTGCTGGCGCTAAAGAGCGGCATGCGCGGGGTCACCACGGCCATGCTGGCGCTGACGCTCTGGTCGGCGCTGGCCACCAGCCACGGCGCAGGCCCCTTTGTCGACGCATCGCCAGTCGTCGCCATTATGTACCTGCTGCTCTTTGTCGTTTCCGTGGGCTATACCATGGAGCTGTGGGTGCTCCAGCACTACCAGCTTGAGCTTCACCGCTCTCGCCTGGAAGAGCTGGTAGCGGCGCGCACCGCCGCACTCCACCAGGAGGTCGACGTACGGCGCCAGGCGGAAATTGCTGAGCGCAGCGAGCGCGCCTTTGCCGAAGCCCTGCGCAAGACGGCCACCGCGCTGAGCAGCACCCTGAACCTGGACGAGGTCTGCAAGCGCATTCTGGCCAATCTGAGCGCGGTCGTGGCCCACGATGCAGCCCATGTTGCCTTTATCGACGAAGCCCAGCGCCATGCCCGGATCGCCGGCACCGTCGCGGACCCCTTCTACGTACCGGACCCTGCCAGCCTGCGCGAAATGGTCTTCTCCGTTGACGAATATGTTGGCTTTGCCCGGATTGTCCGCACCGGGCAGCCTGTCATCATCCCCGACACAGAAGCGGACCCGGAGTGGCGTTACCACGACACCTCCGCGTGGATCCGGTCGTGGCTGGGCGCGCCCATACGTCGCAAGGGGCGATTGATCGGGCTGCTTGCGGTCAGCAGCGCGCAGCCGCACTTCTTTTCGCCGCAAAACGCTGACCGGCTGCTGGCATTTGCTGACCAGGCCGCCATTGCCATTGAGAATGCCCGGCTCTTTGAAGAAGCACAGGCTGCCAAAGAGACCGCCGAGGCCGCCAACCGGGCCAAGTCTAGCTTTGTCGCCAACATGAGCCACGAGATCCGCACGCCCATGAACGCGGTCATTGGCATGACGACCCTGCTGCAGGAGACCAACCTCGACGTGCAACAGCGCGAGTATGTCGAGACGATCCGCAGTAGCGGCGATGCCCTGCTGGCGGTCATCAACGACATCCTCGATTTCTCCAAAATCGAGTCGGGCCGGCTGGAGCTGGAACAGCACCCCTTTGAGCTCATGCCGTGTGTCGAGGAGGCGCTTGACCTCTTTGTGGTGCAGGCAGCCCAGAAGGATCTGGAGCTGGCCTACTGGCTTGCGCCGGAGGTGCCGCTCGCGATCGTCGGCGACGTGACCCGCCTGCGCCAGGTTCTGGTCAACCTGGTTGGCAATGCGGTGAAATTTACCCCAGCCGGCGCCGTCACCGTCGGCGTCGAGGTCGCAAGCGTGGAGGACAAGGCCATCCAGCTGCGCTTTACGGTGCAGGATACGGGACCGGGCATCCCACCGGAACTGCTGGCGCGGCTCTTTCGCCCCTTTGCTCAGGGCGATGCCTCGTCCACGCGGCGTTTCGGCGGCACGGGGCTTGGCCTGGCCATCAGCCGCCGCCTTGTCGAGCTCATGGGCGGCGCCCTCGATGTGGAGAGTGAGGTGGGCAGAGGCGCTACCTTCCACTTTACGGTTGCCACCGTGCCGGCAAAGGGTACAGACACAGCCGGCCAGCTACTGCCTTCCCCAGCGTTGGCGGGCCAGCGCGTCATCGTGATCTCGCCCCGCGGCTGCGTGCTGCGCATGGTACAGCCGATGGCTGAGCGCCTGGGGTTGCACGCCGCCACCGCGCCGTCGCCGGCCGCAGCCCACGCGCGGCTGGCGGACGGAACCTTCGACGCGGTCATGCTCGATTGGGCCCTGCCCGAGGAGACGCGTACAGCCCTGATTGCTGCGGCGGGCATGGTCAGCCAGCCGCGCCCGCCAACGGTCATTGCCTTGACTACATGGGGCCACAAGGTGGAGAGCCAGCCCGGCGGGCAGGTAGCCGCTTCACTGTACAAGCCCGTCAAACTACGTGCGCTCCACGATACGCTTCTGCGCGTCCTGGCCGCGGACACCTCCAGCACCCCAATTGCCGCACCGGCGCGTCTTGATCCCACACTGGCAAAGCAGGCGCCTCTGCGCATTCTTCTGGTGGAGGACAACGCCGTGAACCAGAAGGTTGCCCTGCGCATGTTGGATACGCTGGGCTACCGGGCGGACGTGGCCGGGAACGGCATCGAAGCGGTCCTGGCTGTCAAGCGCCAGCAGTACGATGTCATTCTCATGGACGTTCAGATGCCGGAGATGGATGGGCTGGAGGCAACCCGCGCCATACGCGCGCTGGGCCCGGCGGGGCGTCGTCCCTACATCTGCGCCATGACCGCGGGCGCCACCCTGGAGGAACGGACCGCCTGCTTCGATGCGGGCATGAACGCCTTTATCAGCAAACCGGTGATTGCCGAACAGCTAATGAAACTCCTAAGCGAGAGCCGCCGGCGATCTTAAGTTCGGTGGTGGCGATTTCAGACGCCATGGACAGGTGAAGAACGACTGAAGACGCTACTACAGAGGTCGAGTCTCATTGTCGATGGATCACTAGCCACGCCGCAATGCCTCCAGCAGCGCACCGTCGAACGGCGATTTGCCATCCTCTAGCCCGGCGATCCACTGCTCAATCTGCTGGCCCCGATATTTGTCGTAGAGCGCGGGATAGGTTGCTCGCACCCAGTCCAAATAGGCCCGCAGGTCCGCGGCGGCTTCGTCGTAACGACCCAGTTGGGCATAGACCATGGCCCGGCCATCCAAGCTGGCGCCTGTGACATCTGCGGCCACAGCCTCCTCGCAATACGGCAGCGCGCGCGCCGCCAGGCCCGCGGTAGCAAACCCCCAACAGTAGGCGTTGCGCACCTGGACCGAAGAGGGGTCCAGCTCCAGCGCGCGGGCGAGGTCTGCCTGCCAATCTACCGGATCGCCCACGCGCATGGCGGCCAGCGCGCGGTGATAATGGCCCAAGTGGTTCTCTGGCTCGAGCTCAATGGCGACAGAGAAATCGTCCACCGCGGCCGCCGCGTCTCCCTCCAGGTTGCGCTGGTAGTAGGCGATGCCACGGTTGATCCGCGGGTCGACGCGGCGGGGAAAGGCGGTGATGACCTGGCTCAGGTCAGCGATGGCCGCGTCCAGGTCCGGCTGCTCGACCGGCGACAGCAGCGCCCTACCCAGGTGGGCTGTGCCCCGGTTGTAGAGAATATTCTCCCACGTCGGGCGCAGGGCCAGCGCGGTCGTGTAGTGGTCGATGCTTTGCCCGATGATGCTGGCCGCATAGCCGCGCACCATGGGTAGCAGCACCCCCACATAGAAATGGAGCGCGGCCTGCGTTGCCTCGTCCGTGGGATTGAGCGCCAGGGCGCTCTCAAAGGCGGCCAGGGCCTGTTCCGGCTCGTTGTTGTCCCGGTAATATTGCCCAAGCGCAAAGAGGGCAAAGACGCGCGCCGCGTGCGGCACATCCTGGTTGATGACAAGGGGCAAACGCGACGGATCGTCCACAGGATTGACCCAGGCCGTGCCGTCCTGTCCCTGCAGGGTCACACTGGCACGCACGCGGCCCGCGTCATATTCACCCCAGATGACCAGCACCGCGCGGGATGCCGCCAACACGGTGTCCGCCTCCGTGGATTCTGTGATGGGCTCGGGCCAGATGACCAGCCGCGCGGCGCCTAGTCCACTCTGTTTGAGCTCCTCGCTCAGCGCCTCGCGGATCCGGCCGGCAATGTTGAAGCGAAGCTCGCTGGAGGTGTAGCCCACGAACGGCGCGATGACCAGCAGTTGTTCGCCTGGCTGGGCGACCACGGGCACTTTGGTCGGTGTCGCCACGGGTGGGGTAGGAATGGCCGCGGCAGAGGGCACGGCCAGGGTTAGCTGCACTGGGGCAGGCGTCGCGGTGGGCGTAATCGGCCGAAAACGGGAAAGCAGCAGGGTCCCAGAGACGGCGACGAGCACCATGATGATAACGCTCGCGGCCAGCAGTAGCTGGGGTCGATCCACCAACCGCGGGCGTGGTGGGGCCGCGGCAGTGTCGGAGGTGGCGTCACCAGTTTCTGGCGCGGCCGCGCCCGCCTCGCTCTCCGCGGCTGGCGTCCTGTCCACAAGAGCTTCGGGCTGCTCCGGCGCGAAACCGGCGGCCAGTAATAGCTCGTCCCGTTCCTGAGACGTCAGGCGCAATTTGGCCGCAATGCGTATCACATCGTCCCGGTAGCGGGGCCGGGCCGTGTGCCCTTCCTTCCAACGAAAGATGGTCTGGCGCTGGACGCCTGTGCTGCGGGCGAGCTCCGTATCTGTAATGCCGGCCCGCTCAATGTAACGGTTAAGCAGTTCGCCAAAAGTGGCCATAATCAGCGTCTAGATGTGGGTTTCTGTGCGGTATTCTACCATACCCCGCTGCGCCGCCTGCCTACCGGTGGAGACGCCTTCCAGGAAGGTGTCTTCCAGGAAGGTTGGCGCATGGGCCTGTTTTTTGTGTTCTATAACTCTTTGTCTTCCGTCAAATGGCTGGTGGTGCTATAATGCGTCGGATTACGTGACGGATACAGGTGCAGTGTGGTCTGCCCTGTTGATCGATATATTGTAGGTAAGCATTCCAGGTAAAAGAGGAAGCGTGTAATGAAGGCGGTATTGCCGCCGGATCACAGCATAGAAGACGAAGCGCGATTGGCGACCATGCGGGCGCTCGAAGAGGAGGTGCTCGCCTGTACGCTTTGCCCGCTAGCCAGGGGACGGACCCACGCTGTGCCCGGTGAAGGCAATCTAAACACCGTCGTCATGTTCGTAGGCGAAGGGCCTGGCTTTGAGGAAGACCGGCAAGGACGTCCCTTTGTGGGGCGCAGTGGCCAGTTCCTCACTCAGATGCTCCAGGAAGCTGGCATTGACCGCGGTGATGTGTACATCACCAATGTCGTGAAATGCCGGCCGCCGGAGAATCGGGACCCGCAGCCCAGGGAACTAGAGGCGTGTGCCGCCTATTTGGACCGCCAGATAGCGCTCATCAACCCACGGATCATTGTGACGTTGGGGCGATTTAGTATGCGACGCTGGTTCCCCAACGGCTCCATTACACGTGTTCACGGCCAGGTGCGCAACATTGGCCGGGGACGGGTCGCTTTGGCCATGTTCCACCCGGCTGCTGCCTTGCGTAACCCGCAATGGCAAGTCGATTTTGCTCGGGATATGGCTATTCTGCCCAAGCTCATCGAGCGAGCAAAGCGGGCGAACGAGGCCGCCGCACGCGGCGACGCCTTGCCCGCTGGTGTCCCCCATCCGGGAGACCCCGATTATGTCGCGCCCCCGCCGCGCATTGTCTCCGAAAGCGCCAGGCAGACGCCGGCTGCAGACAAGACCGCCGGTGATGGAGACGACTTCTCGCAGCTTACCCTCTTTTGACCCTTACCTGACCGGCTCTGTGCGCCGCGGCGCTGCTGCCGCCGTTCCGCCGGCGCCTACGTAATTGCACACATTTTGATACCGTTGCGGCACTGACAGGCGCGCGGGCGCGCTCCTGTTTTGTATAGATTTGTATCGTGAACACGATTTTCAAGGAGTAATTGTCGAATGACAGATCAAGGAAACCAGACTGATAGCCAGCAGGCGCCTAAGCTACGGGTCATCCCCTTAGGCGGGCTGGGCGAAATTGGCAAAAACATGACCGTGCTCGAGGCAGGCGAAAACCTGCTCGTTATCGACGCCGGCCTCATGTTTCCTACCAGCGAGATGCACGGTATTGATATCGTCATCCCCGATGCCAGCTACGTCCTGGACCGGCTGGACCAGGTATGCGGGGTCGTGCTGACCCATGGCCATGAAGACCACATCGGCGCGCTCCCCTATCTCATCGAAGAGGGGTTGCGCGCCCCCATTTACGCCACAGCCCTGACGCGCGGGCTGTTGGAGGTCAAGCTGCGCGAACAGCGGGTGCTGGCTGAGGCCGAGCTCCACACGGTGGTGCCCGACGACAGGATTCCGTTGGGACCCTTTGCCGTCGAGTTCTTTCACACTACCCACAGCTTCCCCGACAGCGTGGGTATCTCCGTGATGACGCCGGCCGGCCGGGTGATCCACACCAGTGACTATCGCTTTGATCCCACACCGGTGGACGGCCGCCCAACCGAGGAGGATAAGCTACGTCGCTGGGGCGACGAAGGCGTGCTTCTGCTGCTCGCCGACAGCACCAACGCCGAACGCAGCGGCTCCACCGAGAGCGAGGCCACGGTCGAGCATATGTTGGAGGACGTCATGTCCGAGGCTGAGGGCCGCGTGCTCCTGGCCACCTTTGCGTCCAACCTGGGGCGGGTCCAGCAGATCATCAATGTGGCCCGGCGCCACGGGCGCCGCGTGGGCGTCATCGGGCGCAGCATGGTCAACAACGTCAAGATCGCGATCCAGCTCGGCTACCTGGATATCTCCCAGGACGAGCTGCTGACCGCGGGCGAGATGGAGTCGCTCCCTGCCCACGAGGTGGTCATCGTGGCCACGGGCAGCCAGGGCGAGCCAACCAGCGCCATGGTGCGCATGAGCCTGGGCGACCACCGCCAGCTGACGCTGCGCGAGGGCGACACGGTCGTGCTGAGCGCAACCCCCATCCCCGGCAACGAGGAGCTCTTCAACCGCACCGTGGACAACCTCTTCCGCCAGGGCGCCAATGTGCTCTACCACGAGCTGGGCAATGTCCACGTCAGCGGCCACGGCGGCCAGGACGATTACCAGCGTATGCTGGAGCTTACCC
>JACFMY010000150.1 GCA_019455155.1 Caldilineaceae bacterium
TGTCGAGGGCGAGCAGCAGCGGCTGGCCCTACGCTTCCTGGAATACGCCGCGGGCGCCGAGGCGCAGAGTCGTCTGCTGGCAAGTCTGGCACTGCCGCCTGCCAATTCGACGGTGGCTCTCGACAACTATCCGCTGGTGCGCACGATCTTGGGGCAGGCGCAGAACGCGCAGGTGCTGCGCAACGAGCGCGGCCTGTTGACCATAATCGCCATGGGAGATTTGGCGTTCGGGCGTGTGCTCGTGGACGGCGATGCGCCGGAAGAGGTAATCCCTGAGCTGCTCGCAGAGCTGGTGCAGCAGCTGCCGGAGCTGGCTACACCGACCCCGACACCGGCGCCGATCCAGACGATCACCCCGACGACCCCGGCGACACCGTTGCCGGAGATCGCACCGGATGGTACGACCAGCCCGGCGGCTGAGAACTGACGCGGGGGCCGGTGAGGGATAGGCGCCAGCGCAATTGGTCTGCCCTGCCCATGATGGCAGCATGCGTCTGGGCGGCGGCATGCTTGACCGGGCGTGCATTGCCCGCGTCACGGGAGTAGAAATCCACTATGACATTCGATGTCTCCATCTTGTTCCAACGCCTGGATGAACAGCTACGCCTGACGCTGATCATGTTGGAACGCGCTGCTGTGCAGCGCCAGATCCTGGCCCTTGTGGTGATCACGCTCGTTGCCTGGCTCGTGCCCCGTCTCCTGGACATCCTGCTGGCGCGGCTGGATCCGCCCTCCGACGCTGAGGCCGAAGGCATAGATGGCGCGGGCGCAGATGAAGGGGAACCACTGGCACGGGCTGACAAGAACTGGCGACGGCGGATCTTGCGCTGGGTGCGCGCGGCAGACTACATGCTCTTGCCGGTGTTGTGGCTCCTCTTCGCCGACGCTGCCGTTGGCTATTTCCGGCAAAACGAATGGCCTTACGGGCTCATCGAGGGCGCACGGCCGATCTTCTGGCTTGTACTAGGCTATCGGGTCGTGGTGGGCTTCGTGTTGGCAGCCATGGCTGAGCGCCGGGCGGAGCATGTGGCCAAGCGCTATGTGCGGCCGGTGCTCTGGCTGCTTGTCGTGCTGGTGGCGCGCACAATTCTCTTCTCCACGCTGGCCATCAACGACATCATCCTCTTCCAGTTTGAGCACATCCAATATACGTTGGCCAGCATCCTGGACGCGCTGACCATTTTCCTGACCTTTCTCCTGGTAGCCTGGATTGTGCACGGGTTGATCAGGCGTGTCCTGATGCGCGGGGGCGCGGAGCCCGATGTGAGCAATACGGTCAGCAATGTATCCCGCTATGTCGTGCTTGGGCTGGGCGCCATGATCGCGTTGGGTGCGCTGGGGATCGATCTGTCGACGCTCGCCTGGATCGGCGGTGGTCTATCCGTGGGAATCGGCTTTGGGCTCCAGGAGATATTTGGCAACTTCGTGAGCGGCATCGTGCTGGTCTTCGAGCGTATCTTGCGGCCGGGCGACGTGGTGGAGACCCAGGGTGTGCGCGGCACCGTATCCAGGGTACGCATGCGCTCGACGGTCATCAGGACGGCTGACAACATCGAGATCTTTGTGCCCAACAAGGAGCTGTTGACCAAGACGCTCTCCGCCTACACCTACTCGGACCACACGGCCCGGGTCCGCATCGATGTTGGCGTGGCCTACGAGACCGATCTGGACAAGGCCCAGGAGGTACTGCTTGAGACGATCCGCCGCCATCCCCTCATTCTAGGTGATCCGGCACCGAGTGTAATCCTGAGTGAACTGGGCGCCTACAGTGTGAACTTCGTGGTATTCGGCTATGTGCGCCAGTTCAGTGATACATTCACGGTCAAGAGCGAGCTCATCAAGATGATCCGCGACGCGCTGGTGCTCAACGGCGTCTCGATTCCCTTCCCACGCCAGGATATCCTGCTGTTGCAGCGTGCGCAGACAGAGGCGTAATACGGCCTGGGCTCACCACAGCCATGCGCGCGACCCGAGCATATTGTTCGCCCAGATGACGGGGAATTTGCATAAACTGTACCATCTGTTACTATAGCGTGCTTGGTGGCAGAAGACCACCTTAGGAGTATGCAGGGTTCATGCTATTTCGAGGCGATATTAGGGTCAACGTGAAATGGACCCTGTATGTGCACGAGCGGCGGAGGCAATATATCTCGCTTCCATCTTCATTATTCATATAGGACAAGGCATTATCGGCCTGTGAGTGGGCCATCAGTATGACGGCCGGACCGCCGGCAGAGAGTATTTGAAGGGAGAGCCGAAATGATCAAGCGAACGACCGACAAGAACGACAACATCAAAGTTACCTTTGTGCTGCCCTACAACGAGGGCCAGGAAGCCGTTTCTGTCGTCGGTGATTTCAATAATTGGGATCCCGCGGCCAACAGGCTTATCAAGCGCAACAACGGCACATGCAGTGCATCGGTCGTCCTGGAACCGGGCGCCCGCTATCGCTTCCGCTACTACAGCGCCGATGGCACCTGGTTCAACGACGAGGCAGCTGACGCCTACGAGGCCAGCGAGCACGGCCCGGAGAACTGCATCTTGCAGCTGTAAAGCTGGCAGCTTTCGCCGCGCCAGTCCAGTGTACAGGCATGCGGCAGTTTGAGATGTCGATTACTGCTCTGAGATCGACATCTCAAACTGCCGCATGCCTGTTTATGAATGGGCAGGGCGCGCGGACACTGCTGCCCGAAGGGGAACGAGCCTCTAGGTATGCAGCTGGGCCGACAGGTAATCCCACGCTGACAGACCGGCCTTGGCGCCTTCGCCGATGGAGACCGGTACCTGCTCCGCGTAGATGTTCGTGACATCGCCGGCGGCAAAGATGCCGGCGACACTGGCAGCGCAATGGGCGTCTACGATGACGTGGCCGTTGGCGTCCAGCTTCACCAGGTCACGGATCAGGCCGTTGTTGGGCAAGAGGCCGTATTGAACGAAGACGCCCTCGACCGGCAATCTGCGCACCTCGCCGTTGATACCCACCAGGTCCAGTCCGGTGACAAAATCGTCGCCGATGATCTGTTGCACCTCCCAGCCGCGAAAGACCGTTACTTTCGCGTGATTGAGCACCCGGTCGGCCTCGTCCGGATCGCTCAGGTGTTGGGGACGCGCGGCAATGTAATAGATGCGCCTGGCCAAGGGAATCAGGATGCGCACGGCGGCAATGGAGCGGTCGCCGCCGCCGATCACGGCCACATCGCGGTCGACAAAGAGGGGTGCATGGCTCACAGCAGAGAAGCTGAGCCCACGACCCCAGAATTCGGTCTCTCCGGCCACAAAGAGTCGCTGCGGCCGCGCACCGGTGCAGAGGATGACCGTGCGGGCAGCGATGGTATTGTCGTCGCTCAGGCTGATCTGAAAGCTCCCGTCCTCTGCACGTTCGACACGGCTGGCGGTCTCCTGAATATGGTGGCGCAGCCCGCCGGAGACGATCTCGGCGAGCTCGTGGACCAGGCCGGCGCCCCAGACTGTATCGCGGGCGGGCAAGTCGCGCAGGGCAAAGGGGTAGCTTACCTTGCCGCCCAGGTCTGGGCTGACCAGCGCCACCTGCCAGCGGGCATACAACAGATAGGCCGTGGCCGCCAAACCGGCAGGACCACCACCCAGAATCGCCGCGTCGAAACGTTGGTACATGCTCAAAACTCGCTCTCTGATCTGTTCCGGCGGAGCGCGGCCAGCAGGCGCTCCGGCGGATCGGCTTTGCTTACAAAAGTGCTGGCGCCTGAAGCCAGGGCATGGCGTCCCGCTTCAGGCCGTCCACTTAAGACAATGATGGTGACGCTGGGGCAGCTGGTGTAGAGGGAGTTTAGCACATTCCGCACACTTCCGGTATTGTTCAAGCCAGGAAGCTCCCAATCGAGCAGAACGATATCTGGGCGCGTTTCTGCTACGCCAATCAGCAGCTCGGCCACGTCGGTCACTTCCGCTACAATCTGAATCCCGGACTCCTGCTCCAGGAGAAAGCGCACGGCCGAGCGCAACAAAGGTTCATCGTCGGCCAGCAACACGCGCATGCGGAATCCCTCCAGGAACCACGCCGCCGGTCGCTGTCCGGCACAGAGCGCCACATTGGCCGCGTGGTCGTGTGGTGCGACCGATCAGGCCACGATGGCTTCTGACCCGGCATCAATGGGCCGCGGCCCCGCATCGATGGGCCTCGGCCCCGAATCGGCCACACTCTGACTAACCTTATCGGCGAACTTCTCGAAGTTCTTCATAAACATCCTGGCTAACATGGCAGCTTGGCGGTCATATGCCGCCCTGTCGGTCCATGTGTTGCGCGGGTCCAACACCTCGGTCGGTACATTGGGACACGCGGCTGGAATGAAGATATTGAAAATGGGATCGGGGTGAAACTCAGCGTTATCCAGTGCCCCGTCAAGAATGGCATGCACCATGGCACGCGTGAACGCGATCTTGATACGGCTCCCCACGCCGTATGGTCCGCCGCTCCAGCCAGTATTGATGAGCCACACCTGGGCGTTATGTTGCTCGATCTTCTCCGCTAGCATCTTGGCATAAACGGTGGGATGCCAGACCATGAACGGCTCGCCGAAGCAGGCGCTGAAGGTAGCCTGTGGCTCGGTCAGCCCCCGTTCCGTCCCGGCTACTTTGGCCGTATAGCCCGAGAGGAAGTGGTACATGGCCTGCTCCGGGGTCAGGCGCGCGATGGGCGGCATAACGCCGAAAGCGTCGGCTGTTAACATAATGATATGGTTGGGGTGGCCACCCATGCCTTTGCGCGTGGCATTGGCAATATGGCTGATGGGGTAGGCCGCCCGTGTGTTCTCGGTCAGGCTGTCGTCATCCAGGTCAATGCGGCCGGTTGTGGTATCGTAGCCAACGTTTTCCAGGACAGTGCCAAAGCGGCGGCAGGCCTCGTAGATATCGGGCTCGGCCGCACGGGACAGGCGAATCGTCTTGGCGTAACAGCCGCCTTCCATATTGAAAACGCCGTCATCGCTCCACCCGTGCTCATCGTCGCCGATGAGCGTGCGCTGGGGGTCAGTGGAGAGGGTGGTTTTACCGGTACCTGACAGGCCAAAAAAGACCGCTACATCGCCGTGCGGGCCGTAGTTGGCCGAGCAGTGCATGGGCAGCACACCCTTTAGGGGCAGGAGGTAGTTCATGACGGTGAAAATGGACTTCTTGATCTCGCCCGCGTATTGGGTGCCGCCGATGATGACGAGTCGCCGGCGGAAGTTGACGGCGACAAAGACTTCGGAGCGGGTCCCGTCGACATCTGGAATCGCCATAAAGCCGGGGGCCTGAATCACCGTGAACTCGGGCACATGGTGCAGGAGCTCTTCGTCGTTGGCTTGAACAAAGAGGTTACGGGCAAAGAGACTCGCCCAGGCTGACTCGGTAATGACACGGATCGGCATGCGATACTTGGGGTCGGCGCCCGCGAAACAGTCCTGCACAAACAGGTCTCGGCCCTGCAGATAAGCCACCAACCGCGCGTGTAGCGCGGCAAAACGCTCTTCAGAAATGGCCTGGTTCACGCTGCCCCAGGCAATGTTGGCCCGATTCTCTTCGTCGTCGACAATAAACTTGTCGCGCGGGGAGCGGCCGGTATATTGGCCGGTGCGCACGACCAGCGGACCCAAATGGGCGAGATGGCCCTCAAAGCGACGTACGGCCTGCTCGTAGAGCAATGGAGTGTTGAGGGTCCAATACACGTTGTTTGGGTTGACAATCCCGTGATTCTCCAGGCCAAACGAAGTGTGGGGACGCATCGAAGACATGGCATGTTCTCCTTGAATCTACTGAAAGCTAGCGAGAAATCATACAGGCAGGAAAAGGCAACACCGGTCGCGCATGCCGGGCGCGTCAGGTTACATCGTCTTCGACGATCGGAGTGTACCTGACTCTGCGCACCAATCAGCCATTCAACCGGAGAGACTTCCAGTCGCCACTGGTGCAGTTTCTCGCCTAGTCATATGACCAGGCGCAATTGCTGACGGGTTACGGTGCCGCGCAGACACCGTAGCCGAATGAAGTTTCTGTTCAGTTGCGGCGCGGCTTGCGCGCACAACCACTTGCACAAGCCGCCAAGCGGGCGCAGCCGGAGAGGCGCCCAAGGCGCTGCATTGCCTGGGCAGAAGGTCTCGCGTCAGGAGCCGGCTATTGTGTGTTTGTCCTTGGGGTAATCCACGAGACTCTGCTGCAGTGCATAGGCCACGGCTTCGGTGCGCGTGGTGGCTTGCAGCTTCGAGAGAATGTTGCTGACATGGTACTTGACGGTGGAACGGCTGACGACCAGCTGTTCGGCAATCTCGCTGTTGTTCATGCCGGTGACCATCAGGGCGAGCACATCGCGCTCCCGTTCCGTCAAATCGAATCCAAGCGGCTGCTCCTTGGGATGAGTCGCGCTGTGGATCAAGGCACGGGTCGCCTCGGGTGCGAGCGTTGGCCGGCCCGCATTGGCGGCGCGAATGGCGCTGACCAGTTCATCAGCCGAGACGTTTTTCAGCAAATAGCCAATGGCTCCCGCAGAGAGGACGCCCTGCACCAGGTCGTCTTCCTTGAAGCTGGTCAGGGCGATGACTTGAACCTGGGGAAAGCGCTCCCGGATGATCCGGGTCGCGGTGGCGCCGTCCATTTCTGGCATTACCAGGTCCATCAGGATCACGTCGGGTTGGCAGCGTTCGCACACAGTAATCGCTTCGGCGCCGTTGGACGCTTCGCCCACGAGTTCCAGATCGTCGTAGGCCAGCAGGAAGGTGCTCAGGCCGCCACGCACCACCGCGTGATCATCAACCACCATGATCCGGATAGACTTTGATTCACTCACAGTCATACTCTCTCTGCCGGCCTGTGTGCAAGCCAGCCGATAACTACGCCTTATTGCTATCTGACCAGGTGACGGTGACTCGGGTACCGGCCCCTGGCGTGCTTTCGATCTCAAGTTTGCCGCCGATGGCTTCTGTGCGTTCGCGCATAATAGCCAGTCCCAGATGTTCAGGCGTCACTGTGTTCACGTCGAATCCCTGACCGTCGTCACGGATGCACAGCGAGGCACCGTCGGGATGTCGTTCAAGCGTGACCCAAACCTGGTCGGCGCGGGCATGCTTCGCCACGTTGTTCAACGCTTCTTGGGCAATGTAATAGAACGCGACCTTTACGTCGGGGGGCAGCTGGCTTTCGCCATCCAGGGTCAGTTCCATGGGCACCCGCGCGCGGGTCCGCGCGGCTTCGGTCAGCTGGCGCAGCAGCTCGTCCATGCTGACCTCCATGAGCGTGGCCGGCCGCAGCTCCAACAGCAGGGTGCGCATCTCTGCCAGCGCGCCCCGGGTGAGTTGCCGCAGCTCTTCCAGCCGGCGTACGCTTTCGTCTGGGTTGCGTTGCACCAGGCGCGGCAGGACCTCGGCGATTAGACTTGCTGAAAAGAGGGTCTGGGTGACGGAATCGTGGAGATCGCGGGCGATGCGGTTGCGCTCCGCGGCC
Organism: Caldilineaceae bacterium; assembly: GCA_019455155.1. GTDB lineage: Bacteria > Chloroflexota > Anaerolineae > Caldilineales > Caldilineaceae > JACFMY01. The sequence continues at coordinate 7,450 of JACFMY010000150.1, forward strand.
ACCGCGGCGCGCTCGACCTGGAGGCGCAGCCGGGCATTCTCAATGGCCAGCGCGGCCTGGTCACCGAACATGACAGCCAGCTCGATCTCCTCGGGTGAGAACTTGCGCGGCTCGGTGTAATAGAGCATCAGGCCACCGTAGATCTCGTCCTTGATCTTCAGGGGCACGGCCAGCTGCGCGCAGTACTCGCGGCCTCCGGCCTGGATGGTGGCCGCAGCCGGCTGGTCGCCGTTGACGGGCAAGTTGGCCGCAACGGTTCCCGGCTCCTCGTCCTGGCTGGCATAGGCCACGTTCAGATCTTCCGGGGTCAGACCGACGCTGGTCTGGATAAAGATGAGCCTTTCCCCCTCCTGGAGCTGGTAGATCGCGCTGGCATCAGCCTGGAGCAGCCGGTTGGCCTGGGTGACAATGATGTCCAGAATCTCGGGTAGCGAGCGGTTGGAGTTGAGCACCTGGAGAATATCGCGCAGGCTATCGGAGACGCGTCGCCTGCGCTCGATTTCCCAGGTGCGCTCCTGGACACGGTGTTCCAGGGTTTCCTCGATCTGTTTGCGCCGGGTAATGTCTACCACGGAACCCATGACAATGAGCTGGTCGCCGACGCGCAGATGGCTTAGGCCCACCTCCACCGGGAACTCGCTCCCGTCCCGGTGACGGCCAGCCAGGTCCAGTCCAGAGCCCATTGGGCGCACATGGGGGTTTTCGCCATAGAAGTTCCGGTAGATACGGTGGTCGGCACGATACCGTTCGGGGAGCAGGGTCTCGATTGATTGGCCTGTCAGTTCAGGCAATTCATAGCCGAACATCTCGGCCAGCTTTTGGTTGGCGTAAATAATCTCGCCGGTCTGGTTGACCGCAACCACCGCTACAGGCGCGGCGTCCACCAAGCGCCATAAAAGGCGATCGGTGCGGCTTTCAGAGAAGTGTGGTCGCGCCAACGCAGAGCTTTTTGCTGTTCTTTGCATGCGTGTAAAGTTCCAAATGACAGGCATAACGTCCTGTACACATTTACCGGACAGTATACCATAAGCACGCTCAAGTGACCGATTTTTTGCGGTTGTTCCGTTGCGGAATGGGGACCGTGCGCAGGTCCGTCGAGTGGCCTGCAACGTCCGTGGGCGGCGGCCGTATTGTTTATTGAGGCGCTGCGCTGTGCGCCTCTCCCGATTACAGGCAGGGGGTAGCCCGGGCTGCCCCCTGCCTGTTTTGTATGGCCCGCGGCAGTGCTATACTGGACGGCGTAACGCTGTGCTGCTCTCCAACCACTATTGCACAGGGGTATCCGCCACATGGACCACGCTGCAGACGCTGCGTTGGTGCTGTCCTTCAACGACGCCCGCGCCGATCTCGCCCACGCGGGCGGCAAGGGCGCCAACCTGGCACGCATGTATCAAGCCGGGCTGCCCGTGCCGACCGGGTTTGTCATCGCTACCGCTGCCTATCGTGCCTACGCTCAGGCCAACAATCTGGCGGCGGTCATCGAGCGGGCCATGGCTGGCCTTGACCCCCACGACGGCGACGGCAACCAGGCGGATGATCTCTCCTTACAGGTGCTCGAACGGGCTGCCGGCGTCATCCGCACGGCCTTTGCTGCCGGGCGCATGTCACAGGCGCTGCCGGGCGCTATCCTGTCCGCCTATGGGGATCTGGGCCGCCCCGCAGTAGCGGTGCGTTCGTCGGCTACCGCGGAAGACCTGCCGGAGCTGTCCTTTGCCGGCCAGCAGGACACCTATCTCAATATCATCGGCGACGACGCGCTGCTGCGTGCGGTGGTTGGCTGCTGGAGCAGTCTGTGGACGGCCCGGGCCATCGGCTACCGGCTGCGCAACCGGATTGACCATGAGGATGTCGCGCTGGCGGTCGTGATCCAACGGCTGGTGCCAGCCGAAGCCGCGGGCGTGATGTTTACGGCCAATCCCCTCAATGGACGCCGCACGGAGACGGTCATCGATGCGACGCTGGGTCTGGGCGAGGCGTTGGTGGCGGGGCAGGTTGAGCCGGACCACTATGTCATCGACGGAACAACAGGCCGCGTCCTGAGCCGGCGGATGGGCAGCAAGGCGCTCTCGATTCGCCCCCAAGAGGGCGGCGGCACGGTACAGATCACAGAACAGGCGCATACGCGCAGCGCGTTGCCCGACAGCGCGCTGGCCGATCTGGTCCGCCTGGGCGCGCGCGTTGCGCAGCTATATCAGGCGCCCCAGGACATTGAATGGGCGTACGCGGAGGGCAGGATCTACCTGCTACAAGCGCGGCCCATTACCTCCTTGTTTCCCGTGCCCGAAGGGGCTGCCGCGGACCCGTTGGACGTCTACTTCTCCTTTGGCGCGGTACAGGGCTTGTTCGATCCCATCACACCCCTTGGCCGCGACGCGCTGGCTGGATTCATGGCAGGCGGGGCGCGGCTGCTCGTCGATCCCACGGCAACCATTGAGACACAGCAAGTTGCATTTAACGCCGCGGAGCGGATCTGGGCGCGCTGTACGCCCCTGCTGCGCAACAAGCTTGGCCGCATCTTCGTGTCGCACTTCGTGCCCGTAATTGAGCCAGGCATCGCGCAAGCGTTTGCGCAGGTCATACGGAACCCGCGCATGGGCAAGGGTGGCCTGCCCTCGCCGCGAACTGTCCTCTCACTAGCGCGGCTCCTCGTGCCAGTTTGGGGGAAGCTGGCGGCCGCCTTGGTCCACCCGGAGCGCAGCCGGGGCATGGCTGAACGCGCGGCGGAGACCTATTTGGCCACCATCGCGGCCCGGCGCCAACGTGCGCGCACGTTGGCCGAACAGATCGATCTCTTTGAAGAAGCGTTCATCGGCGCGATGGCGGTGATCGTAAAGCAATATGGGCCGCGTATCGGCGCGGGATTGGCTTCTATGAATCGCCTGCTGGCCATGGCGGAACACTATCTGCCTGCGCTGGATGGTCGCCTGGCGCTGGTGCGCGGGCTGCCCCACAATGTAACGACGGAGATGGACCTGGTGCTCTGGGCGACGGCGCAGCAAATTGGAACGGGCGCAGGCGCGCGGCAGGCCCTGCTGGCGGCTGATTCACGCACGCTGGCTGACCAGTACCTGAATGGCGAGCTGCCGCCGGTCGCCCAGCGGGCGATCGCCGCGTTTCTGGCCCGCTACGGTGTGCGGGGCCTGGCCGAAATCGACCTGGGCCGGCCGCGCTGGCGCGAAGATCCGGCCCAGATTATGCAGATACTACAGAGTTATCTGCGTATTGAGGACGAAAATCTGGCCCCAGACGCAGTCTTTGCGCGGGGCGAGCAAGTGGCGGCGGCCACGCTGGCCGAGCTGCAAGCGGCAGTCCGGCGCACCCCGCTGGGCGCTGCGAAGGCGCGTCTCGTGGGCTGGGTGGCCGCGCGCATGCGCGCGTTGGCCGGGCTGCGCGAGAGCCCCAAGTTTCTCATGATCCGCATCATGGGCATCATCCGGGAGATGTTGTTGGAGACGGGCGCGGAGCTGGTACGCGGTGGGCAGCTGGTGCGGCGCGACGATCTCTTCTATCTCCACCTGAATGAGCTGCGCGCGCTGGCTGCAGGTTACGCCATCGACTGGCAGGCTTTGGTGGCGCAGCGCCGCGCGAGCTACGCGCGGGAACGGCTGCGGCGGCAGCTGCCCCGGGTGTTGCTCAGCGACGGCCAGGTCTTATACGAAGGGACAGCGGCGCGGCCCGGCCTAGGTGACGGCGCGATTGTTGGCAGCCCTGTCTCACCGGGCGTGGTCGAGGGCGTCGTGCGCGTGGTCCATGATCCCCACCAGGCCAATCTCCACCCTGGTGAGATTCTGGTCTGTCCTGGCACCGACCCGTCGTGGACGCCCTTGTTCTTGGCAGCCGGCGGGCTGGTCACGGAAGTGGGTGGTCTCATGACCCACGGCTCGGTTGTGGCCCGCGAATATGGCATCCCGGCGGTCGTGGGCGTCCACCAGGTCACGCAGCGGCTGCGCACTGGCCAGCGCGTGCGCGTGGATGGGACACGGGGCGAGATTGTCGTTGTAGAGGACTGATCGGCGCATTGGGCGTACGGGGCGACCACACCCCCTGGCGTGATCACCCCTTCATGGTCACGGCATGTGGATTTCCTACCTACTTGCCGTTCAAAATCACCGGCAGCGCAATCGTATCGTTCAGCACGGTGCGCTGAGCTTCGCTCATGGTTTTGCCGGCAAAGCTACTTAGGGGAGGCAGGTTGGCCAGCTCGCTGGCGATAGCCTGCTGCAGGGCCGGGCTGCCGGCCGCTGACAGGTTGTCGAGGAAGCTGGCAATGGCCTGCATCTGGGCCGCGCTGATGGTGGCGCCGTCTCCCTGGCCGTCGAGCAGCGCCTGCAGATTGGGCTGCCACATCTGGAGCAGCGCGCTTCCTTCGTTGCGCAGCGCACTGTTGGTTGAGAGGAGGGCGAAGACCTCAGGATTCAGCCGCTCATATTGTTGGGCGTAGTGCTGGCCAGTGCGGGTTTTCCAGAGGAGCGTGTCGCGCAGGCTGCGGTATGTCTGCAGCGTCTCCACGGCTGCGGCCGGCCTTGGCTCCGATCCCTTGGTGAAGGGAGACTCTCCCTCCAGCAGCCACCAGGCAACGCAGAAGCAGATATCTCCCTCGTTGTTGAGCCAGATGCTGTCATCGAAGAAGCTGCCGGCAAAGGCATCCAGATCGTCGTCGCCGTCTAGATCACCCAGCGCGACGTACAGGCTAGGTGTCGAGCCCAAACAGAGCTCCGGGATCTGCCCGGTGCCGTTCCCCCGGTTAAGCCAGATGAGATCAGTCTGGCTGCGATTGGAAAGGTCATTGGTTGCGATCCAGGCGTCGAGGTCGCCATCGCCATTGAGATCGCCCAAGACAACGGCGCCACTGCCGTGATTGCGCAGCGACTGGTTGCTGTTGCTGAAGGTACCGGTAGGGTTGCCGCCTGCGCCGTTGAACCAGATCTCATTGCCGTGCGGCGAGTCGGGCGGACTTTTAAACGCAAAAAACGCGTCCAGGTCGCCGTCGCCGTCCAGATCACCCAGGGCGCCATCGGTGGGTAATGCGCCCGTGAGGTCGTGAAAGACTTGACCCTTGCGGAAAACACCGGCGGGATCGCCGTTGTTGCCGTTGAGCCAGAGCACACTCTCCGCCCACCCGGTAAAGAGAATGTCCAGGTCGCCATCCAGGTCGACGTCACCCACATCGATCCGAGTGGCAGATGAATATTCTTTGCCACTGCTGCGAAATCTGCCGGCCGGATCGCCCGCTGCGCCGTTCAGCCACACCTCACTGCCAAACGCGCTCGCCAACACAACGTCCAGGTCCAGGTCGCCGTCTATGTCCGCCAGGATGACCTCGTCCACGATCGGCGGCGCGCCAGCCAGCGTTTGCGCCAACTGGAAGGTACCCGCGGGACCGCCCGGTGCGCCGTTCAGCCAGACCCGAACAGTGATGTCAAGGTAACTGACCACGGCATCGAGATCGCCGTCGCCGTCCAGGTCGCCCAATGCTGCGCTCAGCCCATAGTAGTCATCAAGCTCCTGGCCGGCGCTGAAGCGCCCCTGCTGATCCTGGCCGGCGCCATTGAGCCATGTAAAGGTACCCCGCTGCCCGGTAGTGAGCGCGTCGAGATCGCCGTCGCCGTCCAGGTCGCCCAGGGCCACACCAAAGGTTGGAAAGTCCTCGAGCACCTGGTCGTCCTGGGTGAACGGCCGGACCTTCTCTTCAACAGGGCCGCTTCTTGTTGTATTGAGCCAGACTTTGTTGGGCCCGCTGTTGGCCACCAAGGCGTCCAGGTCGCTATCGTTGTCTAGATCGGCCAGCGCGACGCGGAAGCTGTTGTAATTGCCCAGGTTATCGCTGCCCGGCGTAAAGGTGCGATTGCCGCCATTCAGCCACAGCCCGTTGCCGAGCCCGGTCGTGAGGCGACGGGTAACAAAGGCATCGATGTCGTTGTCGTCGTCCAGGTCGCCCAGGGCAACGTCCGAGTCATTCTCGCTGCCCAGACCGGCGCCGGCGGTGAAGGTCTTGTCGCCCTTATTCCACCACACGACATTGGCCTGGGATGTCGCGAAGTAGATATCGAGGAATGCGTCGTCGTCAAGATGGGCCAGGCCAACCCCGTTGTTCACGCCGTCCACTGGCAGGGTAGGGCCTGCGGTGAAGACGCCGCCGCTGTTCCAATTATTCCAGAAGACCTGGTTCGGCCTCAGCGAGCCTTCGCCGGCCATGACAATGTCCAGATCGTTGTCATTGTCCAGGTCCCCCAGCGCCATGTCGTTGGCGAACGGATGGTTGAGTGAGGGTCCAGCGCTGAAAGCGCCGCTGCCATTGTTCCACCAGATCCGTTGTTGGCCGTCTGTGCCGATCAGCAGATCGAGCGAGCTGTTGCCGTCCAGGTCGCCCAACTGTACAACGTAGCTTGGGCCATTGGCGAGCAATTGTGTACGGGTAAACACACCAGTGGTGCCGCCCTGTAAGCCGCCCTGGTTGATCCAGACCTCGTCGTCATTGACGATCGTGGAACCGGCA
>JACFMY010000151.1:0-10873 GCA_019455155.1 Caldilineaceae bacterium
TTGGCACAGCCATCCATACTGGGCCAGTACGACTGGCGCCGATGCATGGATCGCAGTGTGGCACTGGCTAGATCCTAGCACCCATTCCGCAGCCAAGGCTCCGGATTGAATCTCAGGTACGTGGCCTAGACCGATTGAACGACAAAGTATTGCGCAGTCTGGGCAGAACGACGCTCAATCCAGCGATCGGGGCCACTGATTTCGCGTTGGAGAAGTCTCAACTGTTGTCCGATACTTTGACTATATAGGATTAACTGGACAGTGTCAACCTGAGGAAAAATGTATGGCTGTGCCATAGATGGCTGGGCTTCTGGAGCGATTGCGGGATCTGAACCTTGAGCTGCTTACCGTGCAGCAGGTCAACGATGTGGACACACTCGACAGGTTGTGTACACTACTGCAAGACGCCACGGGCGACCAAAACACTGAGCGAAGATAAGGACATGTCTGTTCCCACACCATCCGTTGCCCTATCGACAGTAGAAGAGTGGTTCGCCGGTCGCGGCTGGACGCCCTTTGCCTTCCAGCACGAGGTCTGGAACGCTTATCAGTCTGGCGAGAGCGGCTTGATCCACGCAGCCACGGGCGCCGGCAAAACCTATGCCGCATGGTTTGCCCCGCTGCTCCAGTGGATGGCCCAGCACCCGCGCCGCGCGAACTGGGCCACCGAGCCAGCGCCCAGCCTCCGGGTGCTCTGGATCACGCCTTTGCGCGCGCTGGCAGCTGACACAGAACAGGCGTTGCGCGAGCCACTTGCCCATCTGGGCTTGCCGTGGAGCGTGGCCCGGCGCACAGGTGATGTTTCCAGCCATGCCAAAGCCAAACAGATAAAAGATCCCCCGTCGACGCTCATCACCACGCCGGAAAGCCTCTCTCTACTTCTGTCACAGCCGGACGCGCGCACGCTCTTCAGGGAGCTCGATGCCGTCATAGTGGACGAGTGGCATGAGCTCATGAGCAGCAAACGAGGGGTCCAGACGGAGCTCTGCCTGGCGCGGTTGCGGCGCTGGCGCCCCCACCTGCGCACGTGGGGGCTTTCAGCGACTCTGGGTAATCTTGAGCGCGCGTTGGCCGTGCTCCTGGGTATGGATGGCCAGGGACACCCGCGGGCTGGCCGCCTCGTACAAGGTATGCTCCCCAAGGAGATCGTCATCGACTCGCTGATTCCGGAAAGCGTCGAGCGCTTCCCCTGGGCGGGTCACATGGGACTAAAGATGCTCCCGCGCGTTGTCGCGGCAATTGAAGAGGGTAGGACCGCGCTGGTCTTCACCAACACCCGCAACCAAACGGAGAGATGGTACCAGGCGCTGTTGAATCAACGGCCAGATTGGGCCGGTGAGATCGCGCTCCATCACGGATCCTTATCGGCTGAGGCGCGGCGCTGGGTCGAGGACGGTCTGCGCGAGGGATATCTGCGGTGCGTTGTCTGCACATCGAGCCTGGACCTGGGCGTGGACTTCTCACCGGTGGACCGGGTGCTACAGATCGGCAGCCCGAAAGGCGTGGCGCGATTGCTTCAACGGGCCGGGCGCAGCGGCCACCAACCTGGCATTGTGAGCCGTGTCACCTGCGTGCCCACCCATGCCTTTGAGCTAGTGGAAGTGGCGGCTGTGCGCCAGGCGCTTTTGGAGGGGCACATCGAAGGACGCGAGCCCATTGAGCAGCCCCTTGACCTGCTGGTACAGCACCTGGTGACTGTGGGTATCGGCGGTGGCTTCGCCGCGGATGAGCTGTTCGACGAGATCCGCAGCACCTATGCATTTCACAAGCTGACAGCTGACGAATGGAAATGGGCGCTGGACTTCGTCGTGTACGGCGGCCGCGCGCTGGACGCTTATCCAGAATATAAGCGGGTCGTCGCGCGGGATGGGCGCTATGTGGTGACCGATCGCAACATCGCCAGCCGCCATCGTATGTCCATTGGCACCATTGTCGGTGAGGCCCAGCTCGAAGTGCGCTATGTAAATGGCCCGAGCCTAGGCGCGATGCCGGAAGCCTTTATCGGCTGGCTCAAGCCTGGCGACCGCTTCATCTTTGCCGGCCGGGTGTTAGAGTTCGTGCGTGTGCGAGAGATGACAGCCTGGGTGAAACGAGCCCGCAGCAGCCGTGGCGCGATCCCCCGCTGGACGGGGACCAGCCTGCCCCTTTCTCCAGAGCTAGGCGACGCGGTGCGTGCCAGGCTGGCGGATGCCAGCGCGGGGAAGCTGGACGGTCCAGAGATGGAAGCTGTTGAGCCGATTCTGTTGTTGCAGGCTAAGTGGTCGCGCATCCCCCGGGCGGATGAGCTGCTCATCGAGCGGGTCAAGACGCGCGATGGCTATCATCTCTTTTTCTACCCCTATGCTGGCAAGCTGGTACACCAGGGGTTGGCGGCTCTCTTCGCCTACCGCATGAGCCGCTTGCAACCCATTACCTTCACACTGACGGCCAACGATTACGGTTTTGAGTTGCTTTCACCCGAGCCCGCGCCCCTGGATGAGGCGTTAGCGGCGGACCCTGCACTGTTCACCACGTATAATCTTATAGAAGATATTCATGCCAGTCTCAATGCCAGCGTGCGGGCGCGGCGCCAGTTTCGCTAGATCGCGCGTATCGCCGGGCTGATCTTTCAGGGCTATCCAGGGCAGAAGGTGCGGTCCAAGCACTTGCAGGCTTCCAGCGACCTCTTCTACGACGTCTTCCGCGCGTATGACGCTGGCAACCTACTGTTGGCCCAGGCAAACCGTGAGGTGCTGGTGCGCCAACTGGAGCAGAGCCGGCTTACCCATACACTCCAACGCATGGCGGCCGCCAAGACCACGGTGGTGCGCTGCAAGCGGCCCACCCCATTCTGTTTTCCTCTCTTGGTGGAGCGCCTGCAACAGAGCCAGGTTAGCTCTGAATCGATGGCCGCACGTGTGGCGAAAATGGCGCTGCAACTCGAGGAAGCGGCTCAGCGTGCGTGAAGCGCCGGACGCAACGGCTGCGCGCCGTCTTCGTTACCGCTGCGACCGGGGCGCGGGCGCAGAGATACACGAACGCTGCGCGCCGCGTCCGGTTACTGCTCATGAGCCCCGGCTTCGCCGGCGTCTGAAGCCTGTCTATCTGCCTGGTGCCCCTTGAAGATGCTGTACAGCCACCAGAACGCCGGCCCGATGATCAGCAAGCCCAGCGACAAGATGATCAGCACTGGCCGCAGGATGCTAATGGGCGCGGCCGTGTTGTACAGCGTAAGGTCAGGCGGCACGATGTAGGGATACTGGACCAGGCCCCACCCCAGCAGAATCAGCGTGACCTGCAGGATGGCCAGGGCACGCGCGGCTGCGTAGTAACGGAACCAGAGACTCAGGATCACGGCGACTGCGGTCAGGCCTGTCACGATCTGAAAAGGCATCGACCATGGCTGCCGCGTCAGCCCCGCATAGATGCGCGGCGCGGCGCTGTGCGCTACACCCAAGGTCACCCACGCCAATATGCCGACGACAACAGCTGTCATGAGCGCTCGCCGCCGAAAGTCCGCGCGCAGGCCGGGATCGTCCGTTTCGAGAATGAGATAGACTGCGGCCAGGAAAACAAAGAGCGCCAGCGTGAAGAAACCCAAGGCGATGGGGAAGGGCGCCAGCCACGCGTCGAAGAAGTTGGTCATGACCCTGCCGGTGGTCAGGTCAACGCGTATGGCCCCTGAAGCGACTGCCCCTAGAACAATGCCCAACATCACGGGGGTGACCATGCTGGAAATGGCAAAGACCCGTTCGTAGGTCTTACGCATACCGGGCGAGCTGATGCCATAGGCTCGAAAGGCGAAGGCCGATCCCCGCAGCACAATACCGACGAGCATGATGGTCACCGGTATGTGGAGGGCGATCATAATGGCGGAAAACGCGGGCGCGAAACAGGTGAATAGCAGCACGATCACCACAATGAGCCACACGTGGTTGGCCTCCCAGATGGGCGCGATGGCCTCAGCCACAAGCTTGCGCTGGGCCGCGCGGCGGGGTCCCGTGGCGAGCAGATCCCAGGCCCCGCCGCCGAAATCTGCGCCGCCGGTCAGCGCGTAGATAATGATGGACGCGAGCATGATGGCTCCGATGGACAACTCAAGCGGGATCATAGGCGTCCTTCTCCATCTCTTCTTCGTGCGCCGGCTGGATCATGGGGCTGGCAAAGACCTGGCGCTGCAGTAGTACGACCACGGCGATGCCCAGGATGATGTAGAGCAGCGTGAAGGTGGTAAAAGGGACCACGAGCCCTGGCATGGGCGTCACGGCCTCTTCAGTGCGCATGACGTTGTAGATGATCCACGGCTGGCGACCGACCTCGGTTACCGTCCACCCGGCCTCGATGGCGATCATGCCCATGGGCGCGCAGATCGCGACCAGCCATAGATACCAGGGCTGGTCGGGCAGCCCGCGCCGGCGCCAGATAAGAAAGAGCCCCAATAGGCTCGTGCCCATCATAAACATGCCCAACCCAACCATGATCTGGAACGCAACATGGGTCACGGCAATGGGAGGCCACTCTTCCTTCGGTACTTCGTTGAGCCCCATGACGGGCGCATTGATGTCACCGAAGGCGAGAAAGCTGAGCCCGCAGGGAATCTCGATGGCAAACGCGGTGGTCTGAGTTTCTTCGTTTGGGATGCCGCCGATGCGGAGCGGCGCGCACGGCTGGCTTTCCCATTGGCTCTCGAGCGCGGCGAGCTTGATGGGCTGATTGACCGCCACCGCTTTCGCGCTATGGTCGCCCACAAATGGCTGGAGGATCGAAAAGACCATCCCCACGCCCAGGGCGATGGCCAACGCGCGGCGGTGAAAGAGATTTCGCGGATCGCGCAGTAACATGTAGGCGTGGATACCGGCCACGAGCATGCCGACTGACTGGAAGGCTGCCACCGTCATATGCAGAATCTCGGGGAATGCCGCCGGGTTGAGCATGGCTTCCAGCGGGCGAATCGCGGTGACCTGGCCATTGACCATGTCGAAGCCGGTGGGGGTATTCATCCAGCCATTGGCGCTGACCACAAAGATGCCAGAGAGCGTGCCGCTGATCAGAACGCCCACCCCAGCCCACCAGTGGGCGACAGGAGAGATGCGGTTCCACCCGTAGAGATAGATGCCCAGAAAGATGGCTTCCAGGAAAAACGCAAACCCTTCCAACGAGAATGGCATCCCAATGATGGGTCCCGCGTAGGCCATGAAGCCCGGCCACAACAGGCCGAGCTCAAAGGAGAGCACTGTGCCAGACACGGCCCCAACCGCGAACATGATGGCGGTACCTCGTGCCCAACGTTTGGCGAGTATCAGGTAGGTGTTGTCCTGCGTGCGCAGCCACAGTCCTTCGGAGATGGCCATGAGCAGTGGCATGCCGATTCCGACGGCCGCGAAGACGATGTGAAACGCCAGCGACAAGGCCATCTGCGAGCGCGCAAACAAGAAATCACTCATCGCTTACCTCCCACAGGCTAGTTGGCTCTGCCGGCTCCAGTGGCGGCACTCGACGTCGCCGGACCAGCGAAGATATTTAGCCAACACGACCACAATCCCGTTGCCTCGCCAGGTGCGAAGCAGAGCCAATCGGGGGATGAATCACACCGAAGTAGCGTACGTCAGCCCGTCGCATTTGCCAAAAAAGTCGTGGTAGGGGATTGACTTCGCACTGTTCCAGATGTATATTCGTTGCCGTTATCGATGCGTCACAGCCTGGATGCCCGGAACGGCTGACGAATCCCGCAGGAACGATTATCCAAGGTGTCCAGGACTGTTTTGTCAGGAGAGTTTAGTCCATGCCAGTCTTCACCTCGCTTTCCAACTTCGACCGCACTCAGTGCACAACAGGTGCGGCCATTCGATAGCCAGGTGTATCCGCTTTACAATCGATAATCCTCCCGGGTTGGCTATCTCCCGGCGCGGCCATCGCGTTGGCCCTATCAAGGTATAGGGAGCGCGGCGTGTGGCTTGTCGTCGTGCAGGAAGGTGCCATTCTCCTTAAACTATCCGGCGCGGCCGGATAGCCTCGTGGACTCGCCGATCGAAGCGCCAAGGACACAGCTGGCGCGGTTTTGATTTCCAGACCACACGACAGTGCATGTCCTGTGGTCAATGGTTCATCGATCGGAGAATGTCCATATGCATTTCCCACTGGCCGAGCATCGACGATTGCTCGGCGCCTATCTGAAACCGCTGTGGGTGCGGGCGCTGCTGCTGGCAGGGCTCGTTGCGCTCAGCATCGGCCTGCAGCTCTTCAATCCGCAGGTCATTCGCTATTTCATCGATGCTACACAGGGCGCGGCTGCGCCGGGCACGCTGCTCGTGGCGGCCGTCGCCTATCTGGTGGTTGGCCTGAGCCAGCATTCGGTAGCCCTGATCGCCAGCTACATAAGCATGGATGTGGGCTGGCAAGCCACCAACCTGCTGCGCGTCGATCTGGCACGCCACGTGTTGCGGCTGGATATGCCGTTCCACAAACGCCGGACGCCGGGTGAGCTCATCGAACGTGTAGACGGCGACGTCACGGCACTGGCAGAGTTCTTCGCCGAGTTCGTCGTGCGTGTCGCCGGCAACTCGTTGCTCATCGTGGCAATTGTCCTGTTGGTCGCGCGCGAGGATCTCCGTGCTGGCGGGCTCATCGCTGCCTATGTCGTCGTGACCTTGGTCGCGCTGTACCTGGTACAGCGGGTGGGCGCGCAGCGGTGGGTCAGCGCACGCCAGGCCTGGGCTGAACAGTTCGGCTTCCTGGAGGAGCATATCGCGGGGAGCGAAGATATCCGGGGCATCGGTGGTGAGCCCTACGTGCTGCAGCGCCTCTACGGCGTCATGCGTGCGGTCACGACCCGCGCGCGCGGCGGCTGGATGGCGCTGGCCCTGGGCTATGTCGTGACGAACTTCCTGTATGTCGTGGGCTACGGGCTGGGGCTGGCACTTGGCGCGTTCCTCTACCTGCAAGGGGCTGTGACCATCGGTGCGGCCTTTGTGCTCGTCTACTACGTTGGTATGTTGGCTGCGCCGCTGGAAGCGTTGCGTGGCCAGGGTGAGATCTTGCAACAGGCTACGGCCGGCGTTCAACGGATCACTGAGCTTCTTCACATGGCGCCCCAGGTGCGCGAGGATGAGGCGGCGTTGGCCCTGTCCGACGGCCCCCTGGCTGTCACTTTCGATCACGTGAACTTCGCCTATGCAGATGGCGACAATGGAGCCTTGATGAATGGCGCAGACGGGCAACCTCGGCGCGTGCTGCACGATATATCCCTCCATCTGGAGCCGGGGCGGGTACTGGGGCTGTTGGGGCGCACAGGCAGCGGCAAATCGACGTTGACCCGTCTGCTCTTCCGCCTCTATGATCCGACCGCAGGCGCCATCTACCTAGATGGTGTGCCGCTGTACCGGGTCGGGTTGCAGGATCTACGGCGCCGGGTCGGTATGGTGACGCAGGAGGTGCAGCTCTTCCAGGCAACCCTGCGTGACAACATCACCCTCTTCGACCGTTCCATCACCGACGAGGAAATCGAGGCGGCGCTGGCGATGCTGGGCCTGGCCGGATGGCTGCATGCCATGCCCGACGGCTTGGATATGATGCTGGCCAGCGGTGGCTACGGTCTTTCCGCTGGCGAAGCGCAACTACTGGCCTTTACACGCGTGCTGCTGCGAGACCCGGGCCTGGTAATCCTCGATGAAGCGGCTTCCAGGCTCGATCCTGTGACCGAACGGCGGCTTGAGCAGGCCATTGACCGGCTGCTCGAGAATCGCACAGCCATCGTCATTGCCCATCGTCTGCATACTGTGCAGCGCGCCGATGACATCCTGATCCTGGACGGTGGGCGGGTAGCCGAATATGGCTCGCGCGCGGCGCTGGCAGCGAATGGGAATTCGCGCTTTGCGCACTTGCTGCGCACTGGCATGGAGGAGGTGCTGGCATGAGTACGATACCAACTACCGTCGCGCCTGAGCTTCACCGGCCCATCGACCCGTGGCGCTTCACCTGGCGGCTCATCGCCTATGCACCGGGTCTCTTCCTGACGCAGTCCCTGCTGCAGATCTTCTTTCTCGGCGTACGCGTGGTGCCGGGTCTGATCGAAAAATCAGTCTTCGACGCGATCACCGGCGCCGCGCCGGCCCTGTTCAGCGTGGGCGGGCTTGCGGCACTCTACGTGTCCGTCGGTCTGGCGCGCATGGTCGCGTCTTACGGCGAGACTTGGGCGGGGTGGACCTTTCGCTACACGGTCGGCGCGCTGATCCGGCGCAACTTGCTGGCCGCGCACCTGCGCCGGCCAGGCGCGGCTGCGCCTCCGGTCTCACCGGGAGAGGCCGTCAATCGCTATACCGATGACGTAGCGGAGATCGGCGACTTCCCGCTCTGGCTCCCCGATGTCGCGGGCAATCTGCTGTCGTTTGTCATCGCGGTGGCCATCATGGCCCGCATCAACTGGCAGATCACGCTGGTTGTCTTCGTACCGTTGGTGGTGGCCTACGTAGCCGGGCGGGCCGCGTGGGGTCGCTATCTGCGCTACATGCACGCTCAGGGCCAGGCCGCGGACGCCGTAACCGGCTTTCTCGCTGAGCTGTTCGGGGCGGTCCAGGCCGTCAAGGTCGCCGGTGCGGAGGAACAGGTTGTCGACCATTACCGCACCCTCGTGGCCAGCCGGAGCCGCTCCGCGGTACGCGTGACGCTGTTGTACCAGGTGCTAAACACCATCCAGGCGTCCGCGGTGACGTTTGGCATCGGTGTCATCCTGCTCCTGGCTGGACAGGCCATGATTGCCGGTACCTTCACCGTGGGCGATTTCGCGCTCTTTACCTATTACCTGTGGTTCACCACGGATCTGCCCTCCTATCTGGGCACCTTTATGGGCGATGTCAAACAGCAGGAAGTGGCCTGGACGCGTTTGGCAGAGCTGGCGCCGGAGGAACGGCCTCAGGTGTTGACCGAGCATCATCCCATCTACGTGCACGGCGGCGAGCCTGCGGTGCCCATCTCGTCTATTCGTGGACAGGACTCTCTGGAACGGCTGGAGGTGCGCGGGCTGACAAGCATCTATCCCAGCAGTGGTCGCGGCGTCCGCGATGTGGATCTGCAGCTGCGCCGTGGCTCATTCACGGTCGTCACCGGCCAGGTCGGCGCGGGCAAGAGCACACTGTTGCGTGCGTTGCTCGGACTGCTCCCTCGAGATGCAGGTGAGATCCGCTGGAACGGGCAGCTGGTAGTAGATCCGGCCGCGTGGTTCCAGCCACCGCGCAGCGCGTATACCGCGCAGACGCCGCGTCTCTTTAGCACGACACTGCGTGACAACATCATGTTCGGGCTACCGGAAAGCGCATTCGACCTGCCGGCTGCGCTCCGCCGGGCAGTGCTCGAACCTGATGTGGCCGTGCTGGAGGCTGGGCTGGAGACTGTGGTAGGCCCCCGCGGTGTGCGCCTGTCGGGCGGGCAGGTGCAGAGGGCAGCAGCCGCGCGCATGTTCGTGCGTGGGCCTGAGCTCGTGGTTTGCGATGACCTGTCCAGTGCCCTGGACGTAGAGACGGAACGTCTGTTGTGGGAGCGGGTAAGCGAAGCCAACAAGACCACGCTGCTCGTCGTTTCCCACCGCCGGCCGGTGCTACGCCGGGCCGATCACATCATCGTGCTCGCGGACGGCGCCGTAGAGGCAGCCGGCACGCTGGACCATCTCCTGGCCACCAGCGCCGAGATGCGCCGGCTTTGGGAAGGAGAAGAGTAGACAAGCTATCGAGGGGTAACCAGGTTGGCGGGGTGATATCTGCGTGTATCGCTTTGGCCAACCTGATTACCCCATCCCCCATCATTCCCGCCCAGCCTCCAGGCCACTTCCTCACTCCTCCACATCTCTATCCCCCACTCACTCCTGTCATGAGACTTTAGTCGCAGCCACCATGGGCGGCGACTGCTACGCTTGAGATGTGGGTCGCTGATACCCTCGAAGCGTTTGCAGTCAGGAGCTCAGAGTAATGGACAATGTGCCGCTGCCAGTCATATCGCCCGAACGGTGTACCGGGTGTGAGCGCTGCGTCGAAATCTGCCCGACAGGCGCCCTCGATCAGGTACAAGGTAAGGCGGTACTGCTCTATCCAGACCTCTGCACTTACTGCACACTCTGTGAAGACATCTGCCCGACCAACGCCATAGCCTTGCCATTTCTGATTGTCTTTGCCGATCCAGATTCAGGTGCGGAACAGGATTGATCCTAGTCTTACGTTATTCAAGATCTGTATACTAAAGAGGAGAGTAACAATGAAGCGATTCCTGGCAGTTTTCCTTATTGTGGCGCTGGTAGCGTCCATCGTGGCAGGTTGTGGCGGTGGGGAAGAAGAGGAGCAACCCACGCCAGTGCCACAGGCGGTTGAAGGCGCTCTACCGGAGTCCGCCATGCAGATCGCTTCGGCCCGCGGTTTGACTCCCGATGACATCAACGCGGCGCTGAAGACCTACGTGCCCAGCGGCAAAATGGACGAATATATGCTCTTCACGTCCGGCGGCCATTCGGGCAATGTGATTGCCATCGGTGTTCCTTCCATGCGTATCCTAAAGAACATAGCCGTCTTCACGCCGGAGGCATGGCAGGGATACGGTTTTGGCTCCAAGGAGAGCGAGGAGGTACTAGATGGCGGCAATGTCAATGGCGTCAAGATTCGTATGGGTGATACACACCACCCGGCTCTGAGTGAAACAGAAGGCGACTACGACGGCCAGTACTTGTTCATCAATGACAAGGCCAGCGCGCGCGTGGCTGTCATCGATCTGCGGGACTTCGAGACCAAGCAGATCGTGAAAGATCCGCTCCTCATCAGCCAGCATGGTTCGACCTTTGTAACGCCTAACACCGAGTATGTGATTCAGGCCAGCCAATATGGCACGCCCCTGGGCTGGGAATACGCGCCTCTCTCCG
>JACFMY010000151.1:10883-13880 GCA_019455155.1 Caldilineaceae bacterium
AGGAGAAATACCGCGGTCTCATCACGCTATGGAAGTTTGACCGGGAAAGGGGTCGTCTGGACCTGAGCCAGTCTTTTGCCATCGAAGTCCCGCCCTACTGGCAGGATCTCTGTGACGCGGGCAAGCTCGATTCTTATGGTTGGGGCTTCTGCAATTCGTTCAACACAGAGCTGGCTACCGGCGGTATCGAGAAAGGCAATCCGCCGTTTGAGGCCGGCGTCAGCCAGCGCGACACCGACTACATGCACATCTTCAACTGGCAGAAGGCCGAGGAAGTTGTCGAGGCCGGCAAGTTCGAGACCATGAACGGCATGCGCGTGATTCGCATCCCCACCGCGGTAGAAGAGGGTGTGCTCTACCTGGCGCCTGAGCCCAAGAGCCCCCACGGTGTGGACGTGACCCCTGACGGCAAGTACATGGTTGTGTCCGGCAAGCTGGACCCCCATGTAACGGTCTATTCCATGGCCAAGATCCTGGACGCCATCGAAGGCCAGAAGTGGACGACCGACGACTACGGCATTCCCGTTCTGAACTTCGACGACGTCATGATGGCGCAGATTGAGCTGGGCCTGGGACCGCTGCACACCCAATATGACGATAAGGGCTTTGCCTATACCAGCCTCTTCTTGGATAGCGCCGTGGCCAAGTGGAAGCTAGGCGGCGACGATCCCAACGCCTACGCCCTGGTAGAGAAGCTGCCTGTGCAATACAACATCGGCCATCTCGCCGCTGCTGAAGGCGACACAGTCAGCCCGGACGGCGGGTACCTGGTGGCGCTCAACAAGTGGGCCGTGGATCGCTTCGCGCCTGTTGGTCCGTTGAAACCCCAGAATGAGCAGCTCATCGACATTGGTGGGGACAAGATGCAGGTGATCTACGACATGGCCATGGGCATCGGCGAGCCGCACTACGCGCAGATGATCAAGATGGATAAGATCCAGGCGTGGGAGGTCTATCCCGAGGTCGGCTGGGATCCCATTGCGCAAGCCATCTCGCCCAATGCGACCAAGCCGGGTGAAGAGCGCATCGAGCGCAACGGCAATACGGTCGAGATCTTCATGACGGCCATTCGCTCGCATCTCAATCCCGAGCACGTGGAGATCAAGAAGGGCGACCACGTCATCTGGCACATCACCAATATCGAGCGGGCGCCAGACGCCACCCATGGCTTCCAGCTCGGCGGGTACAACATCAGTTTAAGTATCGAGCCAGGTGAGACGACCACGTTCGAGTTCGATGCCGTCAACGACGGTACCTACGCTTACTACTGTACTGAGTTCTGTTCCGCGCTCCATCTTGAGATGATGGGTTATTTGTTGATCGAGCCGTAAGGACGATGGTCTCAGGGGAAACTGGGCTGACTGGGACGCTGTCCACAGCTGCCTGAGCGGCCCAGTTCCCCCTTAACGACGAAGGGAGTAACCAATGATGTCCTCAGATATCGAACGGGTCATCGGGCCCCGCATTCCGCCGGAAGAGATGAAGGAACATCGCAGCCGCTATGTGATTCCGACCGCGTTGTTTGCCGTGGCGGCGATCCTACTCGTCGTATCCATCTTCTTACCGTGGTGGCAGATGACGCTCAATGCACCCCAATATCCCAAGGGGCTTACAGTGGAGGCGTATATCAACCACCTGGAAGGAGATGTCGCGGAGATCGACGGTCTGAACCACTATATTGGCATGCGGCCGCTGGACGAAGCCGCAGAGTTGGAGAAGACTTTCTCCATTATCGGCATCATCGGCCTGGTGATGCTCATCCTCGCCGCCGTTTTCGTACACAACCGCTGGGCTGCGTTGTTGGCGCTGCCGGCCCTGCTGCTACCGGTCTTGTTTATAGCGGATCTGCAATTTTGGCTGGCCAACTTCGGCCAGAACCTGGATCCCACCGCGCCCCTGTCGAGCAGCGTGAAGCCGTTCGTGCCGCCAGCCTTGGGCAAGGGCGTTATCGCCCAGTTCAGCACTTGGGCGGTGCCAGGACCAGGGCTTTGGCTTGCCGTCGCAGCGTCGCTTCTCATTCTGATTGGCCTTTATTTCCACCGCCGCGCCTACAAACCCCTGGTCGATGCGCAGGAAGAAGTGGCGGAGTAGCTTTGAGATATGGATCGCTGCCCGGCGCAGCGTAGCCCAGGAAACCGGCGTGTCCGGAGAGCAATGGGATCTGAATCATGCGATCTTGCAAGTGGTTTCCCCTAAAGTCGACAGCGACCTCCGTTGGTGGAGGTAGGCTCCCCGCCATTTTGCTGGCGGTAGTGGCCATCTTTGTGGCCGCAGGCGTAGTGGCGCCGCCTACGCTGGCGCAGGCGGTGGCTTTCGATCTGCAGGCCGCGGTGGCCGCGGCGGAGCCTGGCGCCACGGTCATGGTGCCCGCCGGCGTCTATACAGGACCCCTGGTCATCGACAAGCCTCTGGTCGTCGAGGGTCAGGATTGGCCTGTCATTGCAGGGGATGGCAGCGGTGACGTGGTGGTCATCACTGCGCCGGATGTGACTTTGCGTGGGTTCGTTGTGCGCGGCACTGGAACATCGCTGGATCGGGAAGATACAGCTGTGAAAGTGTCAGCGCCCCGCGTGGTCGTCGAAAACAATCGCATCGAAGATGCTTTGTTCGGCATCTATTATCAAAACGCGCCGGGAGCCGTAATCCGCGGCAACAGTGTGCAGGGCAAGGATCTGCCAATTTCCCGCCGCGGCGACGGGCTCAAGGTCTGGTATAGCGCCAACGCGCTCATCGAAGGCAACCATGTGTACGACAGCCGTGACGTCGTGGTGTGGTTCTCGCCCGACACGGTGCTGCGCAACAACCTCATGGAACATAACCGGTATGGCCTCCACTTCATGTCAACTGACCAGCAGACGGTGGAGCACAACGTCTTGCGCCACAACGCGGTGGGGGTCTACCTGATGTACGGCACTGGCTACATCGTGCGCGAGAACCTGATGTATGACAATCGGGGTCCCAGCGGCTACGGGCTGGGATTGAAAGAAGTGAATGACG
>JACFMY010000152.1 GCA_019455155.1 Caldilineaceae bacterium
CGCCAGACGCCGCTGGACGTCGCCGCGCTTCTGGAGGGGCTGTCGGAGCAGGCCATGGGCCAGGCGCCGGCGGACGGTGGGTGGTCCATTCGCAACGTTGTCTCTCATATGCGTGATGCACAGGGCGTACTTAATGCCCGGGTGAGCTTGATTCTTGAGCAGAAGAATCCCCTGCTCGAGTCGATGGCGGTCTTCGAATGGGCGGCGAGTGAGGATGAGCGCCCTCCCACCGCCCGCGAAATCTTTGCCGTGTACCAGGCGTCACGCCAGGAGACCATCAGATTGCTAGAGAGCATCCCTCTCGCCGACTGGTGGCGCACCGGCCAGCATGAGGAGTTTGGCCCGGTGACGCTGCGGCAGCAGGTGAGCTATTTCGCCTCGCACGAGATAACCCACTTGCCGCAGATCGAGTCGCTACTTAAGCAACTGGCGACCGACAGGTAGAGCTCTTACTATCACCTTACGACTCGGCATGTCCGGAGGTCAAGAGCGAGCGGCTCGTCTCGAACCGGTTCATTTGGACCGGTGATGCTGCCAGTGATGCTGAGCGCAGGCGGCGATTATGTGCTCAGTGTCGGTTGCCGCGGCAACGTTATCACCGCCGATGGACCGTTCACCAGTCACCTACGCAGCTGACAGTTGCCTTATTCCTGTTGACCTGCCCCCAGGAACTAGTCCAGGTGGAGTGAGAGTCTAGACTGCTCCGCAAAGGCAGCTGGCGTAAGATAGCCCAAGCTGCTGTGCGGGCGATGGTGATTGTACTCCTGCCGCCACTGTTCGATTACGGTCTGTGCTTCCTGCCCATCCGCAAAGAGCCAGCGGTTCAAACAGGCAGCCCGAAAGGTGCCGTTGAAGCTCTCGATGAAGGGATTCTCCCACGGACTACCCGGTTTGATATAGAGCGTGTGGCAGTGCTGCTCTCGCAGCCATCGTTGTAGGGCAAAGGCAATAAACTCAGGACCGTTGTCACTGCACAGGTAGCTCGGTGCGCCACGCACCAAAAACAGCCATGCCAGAATCTGGATAACCTGGCGGGACGAGATGGACCGTGCGACACGGATGCCGAGACACTCGCGCGTGTACTCGTCAAGGATGGTCAATATCCGTAGCTTGCCACCGCGTTCTGTGCGGCTTTCCAGAAAGTCGTAGCTCCACACTTCGTTGGGCTGCGTGGCGCGTTGGAGACGGCCGGTTGAGTCGCCATAGCGCCGCTTGGGCGCTTTGCGTCGCGGCAGTTGCAGACCTTCTTGTCGCCAGATGCGGTACACTCGCTTGCAGTTAATCAAGTGCCCATCCTGCTTAAGCATGGCTGCAATGACGCGATAGCCATACATCGGCTGTTCCTCGGCATAGCTGCGGATAAGGGCCACCGTCTCGCTTTCATCACGGCGCAGTTGCCTCTGGTAGCGGGCACTGGAACGCTGCAGACTGACCAGTTGACAAGCGTGCCGTTGTGACAGCCCTCGTCCTGTCACCAGCTGTTCGACCGCACGCCGGCGCTCCCGAGGGGTTACCATTTTTTTGCCAGCAGCTCTTTCAAAGCATCGATGTCCAACGCCTGCTGCGCCACAATCTTTTTCAGGCGGCTGTTTTCTGCCTCCAACTGGCGCAAGCGTTGTAGTTCGCTGGTCTCAAGCCCGTCGTACTTGCTGCGCCAGCGGTAGACTGTCTGTTCCGACACCCCATACTGGCGGCAGACGGCAGCCACCTTCGTGCCACTTGCCACTTCTTTGAGGATGCGGATGATCTGTTCTTCCGTGTAGCGGGTACCCTTGCTGGCCATGAGACTATCCTCCTTGCTCGATTATATCCGATAGTCTCACTCCCACTGGTACAGTTTTTCGGGGGACAGATCACTGTCACTACCTGTCTGTGGTGCACATCCGGCATCCGCGTTCCACTTGTGCTTACTGAAATCTATCGTCAAGACAACCCTCGATACACCGGGAATGCTCCGCATGAGGTAGGGAACGGCGAAGCAAGCCCGGACCACGATGACCACCGCGATGCCGAACTTGAGCGCTGACCCTAGATCGATGCCCCACACCGCAAACACCAGATAAAGCGCATAGGCGAGAAAGTCGATAATTGGGCTATGAAGGGCGTTGCGATCTAGGGCTCTGCAATCGCCTAACATCACGCCTGAAATCCGGGTTGCGGTTGCGCCGCCCATAACGATCACATGGCGAGGACAACGAAACGACTGCGCTCCCGACCAGCGACAATTAGTGACCAAAGAAAAGAATGCGATCAAGGAAGGCAAATGGCGTGCCCGGAAGGATTGCCATTTGGCTCAGGGTCTCACACTCCAGATATCTGCACAGGTATCCGCATGAACCCGTGATACAATATGCTCGGGAATGCAGAAGTGCAGATTCATGGAGCTAGCGAGGACTTCCGAAGGGTCAGCCGTTGCTGCGGCGGGGTACCAGAAGGTCCAGTCATGCCGGAGATTTCTCGCTTTCATGGCATAACGATTCGCATGTATTACGACGATCGCCATCAGCCGCATTTTCATGCATATTTTGGCGACTACACGGCGCTGTTTACAATCGACCCGCCAGCGCTATATGTCGGCAGCATGCCAAGGCGCCAGCAGCATATCATTTTGGGCTGGGCTGAAGTTCATCAGTCAGAGTTGATGGACAACTGGCTGCGAGCCCGGACAGGATCACCGCTACAGAGGATCGAGGGGACACTATGACAGTTGAAGAGCACAAACTCTATCGGGTCACTGGGTTTGAAATCGTGGACGATTACGTGCTGCGCGTTCAGTTCAATGACGGCACGGAGCAGACGATCGACTTTGAGCCGGTGCTGTATGGCCCAATATTTGGACCGTTGCGTGATCTTGCGCTCTTCAATCAAGTGAAGTTGGTCGAGTACGCCGGTTGTCTCGAGTGGCCGACTGGTGCAGACTTCGATCCCGAGACTTTGCATGATTGGCCGCAATGCGTGGACGAGATATTGGCGCGACGGCAGTTTCAGGAAAGCGCATAAAGGAATCCGTCCAAACGACAATTGGGTCATATGACCAACGCATGTCACTTGCGAATGGCAAAGAGCGTGGATATCCTGCAGTGGAAGTCTTCGCAATCGGAATTTGCGACTGATACACATTTCGTGTGCCTCGATAGAAATAGAAGTCAACCACAACTTATGGGCGCAGGCCACGAAAAGCACTTCGGGGCTTTTATGAACTCTCACTCTGCACGTACTAACCTTGGGAGTGTCAACCCCGCTTACTGGCTGTTTTCCTTGCGGTGGCTGGACCACTGGATATAGTGTAAAGCGAGCGACTTACATACTGCATATTGTGCTATAGACCCGCTTTTCTCAGCACTTAACTCTTAATCAGCGGGTTCGGGGTTCGAGTCCCTGGTGAGTCACTCACCCACAATATGTAGTGCGCACGCCGCACTCAACATACTATATGTCGTGGTTTCAGTCCGCTCACTAACCCCAAGGAGGGTTGAAACCATGACCTCAAGCCCACTGACTCTACAAACCAAGTTCGCGCTGGATGTTTTCATTCTGGACGCCCAAGCGCGCAACCTATCCCCGCGCACCGTTCGCTTTAACCGGAAGCAGAGCAAGAAGTCCTGCAGTGCCAGTTCCATTGGCATCATGCGATGGGCATGGTCCTGTTGGCCTTCACCATGATCCTCTGTGAACTACCGTCCTACTGACCGTTTGCCACAATGGCAGCACAGTAATCAAACCCTGCCTGCACCCACGCCCGCAGATCGGCGCCGTCGTGCGCCAAGGCGTTGACGTCCTCCCAATAGGGCCGCCAGCGCCTGGCATTGTCCAACGCATCAAGCCAATAGCGGGACGCCTCTTCGCCGGTTATGTTCGGCGTTTTGTGGGTGGTGGCTATACCTTGCCGGCATGGCCATCAAGCACAGTCCATTCCAGGTGGTGATCCAGCAGGGTCTGGTAGAGGGGTCTGCCTTCATCATCCCAGCCCATCATGCGATAGTAGGTGCGAATGGCGGCTGCAAATTCCTGGTAGTCGAGCCGTACACCTTCCCAACGGCCTACCGCAATGGGCTCATTGAAGAAACGAGCCGGCAGGGTGTCATCGGCTGCGGTGAAGCCCTCGCGCAGATTGAAGACCCGCATGAGATGGAGACGTCGCTCGCCAAAGCGCATGAGCTCATACGACGAAGTGTTCCATCCCGTCACGGCGCCAAGCAGTTCCGCCATGTCACGCAGCGTCAGGACACGCGTCGGTGCGCCGGCAAATATGCACAGGTCAAGTGCATCGGCGCTCGACCACAGAGTCATCAAGGCTTTGAAGTTGCGCACCTTGCGCTCTCCCAGATAAGCCATGGAAATGCGTTGCAGGATGCCGACCGTACGGGAACTATCCAGGGTATGTTCCCAGCCCACTTCCGTGTCGTAGTCCCAGTCGTGCTCGCAGATGTCATAGCGCGGACCGATAGGCGCCGTGGCGTAGCCGAGCGCCAGGTTCGTCTGCGTGCGCGGCTCGAAACACGCCAGTTCCAAGCCTTTGACATGCAGGGCGCAGGCCTCGGCGCCCGGTCCAAGGTGTGCGGCTGCCCGCTGTGCACCCTCTGCCAGCACGTCGCCAAAGCCCCGGCGGTAGGCGATGTCGTGAATCATGGCCAAGACCCCGACCGAGTCGCCAAAATGCAGAGGGATAGGGCCGTCTGGAGAGCGCACGCCCCGTTGCGCGCTCTCCATGGCCATGGAGAGCGTGAACCCGAGCGAGGTGGGATCGAGACCCAAGTCGTTGCAGAGTACGTTGGCGCGAAAGATGGTGTCCAGATCGCCGATGCCCAGGTTCGGGCCCAGGGTGCCTGTGATCTCCTGGTGAATGGCACCGGCGCGGGGATCGTACCGGATATCGTCGTCTGTGCCGAAGAATTTGATGCAGTTGTTTGGACAGCCGGGGCAGTCGCCTTCGTGAAGGTAACGCCGCATGAACCTTTGTGCCTCGTAGCGATCCACCGCCTCGAATGTGCTGTCCTGATAGTTGCGAGTGCACAGCGCGGCATCCAGGCCATGCAGGTGAACCCATGCAGAAAAGCCCGGGGGATCCAACTGCCAGCGCGTCAATGAGTTGTCCCGCATCTTGGCCCGGTAGCGTTCCGTGATATCGGCACAGCGGCCGGGATCGGCAACGGGCGGGTGGTGATCTCCGCGCAATACGACGGCCTTAAGCGACTTTGATCCCATCACGGCGCCCATGCCCATGCGAGCAGCCTGGTAGCTCCGGTCGCTTACGACGCTGGCGAAGCGCACCAGGTGTTCACCGGCTGGGCCGATTACGGCGGTGTGGACCTCACGCCCAAACTGCTCTTCAAGGCGATCGACTGTGCGCGCAACAGGTTGACCCCACAGTGAGGTTGCATCGTGAAAGGTGACTTGGCCGTCTTCGACGAGAACTACGGTCGGTTCAGCCGCTTGCCCATGAAAAATAAGGGCATCGACGCCGCTGCCTTTGAGGGCCATGCCGTACGGCCCTTCGCAGCGGGCCTCACCAATGCCTTGCGTGAGTGGGCTCTTGGCTGCCACGGTGTAACGGGCCAGCCCCACATAAGGGTGACCAGCCATTACGCTCGATGTAAAGATCAGCAAATTGGCGGGGTCAAACGCGTCGATTCCGGCCGGGGATTCACGGAGCAGATAATAGGTCGCCAACAAACCTCCGCCCCCGTACAAACGCCAGAAGAGATCGGCGGGTTCTTCGATCCAGACGCGCCGAACACTGAGGTCTATGTGGAGAATTTTCCCATGATAACCAAAGCGAGTCATGGCTTCGTTTCTCCTCATTTGCTGGGCGCGGCGGGCGCTGGGAGAACCCCACGGCATCCGACCTCGCATGGAAATGGTAGGATGGATAACGGTGAGGGGTGAAACGGGCTTGCCGTTTCACCCCTGCGCTTGATTGTGCGCCGCTAACTATCCAGCGCACGGAATCGGCAGACCTGCGTCGCCGCCGGGCGGCACGGCTGAGTAAGCCGCGTTGGGCTGCCGATACGACAGGCTGGTGTAGTTTCGAATCTGCCCATTCCGGCAGCGCCAATCTCGACTGGCCTGTGGCTACACAAGTGCCAGCAGCCGTACCGGGGAGCCAGTGCCACCCCTGATCTTGAGCGGCGCCGCGAAGATGCAAAACTCGTATACCTTGTCTCTGACAATCTGCTCCATATAGATGTTTTCCATGAGACGGATTCCGTTCTTGGTCAACATCTCGAGGTGCATGGGCAGGGCCTCGCCCTCGAATTCAAACGGAATGGGGTCGGTTGCAAACTGATCGACGCCCCAGCAGACGATGTTCTTCTTCACCGCCCATTCTGCACACGCCTTCCCCAGGCCTGGTTCACCGGAGAGCATCTTGTCAGGATTGTTCCAGTTCCTGCCCCACCCTGTATGCACGAGGACGCTATCGCCGCCGCGCACCACCGTCCCCTGAGCCGCCAGAGCGGCCTCCAGCTCCGCGGGAGAGATGGCATAGCCCGCAGGTAGCATGTCGACGCCCTTGTGAGTGGCGACGTCTATCAGCACGCCGCGCCCGATGAGTGGGGGCATGTACTCGGCGCCCAGCTTCGTGGTGCCGAAACTCGACACGATATCGCGATTTCGGATGCCATTGTAGACCAGGAATTCCCCGTTCTCCTGTTGGATGCCCACATGGTTGAGTTGGTCGATGTGGGTGCCTGAGTGATCGCTCATGGCAAGCCTCAGGTTCTGAGCAGAATAGCCATTCTTCATCTTACCAATCACCCGGTCGTGCCACTCTACGCCATTTTCTAGTGTGTACTGGGTGTTGGCGAAGAAGGCGCCGTGAAATCCAGGAACTGGCATATCTTGGTCCAGCACGAACGCAAGATCGTAAACCTTGCCCTGCTTCACCAGAGCCAGCGCCGCGAGGATTGACTCGGGCGTAATCAGGTTCATTGCTCCTAGCACATCGTCGGCGCCGTAGCGCGACGGATACCAACTGTTCATAGTCACCATCTCCTAGTAGAGAAGACAATTCGGAAGTTTCGAACTCCGCCCATCTCTCATGTTGGGCTGGAGACCGTTCGCTCCAGAGATCACGCGCTCGAATGAACGGGCTGCCAGCGAGTCAGGAAGCGCGCAAACCTGGTAAAGACAAAATCAACGGCAACAGCCATCACCGTGATCCACAGGATTCCCGCCATGATCAAGGAGAGCCTTTGCACGGACAGTAGCATGTTGAAGACTTGTCCCATGCCGCGCGGCGCCCCCAGCAATTCGACGACGACTTGGATGCCCCAGCAAACACCTATGGCCACGCGGACAGCGCCGGTGAGTTCCGGTACGATGGCCGGCAGCACCACTGTCCGAAAGATTTGCGCCCGGCTGGCTCCCATAGTAGCCGCGTATTGATGATAGACCAGTGGAACGTTGCGGATGGCCTCCAGCGTGTTGATGACAAGGATCAGAAACGTATAGAAAACCAGCATGCTGAAATGACTGATCGGCGTCGGACCCAACCACATCAAAAAGAAGGGTGCGGCGGCTAAGGGGGGAATCGTTCGAATCAGTTCGATTGGAGGTTCGAGAAAGTAGCGCAAACGCTGACTCCAACCCATTGCCAGTCCGACCAGAGTGCCTAACGCGATGCCGACCGCTCCGCCGAGCAAGGTGCGCGTGAACGTGTAGATCAAGTGCGGCAACAGTCCCTGGTTGCCGCCTCCCTGGACCAAGAGTTCGCGGCTGAACGTGAGCGAAGTAAAGAACATATAGATGACGTCATGGGGCGGAGGCAGCCGCATGGACCCGAGGCGATTCGAGAGAAAATACCAGACCGCCAGGAAAATCCCTATGCCGAGAAAACTTAGTAGATTGACCTGTAGCTTACCGATGCGCATTATGGAAGCCTGATCTAAACAAAATAGGACACAGATTGCACAGATGACACAGATGATGCGGGTTGAATGTGCGCTATTTCCGTTGCATCGTTGCGTCCTGGAGAGACATGAATACTGACTTGCAGTCGCTGGGTGCACAGAAACGAGAAGTCCCTGCGCACCCAGCGACACACGAAATGAGCAACTTCAACTTGTCTCAGGAGCCAGTAATAGCCTATTTGCCAAACATCCCCGTAAACCTAGTGCTGTCCGAGGATGGCTTCTACTGGCTGGCCTCGTACTGGGCCCACTCGATAGCCGACGTGGCCCAGGTGACGGCGTCCAAATAGTCGAACGCATCGTACCAGTAGCGCGCCTTGTCCAGCAGTTCTTGGGCTTGGGCTGTGTCCTTGCCGGCTTCCTTTGCCTCGGCGATCGCGGCTTCGGCTTCTGGGAACAGCTTGTCAGCTTCCGCCTTCAGATCGAGGAACTCCTGATAGACTTCTTTGGCCATGGAGATATCGCTGACCTTGATCTCGCCGGGCGCAAAGAGGCCCTTTTCCTCCCACAGCTTGATATACGACCCGGTCACATAGTCATAGTTGAGAGGATTGTTCTCGTCCAGATACCAGGCCGCCTGGCCATCGAAAGGTATAAACGGGTCGAGAGATTCGTAGACGACGACGGCGGTCTCCGGCGTAATGTCTGTGCCGGCGGCGCTGTTGAGGAACGGCACATGGATCGCCAGCGCCTCGTCGCGGTTGGTGTTCTGGAACTGAGCGATCCGGAACATAACGCTGGCCATACGCATCATGGTGTCGTAGTTGGCGTCGATCCAGCTGTCCATGGAACCCCAGCCGTCTTGGAACACCGAGCGCAGCTCGACAGAATCGGCGGATGGCTTGGCGAACTGCGCCAGATTCTGGGATGTGATGATGGGCTTGAACCCTCTCGTCTCCAGGGTCAGTCGCGACGGGACACCACCGACTTGGAAATCGGCCTGATCGGCGATCATCATCGCCCATGTCTTTGCGTCCTCGGCGACGATCGAAGTTACATCCTCAAGGCTCATGCCGGCCTTCGACAGGGCGAGATCGATGAAGCCCTTGATGGCGGCCTCTGGCGGATAGGCGAAGCGTTTCCCCTTCATCTGCTCAACGGCGAGCTTCATGGCCTCATCGGGTGACTTGCCTTCGGCTATGAATTCGTCCACGCTCTTGTAGCCGGCATCCGGTTGGGCCATCAACGCGTACCCCTGGAACATGTCACCATGAACCCACCACTTGAAGGGCGGAACATCCTTGACGGAAGGTAGCATGAACACAGCCGAAGCCGAGGCGACATCACACGCACCCGACGCCAGCGCCTGAACCAGGTTCTCGGTCGAAGGAATGTTTCCATAGGGTTCGGGATCGAAGGCGATGCCCAACTCTTCGAACCAGCCCTTTTCCAAGCCAATGATGGACTGCGTGTGATCCAGATACGGCGAGTGGCAGAATTTCACTTTGCTGGGGGAAATCTCGGGAATAGCGGGAGTCCCTTCACCGCTGGGTGCTGGGCTAGCGGCCGCAGCGGGCGCCTCGGCGGCCTGTTCCGCTCCCGGTGCGGTGGCAGATGGAACTGCACATGCGCTGATGGGCAGAGTGACCAATACGAGCAATAGGGCCAAGCGAAGAATTGGTTGCTTCATCGGGTCCTCCTGTGGATAATCTACAATCGGGGGCAACATCTGGTGGTTTGGATCTCGCCCCGAAAACTTTCGTCGTCGCCGGCGGCGAGCTACAAACTGCATGACTTGTGACTACATACAGAGCGGGGAACGGAAGGGCGATGAGAATTACACGTGAGCTTCGACTCGATAGACTTCACCTCCCTTCGCGTCGGAGCCTGCGTCGTACGTTGACTGCGGCTTTTCGTGAACTTCAGTTGGGCTGCCAACGCGTCATGCGTCTGCTCAGCCGGAGAAAAAGTGCACTAAGAAGCACCGAGTAGATCATGAACAGGATCACAACGACGATCATGCGTCCCGTAAAGAGGAAACGCTCTGAGAGAATCATGATCCTACCGAGGCCCGATTGGGCAAACAGGTATTCGGCTGCCAGCGTGATGGCAAAGGCCAAACCCAGGACAACCCGTATTCCCCCCGTCAACTCAGGGACAATGGCCGGAATGATTACCGTACGATAGATCTGCGCCCGCGAGGCGCCCATTGTCCGCGCATAATCGATATAGATGGGAGGTACGTTGCGCACCGCCTCGATGGTGTTGATGACAAGGATCGAGAAGACGGCAAAGGCGATATAGACGATGTTCCCAACCTCACGCCCGCCAAACCAGGCCAGGAACAGGGGGATGAGGGCCAGGATCGGAATCGTGCGCAACAAGAGGATCACAGGCTGGACCATCGCCCGCAGGATCACGCTCCACGACATGGCGAGACCCACGAGAATGCCCAGGAAGGCGCCGAGTAACGTGCCTGCAAGCAAACGCAAGATGGTCCAGCCCGAATGAAATGCGATGACGGCGAATGCTTTAGGATAGTCCGAAATGGCCCCCGCGTAGGAGCCGCCCATGCCGAAACCGTAGAATGTCGCCAGCTGGGGCAAGGACTCTCCGAATACGCTCTCGATCGACGGGAGAATATCTTTCCCACGCTCGGGATTGTTGTTCATGACGTAGAACGCAGCCGCCTCCCATATGACCAACAGCGCCACGATCCCGAGAACCTGAAGGGGGTGCACGCGAAACTGCACCCGCCGGCCCTTTTTCGCGGCCGAGTCCTGGAGTGAAGTCGTCTGTTCAGATGTGTCAAGCGAGTCCATGGCCAGCACCCCGTCAACTACGCCAAATAGCGCCAAAGCTCGGCCTTCAATTCATGGAACTCCGGACGGGCTCGTATCTCGTTGTTTCTGGGCCGCTCAAAAGGTACTTTAAAACCGCGTTCCAGTTTGCCTTTGCTCATCATCAACACGCGATCGGACAAGAAAATGGCTTCTTCCACATCGTGGGTGATAAACAGCACGGTCTTGGGATCCTGAGTCCAAATCCGCAGCAGTTCCCCTTGGAGTTCCACCTTGGTCAGGTAGTCCAGCGAGCCGAACGGTTCATCCATGAGCATGACTTCAGGCGTATTGGCCAGGACGGCTGCTATCTGAACCTTTTTCTTCATGCCGCCAGAAAGCTCTTTGGGAAAGAAATCGGCGAACTTCTCCAGCCCCACCAACTTCAAATAGTCAAGAGCTACCGCAGCGCGCTCTTTTCGCCCTACGCCCCGGATCTCAAGACCATACGCCACGTTGTCAAGAACTTTTCGCCAGAGTAAAATTGCGTCCTGTTGGAACACGACACCGCGCTCTCGACCTGGTCCGCTGACCTCTTTGCCATCAACCAACACCCGACCACGTGTAGGTAGGATGAGACCCGCCACGATATTCAGAAACGTCGTCTTGCCACAGCCTGAAGGTCCGATGATCGACACGAATTCGTTGTCATAGATCTCTGCGTTCATGTCGGATAGGACCAGGAGAGACGTGGACTGCGCCGTCTCGTAAACCTTTGTCAAGTTCTCCGCAACGATCTTTGCCTTGCCATTTGACGTCATGGTTAGATCCTAGGAAGGTTCAAGCCGCGTTTTCACGACCCAAGCCAACAGCGGCCGGCCGACGGCTACCGTGTACTTCAACTCCTGGCAGTCACTTTGGAAATGCCCAGACGTTGGGCTAGATTGCCTCCCATCATCAAATCCCGTTCCTCCGCATCTTCGGTCAGGTCATAGACGATGTTGCGCGGCACGTGATGACCAACAAAGGGTCCGTCGGTGCCAACACAGAACTTTCTGGCACCGTAACGCCGGTAAGACTCCATGACAATGCCCTTCTGGGGGCAGGTCGTCAGATCCAGCATGACGTTGTCATACTTGGCTGAGTGGTCAGCCAGATTGAACCCGCCCCAGATGAACCCTGCGTGAGAGTGAAGGAACAGGATCTCCGGAAAATGAGCTGCCAGATCGCCGATGGCTTCGGTGGAGTTGAAGGGTGTGTCGCCACCGCCGTGGATGAGAATAAGGAGTGTGCGCCCCACCTGGCGTTGCAGCTCCGTAAGTCGCTCCATCATCGGCCAGATTATGGGGCGAAAGTTGACCGGGTACCCGTGTTCGTAGGGATGCATCTTGAGGCCGAACAGGCCAAGCTCCAGGAAGCAGCGGTCGAGTTCTTCCAACGTTTCGTTGCGCACCGGCCTGTCGAAACGCTGACCCTCACGGGAGGAGGGCCAGAGGTAACTCGCTGGAGCCTGCTGGTATGGGTTGATGGTGGCCAGGCCGCGCACCCGGTCGGGGAACATGTTCTGTATCCTAGCAATGTAGTCATTGCCAAGATATGGGTTCCATTCCGGTGTCTTGTGCATAAACCCTTCGTTCAACTGGCACACGTATTGGATGTCGGTGCCGGCCTTGTCCATCCAGGGGATCAAGTCCTCTTCAGCCAGGAAGGTCGTGATGCCGTTGACGCCGACGTGGAAATGAGTGTCGATTACAGGCCAACGTTCCATTCTGTGAATCCCCCCTTTTGAGTTACAGACGACTGCTGCGAACAATGTCTATATGCGGGACGCAAGAATGCCCAGGTCGTATTCGGGTTCGCTCAATCGAGCGCCACATGATCTGCGCACAACCAGGGAAGCAGGCAAAACCAGATCGCGTGGTGGACCCGTGTACTCTTCGCTGATGCGGTCAAGAAGAAACTTCATTCCATAGGTACCCATGGAGTAGGGGGGTTGCGCCATCACAGTAAAAAAGGGATCGATCTGGGAGGCGGTTTCCACGTCGTCGAAACAGACGAGTGCGATATGTTCCGGCACCCTCAAATTGTGGCGCCGCAGCGCCAACAGCGCGCCGATGGCCATGAAGTTATTGGCCGCAAAAATCGCCGAAAAGCGCACGCCGCTGGCGATCAGCCGCTCTACGCGGGCTTCCGCGTCCTCGATCCACCAGGTGCCGGTGGAAACAAGCGACTCTGCAACCGGGATTTTCGCCCTTTCCATTGCGATTCGAAAACCGGCGAGGCGTTCGCGGGCCGTAGAAGTCTTGGGATCGCCGTTGACAAATGCGATTTGCCGATGGCCGAGCCGCAGCAGGTGATTGGTGAGATCGATGGCTCCGCCAACGTTATCGCCCCGCACTACGTCGGTCAATATTGGCTCAACCGTGCGATCGATAATCACAACTGGAATATTGCGCTCAAAAAACGGCCGCAGATGTTCGGTGGACTGGCTGACCGGCGCCACAATCACGCCGTCGACGCGTTGGGCCACCAACTGTTCAACGTTGAGTCTCTCCTTGTCGACGCTCTCATCGCCATTGGCCAGGACCACGCTGAAACCATTGGCGTTAGCCAAGTGTTCGACGCCGACGGCAATGGTCGTAAAGAAGCTGTTAGAGAGCTCCGGGATCAGCAAGGCGATCAATCCCGACCGTTTGGTTTTCAGCCCGCGCGCCATGGCATTTGGCACGTATTTGAGATCCTCGATGGCCCGGATCACTCGCAATCGGGTCGCAGTATTCACATAGCCTTGATTCGACAGGACGCGGGAAACGGTGGCAGTAGATACCTGGGCTCGACGTGCTACGTCGTAGATGGTTGCCATCTGTTTATGTAATCGGTTACATAGCTTGTTCCGCAAACTGACGACCTAACACGCCATCAGCATACGTTTTGACTCTGCGCCAATATCAGGCTGCCAACCGCATCAGCCGATCGAACAGCCAATTGGGCTACGGTGAAGCTGCGTTAGGACGCCAACTCCTAGTTTATTTATGTAATCGGTTTCAGGCTGCAATGCCATATTATTAGCACGCTTTGTCGGAAGTGTCAAGGGACTAAGGGTGCGGTGACTGTGCCATAGATGATGAGCAAGATAGCGCCCGAGCCAGCAGGCAGGGGGCTGCGAGCAGTGCCTTCGGGTTAATCGGCGAGTAAGCCTGCCAGAAGAGGCTGGCCGGGGTGTGCGGCCAGGTA
>JACFMY010000771.1 GCA_019455155.1 Caldilineaceae bacterium
CCGGCGCGGACGATCTCGTCATCGCCGTCCGGTCCGCGGACGCGACCGCCGGAGAAGCCGCGTTGGCCCAGGTCGATGAGCTGCTGGCGCGACGCCACGCTGACGGCGTGGATGCGGGCTACCGCCCCAAGAGCATCGAGGCCGCCGCCAACCTGCTGCCCGCTGCGCAGTGGGTGCTGGTCTCTGTGCCGGGTCGCTATGCCGCGGGCGTGGCGCGCGAGGCGCTGCGACTACGCAAACATGTCTTCCTATACAGCGATAACGTGAGCATAGAAGACGAGATCGCGCTGAAGCGCACGGCCGCCGATCAGGGATTGTTGGTGATGGGCCCTGACTGTGGCACGGCCATGGTCAACGGCGTGGGGCTCGGCTTCGCCAACAAAGTACGCCGTGGACCCATCGGCCTGGTGGGCGCGTCGGGCACCGGTCTGCAGCTGGCCATGGCGCGCATCCACCAGCTTGGCAGCGGGGTCAGCCACGCGCTGGGCACCGGCGGCCGGGACCTTGCCGAGGCCGTGGGCGGCGTCACCGCGTGCCAGGCGCTCGACCTGCTCGCCAACGACCCGGCGACCCAGGTCATCGTCATTATCTCCAAACCCCCTTCTGCAACTGTAGCCAACAATCTCTTGCGCGTGGCGCGGGCCTGTGGCAAGCCCGTGGTCGTGGATTTTATCGGCTACCATGCGGAGGAGCCCGTCCAGGGCAACCTTTATTTCGTGCAGACGCTGGATGCTGCGGCCGAGCTGGCCGTCGAGCTGGCCGGACTGGAGGAAGAAGCCATGGCCGCGCCTGCGCCGCCGCCCTTTATGCCAGAGCAACGCTATCTGCGTGGCCTCTTCTCAGGCGGCACGCTTGCCTACGAAGCACTGCTGCTACTGAGGGATTATCTACCCGCGGTCTACTCCAACGCGCCGCTGGATGCCCAGTTTTACTTGGAGAAAGCCACCGAGAGCAAGGAACATACCATCATCGATCTGGGCGCCGACGAGTTTACCGTGGGCCGCCTGCACCCCATGATGGACAACGACCTGCGCGTGAAGCGGCTTCTTCAGGAGGCCGCGGACCCGGCCACCGCGGTCGTGCTGCTTGACGTGGTCTTGGGCTATGGATCGCATCCCGACCCGGCTGCCGAGCTCGGGTCTGCAATCCGCCAGGCCAGGCAAGTAGCCCAGGGTGCGGGTCGCCACCTGGAGGTGATCGCGATTGTCGTCGGTACCGACGAAGATCCCCAGGACATGGGCGCGCAAATCGAACAGCTCAAAGCCGCCGGCGCCACGGTCGAGTTGAGCAACGAGGCCGCCGTCAAACGGGCCGGAGAGCTGGTGCGGTCGTTGGCGCACAATACCTGCTACAGCCCCGTCGATCCGGCCGCCATCGACGCGCCATTGGCCGCCATCAACGTGGGGCTGGAGTCCTTCACAGCAAGCCTGGCCGAGCAAGGCGCTCAGGCCATTCAGATAGACTGGCGCCCACCGGCGGCGGGCAACGAGAAACTAATGGGCATTCTCGCGCGTCTAAAGACAAAATAGATTGACAGGATTGATT
>JACFMY010000772.1 GCA_019455155.1 Caldilineaceae bacterium
CTGAATTACTATTTCGTGCGCACTGTCGGCGTGCAGCCCGTCCAATCCGGCTGGGTACCGGAGCCGTTTGTAGATTTCGGCACGGGCAGCTGACGGCTCGCGGCACGAGCCGCCAAAGGAGGCGAATGTGCTCTCTATCCGCTATCTGTGGCTTGCAGCAGCCCTGCTGTTGTTCGCCGCCTGTGTAGCCGTGACCGCCGGCGGCCAGCCGGCAGCGGTGGACACCCAACCTGTCGCAGCAGCGGCAACTGCCCCGGACGCGCTGCTGCCTCCGTCGGATCCCCCTTTTAGCACTCTCAACTGGGACACCGATTTCTCACGCCGCACGGTGCCGTGGGATGAGATTCTCTCAGGTGGGCCGCCCAAGGACGGCATCCCCGCCATCGATGAGCCGGCCTTCGAGTCCATCGACGCCGCCCGAGAATGGCTCAGCGACCGTGACCCGGTGATCCTGTTCCAACTCGATGGCGATGTACGCGCCTATCCGCTGTCGATCCTGATCTTCCATGAGATCGTCAACGACAAGGTCGGCGGGAAGCCGGTCGCGGTGACCTTCTGCCCCCTGTGCAATGCCAGCATCGTCTTCGACAGCACGCTTGACGGCCAGGTATTGGACTTTGGCACCACGGGCAACCTGCGCAACAGCGACCTCATTATGTACGACCGCCAGACCGAGACCTGGTGGCAGCAGTTCACGGGCCGGGGCATCGTAGGCGAGCATGCCGGCCGCCAGCTTGCCTTCCTGCCGAGCCAGGTCATCAGCCTGGCAGACTTTGCCGCCGAGTTCCCCGATGGCGTGGTACTGGAGCGTCCAAGCTTTGCCAGCCGCCCCTACGGCTACAACCCCTATACTGGCTACGACAGCAGCACGGGAAGGCCCTCCCGGCTCTTCACGGGCGAGTTGGATGAGCGGTTGCCGAGTACGGAACGCGTGGCCGGCGTTGCCCTCGAAGGCAGCGTGAAGGCCTATCCCTTCTCCATCGCGGCGGCATCCGGCGCCATCAACGATGAAATGGCTGGCATACCTATCGTTGTCTTCCACAAAGCGGGCACTGCCAGCGCGCTGGACGGCCAACAGATCAGCACGAGCCGCGACGTCGGCAGCGTGGCTGTCTTTGATCGCCGTCTCGACGACCAGACGCTCACCTTCGTCGCCAGCGGAGCAGGCACATTCCGCGATGAAGAAACGGACAGCACATGGAACATTCTCGGGGAAGCGATCGACGGCCCGTTAGCTGGAACCCAGCTGCAACAGATATTGGCCTTCGATCACTTCTGGTTCGCCTGGGCGGCGTTCCACCCGAACACAGAGGTGTATGCAGAAAGCTAAGTGACTTGTGGCTGGCTGGTTGGAGCGGAGCATCACGTGGCCGGCGTGCGGCCCGGTCTGACCAGCCCAACTCTTCTCCCCAAAGCCAACGCTCAATTCCAGCAGGGGCCTTCCAGTGGCAGCTCCGCAATGTCCAGAGCAGTGACGCCGGTAGTCTCAAGGCTGACACGATAGCGACGCCAGGGGATGTAGAAGTACGTATAGCCGCGCAGACA
>JACFMY010000773.1 GCA_019455155.1 Caldilineaceae bacterium
ATGTTGTGTGTGTTGTGGTCATGGGTTCGGATATAGGGAGGCATGCGTTGGATCGACTCTTGGCGTTTGAGCTAGGGGGAGCCTCGGATTGCCGGCAGATAGACACGCGGGCCGGGGAGGAGCCATGGGCCGGCGCGGTTGTTGGTGGGGTCGATGTCGGGATGGCCCGCGGAGGTGACTTCTACGTAGACGGGCAAACCCTGCAGCGCGGCCGGGGTGGGGAGGGTTGTGGTGGCCGTGACCACCGCGGTTGCCCCGCAGCCGGACAGTGCGATGGTCTGCGGGTCGCCCAACTGCAGCGCGCCGCCGCCGGGCAGGGCCACGTAGAAGCGTACCGACGCGGTCGTGGTCGCGGCGCGGCTGCCGCTGTTGCTCACTGTGGCCGTTAAGGCCACCGTCAACGGGCCCGCGGCGCCGGGCGATCCCGCGTCCGTGCCTGCTAACTCCAGGGACGCCAGGTCGGTGGTGGCCGGCAGGCCCGCGGTGTAGTCCCGGTAGGCCGCGCCAATGGGCGTGAGCACGTAGGGCGGCGACAGCGGATTCGTGTAGTTCGTGCTGGCCCAGAGACCACCGTTGAAGTACGGCTCCACCGTGGCGTACCAGGCAAAGCGTTGCACCAGCCGGCCGCCGTCCGGTGCATAGCCCAGCTCCGGGTCGGCCTCTGTGGCCATGGCGGCAAAGGTGCGGGTCATGAATTCGCTGACCACCGGCGGCGGAAAGCCCGGCGGCAGGTCGGGCGGCATGAGCATGCCATACTCGGAGATGTAGAGCGGCTGATTTGTGTAGCCACGCTCTACCATCCAGCGCCGGAAGGCATAGAGCTGCGCCACAAAGCGCTCGACGTCGATGCTGTCCACCGGCGTGGCCCGGAGGCCCTCGTCCGCGTCCACGCCGGGCGGGATCTCGGCGCCCCAACAGTCGTCGGGGTAGACGGCACAACTGCGCTCGTTGAGCATGAAATTGTGAATGGACCAGCCGTCGGCCGGTAGGGGAACGCCATAGCGCGCCTGGTACGCTTCCAGTACCAGGTCCAGGTATTGCAGCCGCAAGGGCGTGGGCTGGACGATGCCAGCCGGGAAGATGTGCGCCTCGGGATCGCGGGCCCTGATGTAGGCGTAGAGGTCGTGGTAGGCGTGGGCGTAGACGGCCGGCTCCATGGCGTAGAGCAGATAGGGGCGGTCGGGCTCGGTACCCAGCAGCCAGTCCGCGCCCGGGTTGGCGGCAATGGCCGCATCCAGGGCGGGACCTTTGGGCGCGTAATCGTCTTCGCCTACCTGGCGCAGATCGACCAGGGGCGCATAGGTCATGCCTGCGGGCACCGTGGGCGTCTCGCTGGCGGTAAAGTTGACGATCCAGCCTACGCGCAGCGCGGCCAGGTCGAAGTCTGTGGCGGGCAGGTCACGGTAGACGCCGGCGCCGAAGCGACAGAGCAACTCCCCGTTGCCTGCCTCCTCCGCGGCGCTCGCCCGGCTCGTGGCCAGGGCGAGGAAGAAGAGGAGGAGCAGGCCAAGGGAGACACACAGGAGGGGTAGGGGACGCG
>JACFMY010000153.1 GCA_019455155.1 Caldilineaceae bacterium
GCTCTCGTCGCGACGCAGGAGGCAGCAGCCCTCCCCGCGGAGGAACCCTCTGTTGAGGAATCCTCTGCTAGCAACGTGACGGCGCCTGCACTGCCGGCCACAGCCGCGCCAGCAGAAGAGTCGTTCACAGGTGAGGAGGCAACCCCAACCGCAGCCGCAACGGCCGCTGCCCTGACCCTCGCCCAACCAACCGCCGCCCCGACGGTCGCGGGCGCCGCCCCGGCCGCGCCACGCCCGTTGCTTGGCGGCTGGCGCACGCTGTTGCCCGGGGCACAGGCGCTGGCCGCCGTGACCACGCTGCTCTTTGGCCTGCTCTGGTGGCGCAGCCGGCAGCGAAACGCGTGATCAACCATGCCAGAGCTTCCTGAAGTCGAAACCTATGTACGCGAGCTGGCGCCCGTGCTGAGCGGGCGCCAGGTGATTGGCGCCCAAGTCCTGTGGCCCCGGACTATCGCCGCGCCGGCGCCCGCTAACTTTGTGGCACAGATACGCGGGCAACGGTTCCACTCATTTGGGCGCCGTGGCAAATATATGTTGCTGGGGCTGGAAAGCGGATTGACCCTCATTGTCCACCTGCGCATGACGGGGCACCTGCTGCTGATGCCGCCTGGAGCGGCGCCCGACAAGCACATGCATGTGGTCATGGCCCTGGACGATGGCCGCAATCTGGTTTTCCAGGACACCCGCAAGTTTGGCCGCCTCTGGCTGGTCTCCGAGCTGGGGCCGGTTCTGGACCACCTGGGGCCGGAGCCGTTGGATGGCAGCTTCATGTTGGACGACTTTGTCCAACGCCTGGCCGGCCGCAAAGCCGCGGTCAAGGCGCTATTGCTCGACCAGACAATTGTGGCAGGTGTGGGCAATATCTACGCCGATGAAGCGTTGTTTGCAGCTGGGATTCATCCCACGCGCAGCGGTGGCAGCTTGTCACGGGCCGAAGCAGCCAGACTGCAGCAGGCGATTCAGAATGTGTTGGCAGCGGGAATTGCCCGGGCGGGCAGCAGCCTGGGCGGCAGCGCGCTACAGAACTACGTACGTCCTGGCGGCGAACAGGGGGAATTCCAGGCCGAGCATAATGTCTTCCAGCGGACAGGGAAACCCTGCCCAACCTGCGCCACGCCTGTGGAACGAATCGTGCTCGCCCAACGCGGCACGCACTTCTGCCCGCACTGCCAGCGGTAGGGCGGCGTGGGTGGCCTACGCTGGGCCGGCGCCGTTGCTCTTGCCGCCTGTTTGGCCGGCGGAGGGGCTGGGCAGACGCCGGTACTCCTCGATCTTGTGTCGGAGCTCGTGTTCGCGTGCGGCCGCGGCCCGGCGCCCCTCATCCAGGGCAAAATCGAGACGCGAGCGATAGTTCTCGTCGTAGGTGGTCCCCTCAGCGGGACCAAAGAGATAGCCTAACAGCGCCGCGGCCGCGGCGCCGATCACGGCGCCAATCAACAAATAGGATCCTTTTCCCACGAGCTGGTTCCTTGCTCTAACCTCTTTGTCCCAACGCCGCTGGAGCCAGGCGTTGTCGCATCTTGTCGTTGGGCCTCATTATATCGGCAATCTCACTTTCAGGAAATCACCGGCGGTGTAAACGATCAGGCGGCCTTGCGGCCGCCTAATCGCGTTGGTAACTCTATCGTTGGTTGGAACAGCAGGAGGATGCTAGGTGTAATGCGAATTTAACAGGTTACTGTGCCGAGTTGTCCACGACGGGAATGTCCCGTGCATCGTTACCCTGGTGATGTTGGGCCAGCGGCTGTGCTTCGGGCATCAAGAGAGCAACCAGCAGGTAGAGCAAGGCGCCAAGTCCCATGGTGCCCAGAGTAAAGGCCGCCCAGATGAGACGAATCAGGTTGGCGTCGATGCCATACTTCTCGCTCAGGCCACCACACACACCCATCACCATGCGGTTGGTGCGGCTGCGCTGCAATGGGATGCTCTCCCGGAAGCTGGCGAAACCCGCCTTCATCTGATCCGCGCCCGGCAGCTTGCCATCCACGGCCTTTTTCATCTTACGAGCCGCCTCGGACATTTCCTTGTCCAGATCTTTGCTGCTATTGGCCCGCAGGAGCAGATAACCGGCGACGATCAACACGGCCGGCCAGAAGATGACTGCAACGGCCGTCCAGAAGGCACGCCACAGACCGGGCAGAAT
The DNA here is from genome assembly GCA_019455155.1 of Caldilineaceae bacterium. Lineage (GTDB taxonomy): Bacteria > Chloroflexota > Anaerolineae > Caldilineales > Caldilineaceae > JACFMY01. The sequence continues at coordinate 2,144 of JACFMY010000153.1, forward strand.
CCCCAGATTTGTCAGCAGCCACAGGCCGCCCAACGCCATCAGAAGGCCCGCGGCCCAGGTGACGCCTTTCTGGCTCAGCTCCACAGCCGGCGGCTTGAGCTGTCCGGTTGCGTTCGTTCCAGTAGGCAGGAACATGGCCAGCAAGATATAGGCCAACACGCCGCCACCCCAGGTGGCAAATGTCGCCACGACCCAGCCGACCCGTACGAAGACGGGGTTCCAGCCCAGATACTCAGCCACACCGCCACAGACACCTGCTACCACCTTGTCAGCCGGATGGCGGTAGAGCATGCGCCGCGCAGGCTGCGCGGATGCGGGCCGCGCCCGCTCACCATTGGATGGGGAATCGACCCAATCCGGCAGCGTCGAGTGCGCCGTACCCTGGGTCGTCTGATTTCGGGATTCCTCTACAGTGCTCATTTTCTCTCCTCAAAATGCAACGCAATCGCTGTTGAACGATTCCGGTGCCACATCTCTCCGGTATTGCGCTGTCGATGAACAATACGGACGATTCGCCAAAAGGTTGCAAGATCCGGACACGAATTTTGAAATTCGTTCGCGCCAGGTATATAGGATCCGGATGATAGACCACCGCGTCCCAGACGGGCTGAAATCATGGAGCCCATGAAGAATGTCTGTCCGGCTTTTCGTCCGATCTGCCGGGCGCCCGGCCATGCTACAATGGGCAGGTCAGTTGGCGGAGTTCGTTCGCTGGGAAGGCGTCCAGGGCCGGCGCTCCATATGGTCATGGGCGGGAGACGCAGATGCCAAGAGAGGCCCAGCAAGAGAGTCTTAGCAAGAGAGGCCTAGGTCGTCAGAGTGGACACACCATCGAACAAACACGGGACCGGCGACATCCTGGCAAGGAGCGGGCACCGGCCCTGGCCAATGCCCCAGGGTCCATGGATCATGACCCAAAGCTGGCGCGATCTGCTCTTTGCGCATTGGCCCATTCCCGCCGCGGCCATGCGCGCCCTGGTCCCGCCCGCGCTTGAGCTGGACACCTATGACGGTGAGGCATGGATCGGTGTCGTACCCTTTCGCATGGCCAACGTACGGCCCAGATTGGCGCCAGCCCTGCCGTGGCTTTCCCATTTTCCCGAGCTCAATGTGCGTACCTACGTGTTGCAGCGCGACCGCGGCGTGGTCAAGGCCGGCGTCTACTTTTTCAGCCTCGACGCGGCCAACCCGCTCGCCGTGGCCATCGCGCGGCGGACCTTCCGCCTTCCCTACTACCGTGCCCGTATGCACGTCTACGACGATGGCCGTACCGTCCACTATGCCAGCCACCGTACTCACGTAGATGCGCCTGGCGCCGCGCTGAACACGGGTTACGCGCCGGCCGGTCCCATCTTTCAAAGTGCGGCGGGCACCCTCGATCATTGGTTGACGGAGCGCTACGCCCTCTATACCGTGGACGAGCGCGGCCAGCCGTTTATCGGCGAGATCCAGCACGCGCCCTGGCCCTTACAGCCAGCCAGAGCCGAGTTTCTGGCCAACACCATGGCCGGCGCCGCCGCGATCCAGCTGCCCGGCACGCCGCCGCTGCTCCACTTCGCCCGGCGGCTCGACGTGCTGGTCTGGCCTCTTCGCCCATTGGAGACATGAACGGGAGATGAGATGTACCGGCTGGGGGTCCCTGTCAAAGTGCTAGGCGCGCCCTTGCGTTCCCACGACAGCCGGCGCTGGCAGCACGCGCCCCATCTGAGCGTGAGCCTGGCCTACGTGCGCGACATCCTCGCCTACCTACACAGCCGGGAGATTCGCTTCTATCGTTTGGCGGGCCAGCTCGCGCCCTACATCACCCATCCAGATTTGCCCGCGTTCCATCGCCAGATCGAGGAATGCAGCACGGAGCTGGCCGCCACCGGCGACCTGGCGCGGCAGTGCGGCATCCGTCTTACGGTCCACCCCGCCCACTATATACAGCTGAGCGCGCCGGATCTACACCGTATCCAGCGCGCGGTTCAGGAATTGGACGTGCTCGCGGCGTTGCTGGAGGCTATGGGGCTGGACGACGACAGCGTGATCGTCGTGCATGTAGGCGGCGTCTACGGCGATGCAGCGGCTGGCCGTGAGCGCTTCGTGCGCCACTTTCTGGATCTACCCGACCGCGTGCGCCGCCGCGTGGTGCTGGAACACGATGACCGGCGCTACAGCCTGGATGACGCTCTGTGGATCCACCGGCGAACCGGTGTGCCGGTCGTCTTGGACACCCTCCACCTGCGCTGCCTGAATCCCAGCGGGCGTACACTGGCCGAGGCCCTGGCCGCAGCGCTGGCTACATGGCCGGGCCATCGCCGTCCCAAGCTCCACTTCAGCACCACGCGCACTCGTGCGCGCACGGTACGGCACCGCGGGGGCGAGCGTCTCCAGGCGCCGCTCCCCAACCAACACAGCGACTTCCTCGATCCCTTTGCCTTTATCGACCTGCTGCAGGTGGCCCAGGCCCATCGCCTGCGCCCATTCGACATCATGCTGGAGGCCAAAGCCAAGGACCTCGCGTTGCTCCGCCTCCGCGAGCAGCTCGCCCACTTTGCACCAGCCCTCGCCCCGAATGTGCAATGAAATCCCACACGATGCAACTACACCGGAATCAGGGCGTTCGTTCCGGATGAACCCTCAGGGTTGGTCTGGCGCCGTTTCCCACAGGCTCTGCAGGCGGGCGCGCAGCGCTGGCGGCAGCGTGTCTGTCCGTTCCATCTCGGTGACAAATACCTGGAGATCGAGCAGAGGCAATTCTCCCGCCCAACAGCGATGGCTCAGCTCAAAGACAAACTCGCGCAAGGCGCCAAGCTCCGCTGGGGTCAGTTGGGAGCGCACACGGGGCAACTCTGCCATGAGCTCCGGCGACATGATCGATCGGCTGAAGCGGTTCAGGGCGGCTGCAAAGCCTTGTTGCACATCGATTCCTGGATCAAAGGGACGGTCCGGTTGTGCCAGGTCCACATGTACGATGTGGGACATGCCGCCACGGTCCAAAAAGAGGAGGGCGGCGGTCTGGTGCAACTGGCGGGTGATGGGGTTGCCTGACGCGATCGCGCCGGGATTGACTACGACGACGCCGTTCTGCCGGTAGGTAAGTGGAATGTGCCAGTGGCCGAAGACGGTGACCGCGGCGCCGGTACGTTCGGCTTGCGCCACGGATCGGCCGAGCTTGGCGATCATGTCATCGCTCTTGCGTGAGGCCCGCTCCTCTTCGGCATCGGGATAGTGGCTATGCCATAGAAAAATACGGACGCCGTGGGCGGTGATCACCTGCTGGTAGGGCAATTCACGCTGAGCTGTGACCGTATCGTCGTTACCGTGGACCGCGATGACCGGCGCGATGCAGCTCAATTCGTCCAGCACCGACAGCTCTCCCACGTCCCCGGCGTGGAGTACCACATCTGCGCCGGCCAACACGTCGAACAGAGCCGCTGGCAGCTGGCGGCAACGCTGCGGGAAATGTGTATCGGAAACCAGGCCAATGATCGTGGCCACTTGCTCGGGCAACAGGTGCGCCGGTCGAAAATCCCTGGCTGGCATGCATTTCGATCCTTTCAATCAATATACGGAATCAGGAAACACTACGGCACAATCGGCACCAAAGATACCATGAGCAAGCTAGTATAACGTCATGGACTCCCTCAAAAGCCCTCCCCAATCATGGCATCCATGAGACCCGTCGGTATCCATGGAGCCATGGTGGTTCTGTCGCTCTATCCCACAACAAGCTCTCCCGGCAGATCTCCCCGCCGTGGGTAACTCGACTGGGTACCAGGGGCTTGAACGCTCACTGCCGCGATGGCGTTGGCCCGTTCCACGGCCTGGTGCAGGGGCTTGCCCGCCGCCAGGAAGTAGGCCAGGCTGCCCACGAACGCGTCCCCCGCGCCCGTGGTGTCGACGGCCTTCACCTCAGGCGCGGGTACCAGCACGTCGCCGTCGCGGCCGGCAATCAGAGCACCCCGCGCGCCCAACGTAATGAGCGCAGTACGCGGGCCCCGGCTCAGGATCGCCGCAGCCGCGGCCCGGGCATCGTCCACCGAACGGACAGGCATGCCTGTGAGCAGCTCAGCCTCGGTTTCGTTAGGACAGAAGATATCGCTGAGGGTGTAGACTTCATCGGGCACCGCGCTGCTGACAGGCGCCGAATTGAAGATAGTGGTCACGCCGGCCTCACGCGCCACGCGCAGCGCCGCCAGGTTCGCCTCCATGGGCACCTCCATCTGGCAAACAAGGACCGCTGCCCCGGCAATGGTGTGGCGCGCGGCGGTCACATCGGCAGGGGCCACTGCGCCATTGGCGCCGGCAATCACGATAATCGTGTTGGCCCCTTCGTCCGTGATGGTAATCACAGCCACGCCCGAAGAGAGACCGGCGCTGGTGTAAACATGTTCGATGTCGATACCTTCATTGGCCAGATTCTGGCGCATATCCTGGCCGAAAATGTCGTCGCCCACCCGTGCGATCATGGAGACCCTGCCGCCCAGGCGCGCGGCCATGACAGCCTGGTTGGCGCCCTTGCCGCCATACCCCGTGGTAAAGCGGTGGCCATGCATGGTTTCGCCGGCTTTCGGAAAGCGGGTGACATAGCTATTCATGTCCAGATTGACAGAACCCACGACGCAGATGGCAGGTGTAGACATGGCAATTCCTCGTAAGTTGTTTGGCCGGTTTCAGTCAGAATGAAGCCTGATCTGGGAAGAATCCGCTGCCCAGTGTACCACATCCGTACCGGCCTCAATATTGCCGTGGTTGCGTCCACATTGCGCGCACGTTGTCCCTAAGATCGCCTACACTATGGCGCCGTTCGGTTTGAGTGGGCGCCCGCTGCAGAGTACAATGGGCCCCATGGACACGAACTTCACACTTGCCCAATATGACGAAGCGGCTGCCTTCATCCGCAGCCACACTCGCCATCGCCCGACAGTGGGCCTGATCCTCGGCAGCGGCCTGAGCGGGCTGGCCGAACAGATCGAAGATGCCGATGTCGTCCCCTACCGTGACATCCCCCATTTCCCCGTTAGCACAGTGGCCGGACACGCTGGCCGCCTGGTCATGGGCAGGCTGGCGCGGGCGACAGTGTGTACCATGCAGGGGCGCTTTCACTACTACGAAGGCTATTCCATGCAGCAGGTGACGCTGCCGGTGCGGGTCATGCGGCAGCTGGGTGTAGCAACCCTCTTCGTCACCAACGCGGCTGGCGCGCTCAACCCCAGCTTTGCTGTGGGAGACCTCATGCTCATCGAAGATCACATCAATCTGGTCGGCATGGCAGGTGTCAGCCCCCTGCGCGGTCCAAACCTCGACGCGTTTGGCACGCGCTTTCCGGCGGTGAACCGTGTCTACACGCGGCGCCTGCGCGACCTGGCCCAGAAAGCCGCCGCCGCGCGCCAGATTCCTCTGCGCCGCGGCATCTATGCTCAACTGGCCGGCCCCAATTTCGAGACAGCAGCCGAAGTACGCATGCTGCGTGCGTGGGGCGCGGATGCAGTGGGCATGAGCACCGTGGCCGAGACGATAGTTGCACACCATGCTGGTATGGAGGTGCTGGCCATCAGCACCATTACCAACACAGCCATCGATGTGCTCGACGCCGAGAACGAGCCCAGCCATGAGGAGGTCATGGATGCCGGCAAGCTCATTGTCCCGCGACTGACGTCGCTGCTGCTGGCCGTTCTCCGGGAGATGACAGGGGGATAGTGAACCATGAGCTTTTTGAAGAACTTATTCGGCGGCGCCAGGCTAGATGGGGATGTCCTGGCGCGATCCAAGGAGATAAAGGAGTATGCCCAGATCGATCTCCTTAGCTGCTTTGTGACGCCGCGTCTGCCCCATGAGCCGGCAGAGCAGAAGCGCTGGAGTCGCGTGCTCCCCAAGCCATACATGGAGACCCTGGCCCTGTTGCAGAAACAGGGCTGGCTGGCGCAAAGCCCGGACGGCTTCTACCAGGTGACCGCGGCCGGGATGCCCTTTGTGGAGACCTACCGCCAGCGCACAGAGGCGGCCAAAGCCGAGGCCATGGCAAAAGTACGCAAGGCCCTGGAACAGAAGATGACCAGCGAAGCCCTGACTGTGCGTCGCCAATACGAAAACCTGACGCCCCTGGGCAAGGCAGACTGGACAGGCCCTGAACCCCAGATGGACCACAGCGCGGTCACCCGGCGCATCTTCTTCCTAGAACACTGGCTGCTCGACGGCCTGAGCCCAGAAACGCAAGCCTGGCTCAAGCTCTACGCGGCAGAAGAACATCTTTGGGGTGCCTACTGGCGACAACCCGCGGCGGAAATCCCCAGTTACGTTCAGGCGGAACTGGCGCGCGCCGACCAGGATATCAGCGAAGCGGCGTATTGGAAGGCCTACCAGCTTGGCCTCTACGTGGACAATCAGGAGACCTGGCAGCGCTGCAAGGGCGGCGACCATGTGCGGCGGATGGAGATTGTGGGCCCCGATGACGAGTTTACCTGCGAGCACTGCCGCGCGGCGCGGGGTAAGGAGTACCTCGTGGTGCGCGTACCCGAGCTCCCCCATCGAGAATGCACGTCTCCCCGGGGGTGCCGGTGCCGTTACGAGCCGGTGCTGGAAACAGTAGAGGAGATTCCTCTCCACGGGTAACTAGTGCTCTGTCAATTGTCATTCTTTAGCCATCCGGTAGTAACGAATTTATTCGTTCTTCACCTGTCCACAGCGACTGAAAAGGCCACTACCGAACTCAAGTTTGATGATTGGCAGACCACTAGATAGCAGCCCGGCTCCGTGTGAAGCCAAGCTGCCAGCCAGCTTACTCCACGGCCGCGGGCGCGGGCATGGTCTCGCGTCGTTTGCTGCGCCCACTCTTAATCTCCCAACGCCAGGTGAGGGCAGCCACGATTGTGCCCACCAGGATCAGCCCCGCCACAAAGAAGAACTGATCGTGCAGCGCGCCGACGAGCGCAGCCGGCGCGGCCGCGCGAAGGTCGACAGGCCCGCCGCTATGCGCGACGACACGGCTGGCAAAGAACGCGCCCAGAGCCGCAATTCCCGTTACCTGGCCCAAGGTTCGCACCATACTCAAAATGCCCGAGGCGACACCCAGCCGCGCCCGCGGCACCGCACCCATGATCGCGCTGTTGTTGGGCGAGTTGAATATGGCCATACCGCTCGCGACAGGCAGCATGCGCAGCACAAAACCCAGGGGCGTGCCGTCGGCGCGCAGGGTCGTCATGGCCAGATAGCCAAGGAGGATCAGGCCCAGCCCTAACATGCTGACCGGCCGGGTGCCCAACTTGTCGGAGATCGCGCCCGAAGCCGGCTGCAGCAGGACCATAATCGCCGGCACAACGGCCATCATTAAGCCCACGTCGCGCAGAGCAAGCCCCAACACCAGTTCCAGGTAGAACGGCAACAGGAGCACGATGCCCGAGATGGCCACAAAGGCCAGCGAGGCCGTGAAGAGATTCAGTGAAAACTGGGGCTCCCGAAAGAGGCTGAGCTCCACCATCGGGAAATTAACCCGGTTCTCGATCCAGATAAAGATGGGAATCGCCAACAACCCAACGGCCAGGAGCGCAAGGATCGGCGGCGCTGTGAAGCCAAGATTCTGCCCGATGGTCAGGGCCAGGGTAAAGGCCAGCAGCCCCACACCCAAAAGGACAGCGCCAAGGTAATCGAAACGCTCCCGTCGCTTCTGTGGCAACATCGGGGGCAGATAGATCAGCGAGAGGAGCAGCGATACCGCGCCGATGGGGACGTTGACATAGAAGATCCACCGCCAACTCAGATAGTTGAGCAGGAAGCCACCGATAGCCGGACCAACTACGATACCCAGCGAGATAAAGCCGGCCGCCATGCCGATGGCCGCGCCCCGCTCATGGGCCGGCCATGTCTCGGTCAAGATGGCGGTACCCAATGCAATGATCATCGCCGCGCCGATGGACTGGAGCAACCGGAAACCGATCAGCCAGTAGACGCTGGGCGCCATGCCACATAGCGCCGAGCCCGCCAAAAAGAGCAGGATGCCCAGGTTGAAGATGCGTTTCTTGCCCATCATGTCGGCCAGCCGCCCCATCCCAACCAGGAGCAGCGCCAGCCCTAGCAAATAAGAGAGAATGACCCACTGGACCGTGGGGAACGTGGTGTTGAGCTGGTCGATGAGCGTTGGCACCGCCACATTGACAATGCTGCCGTCTACACTTCCCAGGAAGAGACAGAGACCGACAGCAACCAGGATCAGCCATTTGCGCGCGGTGTTGTCGACTGTGGCGTCACCGATTTGTCTATTCATATTCCGATCCGTTTCCTCAATTTGAACCCCTGGTGGAGCTCAAAAGCATTTTGGAAAATAACGGCCTTTGTACCATAGCCATCAACGTCAATCTGTAAGCTGATGCCGTCGTTTTCTGCCGCTGTTGCGCCAAGGCAAACGCCACCGTGTCCTGCGCGTTGCGTATCCTTCACTATGGCACAGGCCAGGGCGATTTGCCAACTGTTGTCGCTTTACAGGTCGCACCAATCAGTAAGCCCGGGCCGCCGGCCCGGGCCTGCTGCTGCAGCACAACGTGCGGCTGGAGGGATTACGGGGCAAGCGTCAGGTGGTAGACCACGCCGCTCCGGTAGTCGAGCGCATAGAGCTCGCCCTGCTGGTCCTGCCCAAAGGACGATAGGGTCAAATCCGTGTCCTCTACCAGCGCATTGGTCCAGCCGCCTGCGCTGTCAGGGGCCAGGACCCAAATCCGGCCGCTACAATAGTCACCGTAGAAATAGATGCCGTTCCATTGGGGGAACGCGCGGCCCCGATAGACATAGCCGCCCGTGACAGAGCAGTTCCCGCCTTCATGGGTGTAATCGACCACAGGCCCGTATAGGCCGGTGGCGTCACAGCCCGCGCGAAAGCAGCTGCTGCCCTCCATAATGGGCCAGCCGAAGTTGAGCCCGCCAGCCGCCCGCGCGGGAACGACGTTCACTTCCTCGATCTGGTTCTGGCCCACATCTGCTACCCAGAAGTCGCCGGTCGCCCGGTCAAAGCTTGTGCGCCAGGGGTTGCGCAGGCCGATAGCCCATACTTCGTCGCGCACATCCTGGCCATTCCAGCTGGCATCGACGAAAGGATTGTCCGCTGGGATCAGGTAAGGCTGCGTGGGATCGCTGGTCACATCAAGGCGCAGGATCTTGCCCAGCAACGTGCTCGGGTTCTGGCCATTGCCGAACCGGTCGTTGGCCGCGCCGCCGTCGCCAAAGGGCACATACAAGTAGCCGTCCGGTCCAAAATCCAGCATACCCGCGTTGTGGTTGGGTGCCGGCTGGGCCACCGTGAGTATGGTGAACGCGCTGCTCACATTTGCCCGGTTGGGGTTGTCGGCGGCCACGGTGTAACGTTCCACCGTAGTCGTACCGGACACATCGGTGTAATTGACAAAGAAGTGACCGGTCTCGGCAAAGTCTGGCACGAAGGCCAACCCCAACAACCCCTGTTCATTGCCCCGGGTCGTGATTTTGTCGCCGATATCAAGAAATGGCTCAGCCTGGATCTGGCCGTCGACGATGACCCGGATTGTACCTGTCTTCTCTACCACAAAGAGGCGGCCGCTGCCGTCCGCAGGCTCCGCCAGAAACACGGGCAGCTCAAAGCCTTCATACGCGGCTTCCAGCGCTATCTCTACCTGATCGGGCGCCAGCACTGGCAACGCAGGCTCAGCGCCGGCTGGGCTAGGAGGTGTGGGCGACGGCGTCACAGTGGGCAGATTGAGTTGGGCTGTCGCTTCGGTCTGCGCCGCTGCCGGTTCTTCCGGCGCGGATGATGGGGTGCTGATCACATCGCTGTCACCTGTCGCTGGCGTTGCCGGGGCGGCAGCTGGTGCAGTGGGCGCGGACGCGCAGGCGCCTGCAACCAACACCGCAGCAATGACGGGCAGTATGATCGACCGCATACTTAATGTTGCTCCTTTTCACTCCGTTGAGAATGCTGCTTTACCCAATCCACCTTACCCGACCGTGTCGATTCAGGCCAATCTGTGGCGCCCTCGCTGGCCGCTGCTATTATCTACATGTCGCGTCTGCGACGCGGTTAGGCTCGTTCCATTTACGGGGGCGTCCAGGGAACGTGGGGGCGAACAAAGAGCGGGACGAGTTGGCATCGGCTGCTAGCTGGTGGCGGCAAGCCAGGAGCGGAGCGCGGGCTCAAGGTTCCAATGGAGCGGGTGCCGCGGGTAGCCCTGATCCGTCAGATGGCCGACGACAAAGAGGCAGGACAGGTCGCGGCCCTGGCCCGAGTTGCTCACGTCACGGATCAGGGCCAGAACAACTCTAATCCGGCCGTCATAGCGTACCCGGTCAATGCCATTGGGATTTCCCCATGCGGCCACCACGGCCGTCGCGGCGCGCACCGCCTCACAGATACTGGCGTCATTGTCAGGACCGACAGCTTGGGCAGGCTCCAGCGCGTTAAGGGTTTTCGGATAAGAAGAACGATAGGCAAAGAGGTTCACATAGGTCAGGGTCGAGAAACCCTGGCGTCGCGCCCAGGCCTCTGCCTTGCCCGTCGTCGGATCGGCCCGCACCGCGTCTGCCTGGGAGGGGTTCTTGCCGATGATGGCGAGATGGGGGCCGGACCCCGCGCAAATGCGGACGCGCAGCAGGTAACGGTACGTCTCCGGGACCGCGGGCCGGCAGAGCAGGACAAGCCGCTGGTGCGACGCCTGTTGATGCTCGTCTCTCCATTGCTCGTCTTCCGATGGTATACTCAATGGCGGACTCATGTGTGGCATAGGTTCCGACAATCCGACATTCGACGCATGTAAGCCAACGTAACATCAGGTATCTTCGTAACATCCGGTTTTTTCCAAGCAAATGTCAGTATCCCAGACATCAAAGCCAGACACAACGACAATCTACACAGTTGGCTACGGCGCGCGTACCGCCGATGAGCTGATTGCCCTCTTGCACACCTACGGCATCGAATATCTCATCGATGTGCGTTCCGCACCCTATTCGCGCTACAAGCCCGAGTTTAACCGGGACGCGCTCGAGGCGGCTCTCAAGGCGCAGCACATTCACTATGTTTTCATGGGCGACGCGCTGGGTGGCCGGCCAGCCGATCCAGACTGTTATGTGGACGGCAAAGTGGATTATGCCCGCGTCGAGACAAAACCATTCTACCAGGCCGGGGTCACCCGGTTGGAGAACGCCTTTGCCCAGGGAGTTCGCGTCGCGCTCATGTGTAGCGAAGGCAAACCGGAGCAGTGCCACCGCAGCAAGCTCATTGGCGCCACATTGACCGCCCGCGGCCTGCCCGTCACCCATATTGACGAGAACAACGCCATGCTGACCCAGGCCGAGGTGGTGGCGCGCCTGGATGGGCCCCAGTTGGCCCTCTTTGACGAACCGACGCGTACGTCGCGCAAGCGCTATGCCCCCAAAGAGGACGGTCCCGCGGGGGGCGAGGAGGCGCCAAATGGCTGAAATCGTTACTATCGGTGTCTACGGCTATGACGAGGAGAGCTTCTTCGCCGCCCTGGTTGCGGCCCAGGTAGACACCTTCTGTGATATCCGGCGGCGGCGCGGCGTGCGCGGGTCAGAGTACGCATTTGCCAATAGCCAGCGGCTCCAGGCGCGGCTGGTGGATCTAGGGATTCGCTACGTACATCGTGGCGATTTGGCTCCCTCCCTGGCGTTGAGAGCCACA